>NZ_LIQQ01000099.1 GCF_001418565.1 Streptomyces graminilatus | reverse complement strand
GTACGACGGCCCGCCCGCCCGACTCCCCGATCCGCGCGAAGTGGCCGCGCGGATCGGGGAGTCGGGCGGGCGGGCCGTCGTACTGCGGGCCGATCTCACCGACGAGGACGAGTGCCGGCGGGTGGTGCGGGAGGCCGCCGAGTGGGGTGGCGGACGGCTCGACGCGCTGGTCAACAGCGCGGGCGTACAGCCGGTCCAGGAGCTGGCCGGGATGACGGTCGCGGACTGGCGGGCCGTCGTCGACACGAACCTCCTCAGCGTCTTCGCCTGTACGCAGGCCGCGGCGGAGGTCATGCGGGAGCAGCCGGACGGGGGCAGCGTCACCCACATCGCGTCCATCGAGGCCGCGCAACCGGCGCCCGGCCACGCGCACTACAGCGCCTCCAAGGCGGCGGTCGTGATGCACGCCCGCTCGGCGGCTCTCGAATACGGGCGGTACGGGATCCGCGTCAACACCGTCTCGCCCGGCCTCATCGACCGTGAGGGCCTGGCCGACGACTGGCCGGAGGGGGTGCGGCGCTGGCAACAGGCGGCGCCCGTAGGGAGGTTGGGGCGACCCGAGGACATCGGCGACGCATGCGTGTTCCTCGCCTCGCCGCTGGCGTCCTGGGTCAGCGGCCACGACCTGGTGGTGGACGGAGGGGTGTCCGCCCGTCCCACGTGGTGAAGACCACGGCGAATCCGGTTCCCGGCGGGGTGAGCGGGGCGTCAGGATCGTCCGTACGTATACGAGAGCCGCAAGTCCCAATGTCCCAAAGTCCCGAAGACGGAGAAGGTACGTGGGCCGACTACGGAACGAAGGGCGCGACGATGACCGGCGAACCGACGCGGGAGGCGACGCGGGAGGCGGGCCTACGGCCGTCGGCGGGCGGAAGGGCGTGAGGAGCGGGGTTCGGGGTGCTCGGGGAGTTCAGCGGCTGGCGCTGCTGGGCAGCATGCTGGTCCTGTTCGTTCTCGTCGGCGGGGCGGGTACCGCGTCCGCGCACGCCGCTCTCCGTGACACCGACCCGCGCGACGGAACCGTCCTCAAATCGGCGCCCCGGCAGGTCACGCTGACCTTCACCGAGTCCGTCGCCCTGCTCGACGACTCCTTCCGGCTCTTCGACCCCGACAGCCGGCGTGTGAGCACCGGCGAGGCCGAGCATGCGGACGGGCGTTCCGACGCGGTGCGCGTCAGCCTGCCGAAGGGCCTCGGCAAGGGCACGTTCACCGTGGCCTGGCGGGTCGTGTCGGCGGACAGCCACCCCATTTCGGGCGCCTTCACCTTCTCCATCGGCGAACCCTCCGCGACCCCGGCCGCGATCGACACAGGCCCCACCGAGAACGCGGCCACCAGCGCCCTCTACGACATCGTCCGCTATCTGGCGTACGCGGCGCTGGCGTTGCTCGTCGGCACCGTCGTCTTCGTGCTCCTCTGCCGCCCGTCGAGCACGGACCCCCTGCGCAAGCTGGTCCTGACGGGCTGGTGGACCCTGCTGGCGTCCACCGTCGCCCTGCTCCTGCTGCGTGGCCCGTACGAGGCCGGCACCGGGCCCGCCGACGCCTTCGATCTGTCGGTCCTGGAACGCACCGTGACCAGCAGGCCGGGCCTGGCACTCCTGGCCAGGCTCGCCCTGCTGGCGGCGACGGCCGTACTCCTGACGGTGGTCGCACGTCGGCGTCGGCGTTCCGGAGCGGACACGGGCGACCGTGCGAAGCCGGTCCTGCTGGGCGCCGGGGCCGCGCTCGCCCTCGGGCTCACCCTGACGTGGGCCGCCGCCGAACACGCGTCGGCCGGTATCCAGGTGCCGGTGGCGATGGCGTCCTCCGTGCTGCATCTGCTCGCCATGTCCGCCTGGCTGGGCGGCCTCGCGGCCCTGCTCACCCTGCTCCAGGCGGAGGACCCGCTCCCGGCGTCCACCATCACCCGCTTCTCCCGGCTGGCCTTCACCTCGGTGGCAATCCTGACCGCGACCGGCGTCTACCAGTCCTGGCGCGGCCTCGGCTCCTGGGACGCGATCACCGGTACGTCGTACGGCCGGATCCTGATCGCCAAGCTGTGCGCGGTGGCGCTGCTGCTGGTGGCGGCCGGGTTCTCGCGGCGGTGGACCGGGCGGTTGCTGGTGCCGGTAGAGGTGTCGGTGTCGGTGCCGGTGCCGGTGTCGGAACCGGTGTCGGTGCCGGTTCAGGAGACGGCGGAGGCGAAGGTCGGGGATCGGGTGCCTGAGAAGGTCGGCGGTCCGTCGACGGGGTCCGGCGAGAGCGAAGGCGACAGCGGCACCTCGGGCGACGGCACGTCGGGCGACGGCACGTCGGGTGACGGCACCTCGGGTGACGACAGCGCGGGTGACGACAGCGCGGGTGACGACAGCGCTGATGACGACCGTACGGACGACATCCACGCCTCCCACAGGCGTCGGCTCCGCTGGTCCGTGTTGGCCGAAGTGGCTGTCGGGATCGCTGTGTTGGTCATCACGACCGTCCTGACGACCACCCTGCCGGGCCGGGCCGCCGCCGAGGCTGCCGAGGCAGCCAAGGACGCCCCCGTACCCGGGGTGATCAGCGCGTCCACGACCACGATCCCCTTCGACGTCGGTACGCCGGGCGGCCACGGCAAGGTGCAGGTCACCCTCGAACCCGGCCGGGTCGGCGAGAACAGCGTGCAGGCGGTGGTGTTCGGCCCCGACGACGGCTTCGCGATCGTCCCCGAACTGCGTATCTCCTTCTCCCTCCCGAGCAAGGACATCGGCCCGCTCAACGCCGAGGTCACCGACCAGGGCGGCTACTGGGGCACCAACAACCTCAACCTCCCGATCGCGGGCACCTGGACCATGAAGGTCACGATCCGGACGTCGGACGTGGACCAGGTGAGCGTGTCCCGGAAGGTACGGATCGCGGGCTGACCGGACGGTCCGGCCCGCCGCGGGACGGTCCTGACGGCAGTGGCTCCGGCCCGCTGTGGGACGGCCTGGTGGCAGTGGCTCCGGCCCGCCGCCTCGGAGCGTCGGAAGGGCGGTCGCCGTAGCTCGTACGGCGGCCTCCGGCCGGGGACATGGCCAGGGACGTGGCCAGGGACGTGGACGGGGATGTGGACGTGGACGGGGATGTGGACGGGGACAGGGCGGTTACCGGTTCCGGTCGTCCACGGTGGTGGTGTTGAGGCGCGTACGGGTTGCCCGTGTGCTGCGGCAGATCGTTCGGGTGTTCGGCGGCCCTTGACTCGGGCCGGGCCCCGCCGAGCGCGATCAGCGGGGTCCGGGGGAGCGGTACCGCGCCGGTGGTGTCGGCGTGCGGAGCCCTGTCCTCCCGGGGGCCCGGAGTCCGGGAGGACAGTGATCGCCGCTGTGCGGTGGCCGAGTGGCGCGCGGGCGGCCCGCACCTGATGCGGGGTCAGGGTCGTGGCGGGTGCCGGGCCGAGTGGCCGGATGGGAAGGCGGTGCAGGCCGGCGGGTGGGCGGCGGCCCGGCGGACCGCCTTTCCGGGGTGAGGATCCGGTGGCGGGCTCCTACGGCTCCCGGGGCTTCTGCTGCTGCTCCTGGGCCTCCGGCCGGCACGCCGACGGGCTCCGGCCGACGTACCGACCGGTCGTGGGCCGATCATCACCGATGTCGTGTCCGGACCGGTCCGCCCGTCCCGGATGAAAGATCACTGTTCGCGGTGGACGGGCCGCACGTCCGGCCGGGCGGCCGAGGGGGCGGATTTGCGCTGACTCTTTGCGATTGGTTTGTTGGCAAATACCTGCGTTCACATGTCCATCACATTTCAGGAACGCCAAGTACGACCTATTGACGCGCGACCTGACGCGGGGCTCTCATTGCCGCCACGGTGTTCGGGCAAGTTGATTTCTGGTCGTTTTAGATCGGCACGGATCCAGCGTAGTCATGACCTTGATCCCTTTTCGGGGTCTGTCCTGAGGAGTCGTCATGGACCACACACCCTCCCGCCTGTTCGTCCCCGGTCCGAGTCGTCGGACCCTGCTGCGCGGTGTCGGCGGCGCGGCGGCGCTCGGCGCGGGCCTTCCGTTGCTGAGCGCCTGCGGCAGCAGCGACACGGGTACCGACACGAAGACGGTCACCCTCGGCTCGAACTCCTCGGACGCCGTCCCGAAGAAAGCTTTCGCCGAGATCTACGCCGCGTTCACGAAGAAGAGCGGCATCAAGGTCGACGTGAACACCAAGGACCACAACACGTTTCAGGAGCAGATCAACTCCTATCTTCAGGGCACTCCGGACGACGTGTTCACCTGGTTCGCCGGTTACCGCATGCAGTTCTTCGCGGGCAAGGGCCTGGCCAGCCCGATCGACGACGTGTGGCAGAAGATCGGGGGCAACTTCCCCGAGGCGATGAAGCAGCTCAGCAAGGGCGCGGACGGCAAGTACTACTTCGTGCCGCTGTACACGTATCCCTGGGCGATCTTCTACCGGAAGAGCGTCTTCCAGGACCACGGCTACGAAGTGCCCACCACCTGGGCGCAGTTCCTCGCCCTCTGCAAGCGGATGCAGAAGGACGGACTGGTCCCGATCGCCTTTGGCGACAAGGACGCCTGGCCCGCGCTCGGCACCTTCGACCAGATCAACTTCCGTACCAACGGCTACGACTTCCACGTCGAGCTGATGGCCGGAAAGGCGTCCTGGACCGACGCCAAGGTCCGCGCCGCGTTCGACAACTGGGCCGAAATCCTCCCCTACAGCCAGGAAGGATCGACCGGTCGGACCTGGCAGGACGCGGCCCAGAGCCTCGTCTCGAAGAAGGCCGGAATGTATCTGCTGGGCAGCTTCGTGGGCCAGCAGTTCACGAACGCGACCGATCTTGCCGACCTCGACTTCTTCCCCTTCCCGGAGATCGACCCCTCCTTCGGCCAGGACACGGTCGAGGCGCCGACCGACGGGTTCATGATCAGCAAGTCCCCGAAGAACAAGGCCGGTTCGGTCAAGCTGATGGAGTTCCTCGGCACTCCTGAGGCCGAGGAGATCTACCTCAAGGCCGACCCGAACGTCGTCGCCGCCTCCACCACCGCCGACACCTCGTCGTACAGCCCGATCCAGAAGAAGGCGTACGCGATGATCAGCGGCGCCAAGAACCTCACCCAGTTCATGGACCGTGACAGCCGCCCGGACTTCACCTCCACGGTCATGCAGCCCGCGCTCCAGAAGTTCATCCGTGATCCCAAGGGCATCGACAGCCTGCTCTCGTCCATCGAGCGCCAGAAGAAGTCGATCTTCGCGTCCTCATGAGCGCCTTCGACTCGGTCCCCGTGGCCCCGGGGGCGGCCGACGCGCCGCTCCCGGCCGGTACCAGTACTCCTCTGCCGAGCCGCAAGCCGCCCTCGGGTCACCGTCGGCTGCTGACCCGCCGCGACCGGGTGGCGCTGGCGTTCATGGCGGGGCTGCCGACCTTCCTGCATGTCGCCCTTGTTTGGGTGACGGCCCTCGCCTCGATCGTGCTGGCCTTCACCACCTGGGACGGAATCGGCTTCGACTCCATCAAGTGGGTCGGGCTGCGGAACTTCCACGAACTCTTCGACAACAACCCGCAGTTCTGGCCGGCCGTCCAGCACAACGTCATCTGGTTCGTCGTACTCATCGCGATCCCGACCCCGCTGGGCCTGTTCCTTGCCGTGCAACTGGACAAGAACATCCGGTTCACCCGGGTCTACCAGACGGCCTTCTTCCTCCCGGTCGTGGTGTCGCTGGCGGTCACCGGATTCGTCTGGCAGCTCGTCTACAACCCGGACACGGGCCTGATCAACAGCCTCATCGGCGCCAACAAACCAGGCCACTACATCGACTGGATCGGCGACCCGGACCTCAACCTCTGGGCGATCCTCGTCGCCGCGTCCTGGCGGCACACCGGCTACATGATGATCCTCTACCTGGCCGGTCTGAAGGGCGTCGACCCGTCGCTGCGCGAGGCGTCCTCGCTCGACGGCGCCAACGAGTGGCAGACGTTCAAGAACGTCATCTTCCCCACCCTGCGGCCGACGAACACGATCGTCCTGGTCGTCACGATCATCGAGGCACTGCGCGCCTTCGACCTCGTGTACGTCTTCAACGGCGGCGCCCAGGGCACCGAACTCCTGTCGATCCTGGTCACGAACAACATCATCGGCGAGTCCAGCCGGATCGGTTACGGCTCCGCGATCGCCGTCGTCCTGCTGGTGATCTCCCTCGTCGTGATCATCCCGTACCTGGTCAGCACCTTTCGGAAGGAGCGGCGGGCATGAGCACGATTACGACGACGATGCCGGTGAACGTCGAACAGCGCGCCCCTGTCCGCCCCGCGCGCGTGCTGCTGCACGTGTTCCTCGTGGTCATGTCGCTGGCCTGGCTCGCGCCGCTGCTCTGGGCGGTCTACTCGGCGCTGCGCCCGTACGCCGAGACCAGCACCAAGGGCTACGTCTCCTGGCCCGACAAGCTGAGCTTCGCGAACTTCACGAACGCCTTCACGCAGTCGGACATGTCGCACTACTTCGTCAACACGCTGATCATCGCCGTTCCGGCGGTACTGCTGACGCTGTTCCTGTCGTCGATGGTCGCCTTCTACGTCAGCCGCTTCGACTTCCGGATCAGTCTGTCCCTGCTCCTCGTCTTCACGGCGGGCAACCTGCTCCCGCAGCAGGTCATCATCACCCCGCTGTACCGCCTCTATCTCCTCGTCGACCTGCCGGGGATCACGGCCTCCGGCAAGCTGTACGACTCCGCGCTCGGTCTGGTCCTCATCCACATCGCGTTCCAGTCGGGCTTCTGCGCGTTCGTGCTGGCCAACTACATGCGGATGCTCCCGCACGAGCTGACCGAGGCCGCGCTCGTCGACGGCGCGTCGGTGTGGCGGACGTACTGGCAGATCGTGCTTCCGCTGTGCAGGCCCGCGATGGCGGCCCTGGCCACCCTGCTCTCCATCTGGATCTACAACGACTTCTTCTGGGCCCTCGTCCTGATCTCCACCGGCGAGAACATGCCGATCACCTCGGCCCTCAACAACCTCTCCGGCCAGTACTTCACGGACCCCAACCTGGTGGCGGCGGGCGCGCTGCTGACCGCGATCCCGACGCTGATCGTGTACTTCGCGCTGCAACGGCAGTTCGTCAGCGGCCTGACATTGGGAGCCAGCAAGGGCTGACCCAATGCGCCAAGACCCAAGACCCAAGACCCAAGTTCCAAGTTCCAAGTTCCAAGCTCCAACAGGGCTGCGATGAGGCCCTCTTGATGGAATATCAGGTGGCTCGTACGCTGCTCTCCTGGAACGTTGCCCAGGGAGGCAGGGTTGGCCACGACACCTTCGGAACCACCTGCCGATCCGCCTTTCGACCCTCCTGTTCCCTCCGATCCGCCTGTTCCGTCCGGTGAGGAGGAGAGTCTCCGGGCGGTTGAGCGTTACCTCTCCGGGCGGGGCCGGGCCGTTCGCCTCATGGTTCCCGGGACGGCGCGGCTGACCGACCGGCCGCTGCTCGACTTCCGTATCGACCGCCGGTTCGAGGTACGGGGCCAGGAAGTGCGGCGGCGGGTGCCGGGAAGGAAGCTGAAGGAGATTTCCAAGCGGCCCGCCTATACCGACCTCGCCGCCCATCCCGTCCCCGTGCCCTCGGGTTTTGCATCCTCACCCCCGGTGAGACTGGTGCGCGAGGGCTCGATGGCCGAGGAGTCGTGCGAGGGCTGCGCCGGGGGTTCGCTGGACTGCGAGCAATGCGGCGGGAGCGGCACACAGAAGTGCCCGACGAGGGTGAAGTGCCGTGCGTGCGGTGGGGGTGTCGACGCGTGCTGGTCGTGCGGCGGCACCCGCGACAGGGACACCCGGAAGCCGCCGGCGAAGGCTCAGCGGCAGGTGCGCACCGACTGGTGCAGGCGGTGCGGGGCGCATGACGTGGCCTGCCCCAAGTGCCAGGGGCAGCAGACGATGCCCTGCGGCGTCTGCAAGGAGAAGGGCGTCCGCCCCTGCGACGCGTGCAAGGGCTCGAAACGCGTCCGGCACGATCCGTGCGGCGGCAAGGGGTACTTCACGGCGTACGTCGAAGCGGAGATCTCCCACCCGGTGGAGTCGGACCGGAAGCGGGTCGCGGCCCCGCCGCACCTCTGGTGGCCGACGTCCTGGCGGGCAGGCTGGCGCGTGAAGCACCTGGCCAACGTCTGGGACAAACTCCCACCCGACCTGCCGGAGTCCCTCCGCGCCGAGGTGGAACCCCAACTGGCCCTGGCGAGGCGGGAAGTCGCACGCCGGGCGACTCTCCGCTATCTGCCGGTCGCCCGTGTGACGGTCGACGCCGACCCGGAGTGGGTGTACTTCGCGTTCCCAGACAGGGTGGGGGCCGGGACCGACACCGAGACTGGTACCGACATCCTCAAGGTTGTCAGGCGGCCCGCGAAACAGGTGGTCCTGCGCGTCGCGGGCATCGCGTCGGGGGCGGTCGTGATCGCCGTACTGGCGATGGTGCTGGTGTTGAGGGTGATCGGCGCGTAGGGGGCAGGGCATCCGTTTTGGTGTGGTTACCCCCTCGCGATGACCTGCCAGGCGGCTTCGGCGCTACTCGGCTTCGAAGATCGCCGCAGCGGACGCGGCGGTGACGGCACGCCGAAGCCAGCGGCTCAGGGTCTCGGGGTCGCCGCAGCCGATGACGCGTTCACGGGCGTCCTCGGGGACATCGATGCCACGCTCGGCGAGAACGGTCAGGACGTCCTCGGCGGCGCGTTGCGCCTCACCTTGGGTCCGGCCTTCCGTCAGGCCTTGGGTCCGGCCTTGGGTCCGGCCTTCCGTCAGGCCTTGGTTCCGGGCTTCGTCGCGGACTTCTTCGAAGAGGGGCGACTTGTAGAAAGAAAGGTCCACGGCCACCAGTGTCCTCCATTGCGCTGCGGCGGGCAGCTTGCCCAGGCCCTGTGAGATGAATTCGATGATGGGGTTCCTGACGGCGTCCGTCTCGTCGTGGAGAACGGTCGTCATCGCTTTCAGTATGGCCCCGATGTCCGGGTTCTTGGCGTGGGTGATCGCGGACAGTGTGGCGAGTGGGAGGCTCTTGCGGACCTCGGCCGGTTTGGTGAACACGGGCATGTTGTGCGGGCCCACGACCAGCGGGCGCAGGGTGAGAAGGGGCCACTGGCGAGGGCCGAAGGAGACCGGGCGGGCCGCCCATTCGGCGGTCGCGCGGTCCTGGCAGACGATCAGCAGCATCGGCTGCAGCCGGTACTTCGCGAGCAGGAACGAGGCGTAGTACGCCCAGCTCGCGGGCTTGTCCGGGTCCTTCTCGCGCTGGGACTCGATAGCGAGGAGAAGCGGCTCGTCGTCCGGCGTCTCCAGCCGTAAAAGAGTGTCGACGCGTCGTTCGACCGGCTGGGTCTCGGTGAGGTCGGTGGGCAGGACGGTGGCCGAGGTGGGTGGAGTGAAGTCGATGCCCAGCATCTCGGCGACCCGGGAGAAGAGCTCCGGGTACTCCTGGAAGATGCGGTGCATCGCCTCGTGGGGCGCGCTGACCATGTGGGTCCTTGTGAGTGGGGCGGTATGGGTGGGCATTGCCTGTGGCACATGCCAGGGCAAGTCCCGCTGTGAGCGTAGGAGTTCAACACGGGCTGATAGCCGACAAGTTGGCGGTATTCACCCTGAGGAGTGAAGGTCTCCGGGAACCGGGTTCCCGTGCTGCTGGCGGCAGTCGCCGCATCTGCCCGGTTCCGGGCCGCGGTACGCGCGGTCGCAGCCGTCGCAGTTCCGGAGTGGGTGCCAGACCGGTGATGGCCCGGCCGGTGTGCGCAGCGNNCGGCCGGGCGGTGCAGCTCCTCGGGTGGCAGACGGGCGATGAGGGCCTGCGTTACGGCGGTGGGGGTGAGGTCGCGCTCCAGCCAGGCGGCGACGCCGGGCGCCAGGTATTCCGTATCCGTGGCGGAGAGCAGCAGGCGGGGTTCGTGGCGGCGGAGGCCGACGAGGAGGTCGGTGGCCTGCTGGATGAGGGATGCGTAGGGGTACGAGGGTTTTGGTACGGCGGGCAGGGCCTTGGGCGGGGGCTTCTGGGC
>NZ_LIQQ01000098.1 GCF_001418565.1 Streptomyces graminilatus | reverse complement strand
GCCCCTCCCCGCCGACCGGAAGTGTCATGACTGCTCCAAGCACCACCGAGGCCGACCAGCAGCCGGAGCCGACTCCGACCGCGCCGACCGTGCCCACCACGGCCCCGCCCCGCCGCCGCACCTTCGGCCTGGCCGCCGCCACCGCGCTCGTGATGGGCAACATCATCGGCGGCGGCATCTTCGTCCTGCCGGCCACGGTCGCCCCGTACGGCGCCGTCAGCCTGCTGGCCTTCCTGGTCCTCTCCATTGGCGCGGTACTGCTCGCCCTGCTGTTCGGCAAGCTGGCCCGCCGCAGCCCGGTCACCGGCGGCCTGTACGTGTACCCGCGCGACGCGTTCGGCCCCTTCGCCGGCTTCCTGTCGGCGTGGTCGTACTGGACGATGACCTGGGTCAGCATCGCCGCCCTGGCGGTGGCGGTGGTCGGCTACGTCGACGTACTGATCCCCCTGCACGACAGCCACGCTCTCGGCGCGCTGGTCGCGATCCTGGCCCTCTGGCTGCCGGCCGCCGCGAACTTCGCGGGCACCCGGTGGGTCGGGGCGGTACAGATCGTGTCGACGATCCTGAAGTTCGTACCGCTGCTGCTGGTCGCCACGGTCGGCCTGTTCTTCATCGACACGGACAACTTCGGCGCGTTCAACGCCTCGGGCGAGAGCGTCCCCGGCGCCCTGGCCGCCTCCGCCGCGCTGCTCCTGTACAGCTTCCTCGGCGTCGAGTCGGCGGCCGTCAGCGCGGGCGAGGTGGAGGACCCCGAGCGCAACGTCGGCCGCGCGAGCGTCCTGGGCACGCTCGGCTCGGCCCTCGTCTACATCCTCGGCACGGTCGCGGTCTTCGGCCTGGTCCCGCACGACAAGCTGGTGAAGTCCGGCGCCCCGTTCGCCGACGCGGTCAACGCCATCACCGGCAGCGGCTGGGGCGGCACGGCCATCGCGCTGGTGGCGGTGGCGTCGATCGTCGG
The DNA here is from genome assembly GCF_001418565.1 of Streptomyces graminilatus. Classification (GTDB taxonomy): domain Bacteria; phylum Actinomycetota; class Actinomycetes; order Streptomycetales; family Streptomycetaceae; genus Streptomyces; species Streptomyces graminilatus. Next base: position 3,447 of record NZ_LIQQ01000098.1, on the reverse strand, counting down.
CTGCCTGAACGGCTGGATCCTGCTCGCCGCCCAGATGCCGTACGCGGCTGCCCGTGACGGCCTCTTCCCGGCACCGTTCGCGAAGGTCGGCAAGGGCGGGGTGCCCGGCTTCGGCGTCTGGGCCTGCGCGATCCTCGGCACGGTCCTCATCGCCTTCAACTACACGGCGGGCCCGGACACCACGTTCCGCGTCCTGGTCCTGATCACGACGTTCACGGGCTGCTTCCCCTACCTCCTCTCGGCGGCGGCCCAGCTCTACTGGCTGGCCAGGGGCACCCGCGAACAGGTCCGCCCGGCAGGCCTGGCCCGCGACCTGATCGTCGCCGCGCTGTCCTTCGCCTTCTCCTTCTGGCTGATCGCGGGCGCGGGTTACGCGGCGGTGTACCAGGGGGTGCTGTTCCTGTTCGCGGGCATTCCGGTGTACGTGTGGATGCGGGGGCGGCGGCAGCCACCGAAGCCGGAGGAGAGCGGGGCGGTGGCGGCCTAGGCCGCCGTTGCGGCCTGGGCGAGGAGCGAGCCTGGCCCGCGCTCTTGGTTTGTTCCGGTAGATCTTCCGACAGTCCGTCCCGATCTTCTTCCTGGTGTCTCTTTCGACATCGATGTTTTGCTGTACACGGTCAAGCAGCCGCCCTCCTGACCGAGTGCGGGAAGGTGCAACGCAGGGCCGACGCCGAGGCGTCGGCCCTGCGTGTACGCCAAAGTCCGGTCGCGCCCGGCGGAGAATGCCGCCCACACCATGAGGCGTTGATCCGAACCGGTGGCCTGCCCCACGACTGGACCAGCAACACGTCGCCCATCCGTCGAAACCCGTGGAGGTCTCATGCTGCCATGGCGCTCCTGACCGCTGACGGCCCGGAGGATCAGGTCAAGATCGTTCCGCAGTGCGGCGCCGGGCGGGTCCGTCCGGTCCGGACCAGGGTCACCATGAGGGTGCGGAAGGACCCGGTGGCCGGCACCTGGACGCGGACGGTGTTCTCCTCGCCCTGTTCCAGCGGCCCGGCCCCGGTGAAGCCGGCAATCGGGCCGCCACGGCCGATCACCGAACCAGCGAGGTCGACGAGGCCGGCGAGGCCGCATCCAGAACTGTTGTCCGGGGGGCTCCGGCCTCCGAGGGGACGTAGCGGCCGGTCAGTGGCCGTCCCGGCGGGATTGTCGGCCATCGGATCGTCGCGAACGGGATTGGCCGGGAAGTTCCCGAACGCGAGCCGGCCGTAAGTCTTGGGAACGTCCGGGCGCCGGCTCTCACCGGCGCCCACGGTGACGCGGTTCTTCGCCCCTGCCGGCCAACGTGACAGTGCCGTGCCCTGGCCTTCTTCGGAGGTCGGGGCATTTTGGCGATGGGCGATGGGCGATGGGCTCAATCCTGATGAGATGTCATGCCCAGGGCGTGGAAGATGTCCTGGGCCTCCTTCCGATACGGGGCCGGGTCCTCCGCGCCGGTCGTGGCGACGGCGCGGCCAAGGATGTCGAGGCTCTCGGCCAGGGCCCTGCGCCAGCCGGTGCCGCGGTGCACCGCGAGGGCCTCGTGGGCGCGGGCGGCGGCGGTGGCCGCTTCGCCGTGCAGCAGTTCGGCACGGGCCAGGGCGGTGAGGGCCTCGCCCTGCACCATCAGGTGATCCGTGCCCCGGGCGACGTCCAGCGCCCGGGAGATCTGCTCCCGGTCGGGCGGGTCGGTCACGGCGGCCAGGCCGAGCAGGGCACGTGCCCGCAGTTCGTCCGCGCCGCGTTCCTCGGCCAGCTTGAGCGCTTCCCGGTAGACGAAATCCGCCTCGTCGGGGCGGCCGAGGGCGAGCAGGACGCTGCCGAGGGCGATGCGGGCGTCCGCGCGGTAGTACTCCTCGCCGTCCTGGTCGAAGAGACGGGTGGCGGTCGTCGCCATGTCCAGGGCGGTGGTGAGGTCACCGGCGTCGCGGTGGACGGAGGACTGGAACCGCAGCACGTACGCCTCGCTGCCCTGTTCGCCGCTCTCCCGGACCATCGTCAGGGCGGTCGTCAGTTGGTGCGTCGCCCGCGCGGGATCCCCGAGGAGGTAGAGGGTGCGTCCCAGGTTGGCGTGGGTCAGGATCCGGTTGTGCTGGGAGTCGAGGTTGCGCGGGGCACGCTCGGCCCGCCGCAGACGGTCCAGTGAATCGGTCAGGCGGCCCAGGTCGCGCAGCGTGATGCCGAGCGTGAGCAGGACGACCGGGTGGCCGTCCGGCATGCCGTTGCACCGGTCGATCTCCGTGGCCCTTTCCAGGTACTCCGCGCCGCGTGTCAGCCGGCCGACGAGCCAGTTCACACTGGCGAGGTTGGTGAGCGCCACAGCCGTGCCCTCCAGCCAGCCGCCTGCCTCGGCGAGGGCGAGCGACTGCTCGAAGTGAGGGATCGCCGCATGGGGGAGGCTCTGGTGGAGTTCCGCCGCGCCGAGCACGTTGTGCATGGCGGCCTGTGCCACGGGCTCGTCGGCGGCACGGGCCGCGTCCAGGGCGGCCCGGCCGAGGGCCGCCCAGTCCATGGCGTTCTTGCGGGTCCAGGAGTGGCCGACGAGGGTGTGGGCGAGCCGCCAGGAGGCGGGGTGGCACTCGGCGGCCGCCTGCTGGACGGCCGCGGCGAGGTTGGGCAGTTCGTCGTCCAGCCAGCGGATCGCCGCGGCGGCGTCGGGGATGCGGGGCGGGGGTACGGCGTTGCCGTCGCCGTGAGTGCAGCCGTCCGGGCCGCCGCCGTCCGGGCCGCCGGTGCCGGTGGGGGGCAGGGGGGCCTGGCCGGGGTACAGCAGTTGGGCGCAGTGGCCCGTGGCGTTCAGCAGCCAGGTGTACAGGGCGTCGGAGGCCGAGTGGCGGTCCTCGGCGGTCTCCTCCAGGCGCAGCCGCTCGGCCGCGTACAGCGCGACCAGGTCGTGGCGGCGGTACCGGCCGGCCCGGTGTTCCCGCAGCAGATGGGCGGCGGTGAGCCGTTCCAGTAGTGCGGCGGCCTCCGCGGGGGCGAGGCCCGCGACGACCGCGGCGGCGTCGAGACCGGTCTCCGGGCCGGGCACCAGGGCCAGCAGACGGAACATCCGCCGGGCCGGGGCGTCGAGGGCGTGGTACGAGAGGTCGAAGGCACCGCGTACGGCGGTGGTCTCGTCGCCGGTGACGGACAGGGCGGTCAGCCGGTCGCCGTCGCGCAGTTCGGCGGCCTGTTCCTCCAGTGTGCGCCAGGGGGTGTGGTCGAGGTTGGCGGCTGCGATCCGCAGAGCCAGGGGGAGGTGCCCACAGGCGTGGGCGAGTTCGGCCGCCGCCCACGGGTCGGCGTCGACGCGCGCCGCGCCGAGGGTGCGATGCAGCAGGAGCTGGGATTCGGCGGGGCTGAGCACGTCCACCCCGATCCGCCGGGCGCCGTCGCGGGCGGCGAGTCCGGCCAGCCGGTCGCGGCTGGTGACCAGCACAAGGCAGCCGGGCCCTCCGGGCAGCAGCGGCCGGACCTGCTCCG
>NZ_LIQQ01000097.1 GCF_001418565.1 Streptomyces graminilatus | reverse complement strand
GAGCGTGGATCGGCGGCCTGGCCCTGGCGGCGGGCCTCGGGGTCACCTCCCCGGCGGTGGTCGGGGCGGGCCTGGCGCTGCTGGGCCTGGGCGTGGCGGGGGTGGCGTACGCGGTGGACCGGCGGGCGGCGAGGGTGACTCCGTCGGTGGGCCGGGAGCGCGTGGTGGCGTCGCACATGCCGGCGCGGGCGGCGGAGCCGGTGCGGGCGCACCACTGAGGTACGTGGTCACGGGATTCCCACGTCCTCGGTGGTCATTGCCAGCAGGACCAGGGAGTCGTGCTCGGCCGTGCCGGGCGGGGCCTGGTAGATCAGCATGCGCCGGCCCTCGCCGGCCGTGCTGAGCACCTCGTTGGCGAGGGTGATCGGGCCGATCACCGGGTGCCGGAACGCGGTCTCGCCGGCGCGCTTGACCCATACCTCGTGCCGGCGCCACAGAGCTGCGAACTCGCCGCTGGCCGCTGCCAGTTCGGCTACCAGCGAGGCAGTCCGCTCCGGGGCGGTCAGTTCGGCGGTGTGCAGGTGCGCGACGCTGTTGCGTGCCACCCGGTCCCAGTCGGCGAATAGGGTGCGCGCGGCCGTATGCAGGAAGGTGTACCGGATCGTGTTGCGCTGTGCGGGCGGCCAGTCGCCGAGTCCGGGCATCAGCGCGAGGCCCTCCGGGTTCGCGGCCAGCACGTCGTTGACGTCGTCGAGCACGTACGCCGGGCTGGGCCGGACCGACTCCAGCAGCAGCCGCAGGCCAGGGCCGGCTGGCCGCGGGTCGGCGGGCCCCCGGCGCGGTGTCCGCCCGGCGACCCGGTCGGCGAGGCCGAGCAGGTGGGCGTGCTCGTCGGCGGTGAGCCGCAGGGCCCGGGCCAACGCGCCCAGTACCGCGTCGCTGGGCGCGGTCTCCCGCCCTGCTCGATCCGGATGTAGTAGTCCACGCTCACGCCGGCCAGCACCGCCAGCTCCTCGCGGCGCAGCCCGGGTGTGCGCCGGGCGCCCGGCCCGGTGGGCAGCCCGACGTCGGCCGGGCCGATCCGCCCGCGCCGGATCCGAAGGAACTCGGCCATCGCGTTCACGACGTCGAGTCTGCCACCGGCCGATGCGCTCCTGGGTGGCCGTGTCACACCCAGGAATCGCACGGCCTTCCCGGAACCGGCCCGGCGGCGCAGCCTCGCATCATGACTGACGCGATCATCATCGGTGGCGGCTCCGGCATGGGCCTCGTCCTGGCCCGGACTCTGCTTGCCGAGGACATGAATGTGACGATCGTCGGCCGATCCGCCGACCGGCTCTCGACGGCCCGGGCGGAACTGGAACGCCCCGGTCACGGCCAAATCAGCACGATCACGGCCGACATGGGGCGGGAGGAGGAGGTGGCCGGACTGTTCGCCCAGGTGGAACGCGTGGAACACGTGGCGGTCACCGCTGCGGACGCGACCGGCGTGTACGGCCGGACCGCCGACGTCGCCACCGCGACCGCACGGGCCATCGTGGATACCAAGCTGCTCGGTGCCTGGCTGGTCGGCAAGCACGCGGCCGGACGAGTCACCGGCTCGATCACCTATACCTCGGGCATCAACGCGTACCGGCCGAACGGGTCGAACACCATCATGGCCGCGGCCAACGGCGCGCTCGCGTCACTGGCGTACGGGCTGGCGATCGAACTGGCCCCCGCGCGAGTGAACGTCATCTCCCCCGGCTGGGTGGACACCCCCATCTGGGACCAACTCGGCATGGACAAACAAGCAGCCTTCGCCGCCCTGGCCGCGCGACTCCCGGCCCGCCGCGTCGGCACCCCCGACGACATCGCCCAGGCATTCCTGTCGGTGATGCGCAACGGATTCATCACCGGGACCGTCCTGCACGTCGATGGAGGACACCGCATCACCTGATCCGGCACCCGGACACCCGGCATCGGCGCCGCTCACCCGCTCCTCGCGGAGAACGATCTCCACCAACGTGGAATCCCGGCGCCGCGAAAGACCAAGACCAAGACCAAGACCAACACCCGCTGGTGAAGGCGTTTTTGTCGGTACCCCAGGACGTCACCGACGCGCCGCTCCTGGCCGGTTGCCGTGAACCGTTGGCCTCGCGCAGCGAAGCTTGACCGATTCTCAGCGAAGGCTGCTGGCCGGCGTTTTTCTCAGCGGTGGTTGAGCGTGCGGGTCAACGCGTGTACTGAGTATGGGAACTCATGTGCTCCAGGGCGGCGGCTGACAGGCTTCGCGTGTGACGAGTGGCAGAGGGGCGCTGACAGCCCTGCATCTCTTTCTGGTCTGGGCGACGATGGCGGCTGTGGTGCCGGCGCTCGGCTTCGGGCTGGTGCTGATGGCCTGGGGTGGTGGGTCCGGTGCGACGGCGCTGATCTTCGCGTTGGGTGTGCCGCTGGCGGTGGTCCTGCTGGCCATGGCAGGCCTACCGGCGCGGACCGTGGTGCCGCTGTGCGGCTCCGTGTCGCAGCGGCACGGCTGGGCGGTCCTGGTGTTCGTCCTGGGCACGCTCGGCGTCCTGGCAGGGCTGGCCGCCTACAGCGGGGACGTCGATCTGGGGGGCGACAGTACCCGGATCGCGCTGACGGGGGTGCCGTACGCGGTGGCCGCGGCGTTCTTCGTGCCAGACCGGTGGATACGGCTCGGGGCGGTGGCCGTCCTCGCCGCCGCAGTGGTCTACGGGGGCTTCATCGGCCCGACCCAGTCGCGACAGCGTCGGCACGCGGCGGAGGTCGCGCGGTACCGGGAGCATCAAGAACTGCTGTACGTGATCGTTACGCCGCCCGGCATGCGAGCAGCCCGTGCCGAGGCCGGCCCCGCCTCCTTCAGCGTTGAGTACCACTCCGTTCGGCAGGACGCGTACGTGGCTCTCATCGTGCGCTCGCCGCTCACACCGAAACCCCAATGCCCCAAACCCGTGGAGAAGCACGTGACCTGCACGGTGGACCGACACGGCGAAACGCGTACGGTCCGCGATTTCTCCGCCGGTAACCGCGTCATCACCCTCACCCGCCGCCACCACAACGCGGAGGCCGAGGTCACCAGCAAGATGCTGGACGAACCCGCCCTGCGCCATCTCCTGAACACGCTGCACCCGCTGTCGGACACGGAGCTGGAGCAACTGATGCGGGAAAAGGTGATAGTTCACAGCCCTTGAGCCACGCTCGCCCGGGGCCCGGCACCGAAACCTGCACGTCTCACCATCGGTGAGGAGGGCGCCGGTCACCACCCTTCGCTGAGAATCGCTCAAGCTTCGCTGAGAGAGGTCAACCGTTGCGGGAGCCGGGGGGCAAGCGGAAGCGGAAGCGGATGGTCCAGGCGTCAGTTCACCGCGGCCAGGGGCCGTCGGCCTCACCAGGGGATGCGTGCCGGTGGGGCCGACGGTCGTGGCGTCAGCAGGGCATGTGTGCCGGTGGGGCTGACGGTCGTGGCGTCAGCAGTGCTTCAGGCCGTACCTGGTCGGGTCGGCGTCGAACGAGCTGGGAGTGAACACCCAGTCGGCCGGCACATAGCCCTCCTGCCCGTCGCTGCTCCAGTCGGGCCTGGTGCGGTACCAGGTCGTGTTGCCGCCGCCGTGCAGTCCGCCCTCCGACCAGCAGGTGAAGTAGCTGAACGTCGACTTCAGCAGACCGTTGAAGGGGCTTTCGTGGAACGGCCGCTCCCGGGTCGGCGCATCTCCGTAGTTCCCGCACCACAGCCGACCGTCCTGAGCGCGCACACCGCACTCGGGCGCTGCTGATGTCGCAGCCTGTGCCGAGGGAGCTGCCAGGATTCCGGCCAGCGCGGCGACCACCGTGACAGATGCCGCGGTTGCCTTGATGTGTTTCACGATCATGTCTCTCCCCGTCGTCTACGGGCGCCTTTCGAGGCACGGCTGTGGCTGGACAGATTCCGGCCGCGTTCGCGCGCCCATGAGTTCACCGTCACCGGCTCCTCGCCACCGTGGCGGGGACCGGTGCCTGGAAGGTATCCGTGGCAGCACAGGACGAGGCATCCGGAAGATTCCGGAGTGACGCGCTTCCGGTGACAGTCCGTCAGCCCCTGCGTGGCGGGCGACAGCGCGCGGGCCTCCAACAGGCCGTTGCTCACAGCCTGTTGGAGGACATCGCGTATTGGCTTGCAGATGAACGTCTTCGACGTGGTCCGCTGAGGTCGTCTCCGACCCCAGGGCGCGGTGAAGGTGCCCGTACTCCCACGCCGTCGTCAGCTACGGAGTGTCCGGCACCCGGCCGACTCCGCCCGATGGGACAAGCCTCAGGCGATGGCAACTGCACGTGCACACCAAGTAGCGGAGCCCAGGAACGCCGCTCTCCCGGGGCTCCGCGTCCTGGCATCGGTCATGGGTGCCGATGGAGCAGAGACCTGAGACGTACGGGCGTTCCGGCGTCAAAGCAGACTCGGCGGCGCGGGTCACTAGTCCGTCCCCCGGTTGTCGGCGTTGGTCATCGGGTAGAGCGGGATCACGTTCCAGGTGCCGCCCCTCGGGTCCCGGTGGTCCCCGTCGTGCCCGTGGGGGAGTACGCAGGCCCCCGCCTCGCTGAGGATCGGGGCGCGGTAGAACAGCGAGGCGCGGATCTGCCCGCACCGGGTTCCGCTTGCCGTCGGTGAGGTCATCGGTCGCCTCCGGCGTAGGCGATGCGGTAGGCGGCCCAGAGTTCCCGCCCACCCTGGCAGCCGTCCTGGGCTTTGCGTACGCCCTTGCAGTCGGCGCACTTGCGGGTGTGCTCGAACCACAGGCGATAGGCGCGCAGCATGGGCAACTCGGCCTGCCGGACGGCGACGGTGACTCCTGTGCACTTGGCCGCGGTCATCGGACGCCACCTCCGGCCGGGACCGCGTGGATGTCGGGGGTGGCGAGGCAGAGACGGAAGGGAGCCGACCTTGTGCCCACATCCGGGACCTGGTCGCAGAGAGCGGGCAGATAAGGCCGGGAAAGACGGGACGCGGAACCGTCCAGGACCCCACGATCAGAGCTGTACGGCGACCTCCGCCGAGCGGGGACTCGCACCACCCGACGCGCCTGGTCGCGCATGTCTGCCCTGTTCAAAGACCTACGCATTGCCGTCGAGGCTTTCCGACGAGCACCGGTCGACGGCAGCAGGTGGGTGAGCACCCAGAGGGCCGGGACCAGCACGAGCCAGTGCAGCGCGGCAGCGCTACGCTCGGCCATGTTCATCAACTCCAGTTCAGTTGGTGGGTCGTGACCTCGGACGTTCACGCGTCGCGGGGGCACTTGCCGTTCACCCGACCAGCGTTGACCTCTGACCGTTCGCTGGGGAGTTGACGAGCGTTGACAGTTACTCTGGGGATTCGGGTCAACACACAGGATCACGTGAAGGGGACTTCATGGCCGACGGGTTCGGGCCCCGCCTCCGGGTTCTCCTGGCCGACAAGGGCGTGAGCATGCGCGCCGCCGCACGTTCCCTCAACTACGACGTGGCCTATCTGTCCCGTGTCATCAATGGCAGGCAGCACCCTTCGGGGCAGTTGGCCAGAGCCTTGGACGAACTACTCGGCACAGATGGGGAGTTACTCTCGCTGGCAGTACGCGACGCGCCGTCTCCCGTATCGGAGCATCCGCCAGGGCCGACCGCTGAGATCGAACGCATGAAGGCCGGTGCGGCTTATCTGCTGGACCATGCCGACCGGCACGGTGGTGATACGGTCGCGCCTGCGGCCGTCCAGGTATGGCAGTCGGCGCAGCGAAAGCTTGACTCCGGAGAGATTCCCGAAAGCGACCAGAGCCGCTATCTCTCGGCTGTCTCGGAAGCAGCCGAAGTTGCGGGATGGCTGCTCTTCGACGCCGGAAAGTTCACTTCTGCTCGTGCGGCATTCCTTGAATCGCACATGTTGGCCCGGCATGCCGGGGATCGAAAGATGCAATGGTTCGCGCTCGACATGCTTGCCATGGTGGATACCGAATGCTGTCGCCCTGGCGAAACGCGGAGAGTGGCCGAAGAACTCCTGTCGCAGCGGCGCACCCCGCCGAGGGTCGCTCTCTTGGCGCGGATGAGGCGCGGCAGGGCCCTCGCTCAAATGGGCGACCGCCAACGTGCGCTTTCCGACCTCGAAGCAGCAAGGGGCGGGCTTGAGGACTCCCTTACCGCACGGGATCCCGAATGGGCATGGTGGGTGAACACCTGTGAAGTGACTGGCCATTCAGGTCAGGCTCTTCTGGATCTGGGCCACCCCGAGGCAGCCATGTCGGAGTTCCGGTCCAGCCTCCAGCACGCAACTCCTCGGGGTGCCATGCTTTATCGGGCTGAACTCCTGCGGTGCCATGTCGCAGTCAAGGCATGGCGTGCTGCGGAGGCGGAGCTGGAAGAGATCTCAGCGCTCCTGGACGATATCCACTCAGGAAGAAACCGGCGATCAGTACACCAGTCATTGAAGGCCGTCCATCGAGAGTCAGGCGTCCCGTCCGTCCTTGCGAGTCTGGCCAGTGAGACGGAAAGTCGGTTGCGGACCTTCGAAGTTGCGTAGAGCCGACCCCACGGCGAGACGATCTCTGCGGCTACGCTTCGACGGCGCAGCGGAGACCGAGGGAGACCGTGAACCGACCGCTGCTGTTCCTCGACGTGGACGGGCCGCTCAACCCTTATGCGGCCCAGCCGGAAAGGCGCCCCGACGGCTACACCACGATCAGAGTGCCCCGGGACAGCGGAACTTCGGACGAATGCCCTGGACTCTCTTCCCGGCGGCGCCCGCTGAGGGTCTGGCTCAATCCGGAGCACGGGCGGCACCTGCTCCAGCTCGGCTTTGAACTGTGTTGGGCGACCACCTGGATGAGTAAGGCCAACCAGTGGATCGCGCCGGTGCTCGGGCTACCCGAACTCCCCTTCGTCGACTTCGGCGACGCCCTGTTCCAGGAACGCCCCGACGGGGTCCACTGGAAGACAAGTCGCCTGGTCGACTACGCCGACGGCCGTCCCTTCGCCTGGGTGGATGACGAACAGAGCGATCTGGACCAGGTGTACGTGACCGCGCACCACCTCGGCCCAGGGCTCCTGCACCACGTCAACCCGCGCATCGGACTGCGTGAGAACGACTTCCACGCGCTCGCCGACTTCGCCCGGTCGTCATCTTCGACGTTCCCGCCGGCTCAACCGTCGCCAGGGCGCGGTTCACCATCGGCATGAGTCCGGGGCGCCCAGGCGTCCGCTCCAAAAACAGGGCGCGGAAGCGCCGCCGCGCTGCGAAACTGTCCCGATGATCACCGTGCCTGCCGCTGCGCTGGATTCGTTGTACGGGCTCGCGTTCGGCGACGCCTTCGGTGACCGTTGGTTCCGCGTCCTGCGCCGGGAGGACGGTCAGGCAGGACTGGAGGCGCGGACGCTGCCCCCGGAGCCGCTGTGGCGGTGGAGTGACGACACCGCCCAAGCGCTCGTTCTCGTCCGGGAACTCGCCGAGGGCGGCGGCACCGTCGACCAGGACCGCCTCGCCCTGCGCTTCGCGACGGCCTACGCCGACGACACGCATCGCGGGTACGGAGCCTCGATGCATGACGTGCTCCGCAGGATCGGCGCGGGCGAGCCCTGGCAGGAGGTGGTTGCCGGACAGTTCGGCGGCCAAGGCTCCTGGGGCAACGGCGCGGCCATGCGTGCCGCCCCACTCGGCGCCTGGCACTCCGCCGACCTCGATGCGGTCGCTGAGCAGGCCGCCCGGCAGGGCGCGGTCTCGCACCATCACCCGGAGGCGGTCGTCGCGGCGGTGGCGGTCGCCCTTGCCGCGGCGCTGGCCACCCGCAGTCGGGGCGAGCCCGCCCCGGCCAGGTCGGACTTCCTTCAGGCAGTCGCCGAACGACTCCCCGACAGCGATGTCCGGTCCGGAGTCCGGGTCGCGGCCCGCATGCCGGAGCACACCTCGGTTCGGCACGCCGCGGAGGTCCTGGGCTCCGGCTACCGGATGTCAGGGCCCGACACCGTCCCGTACGCCCTGTGGTGCGCGGCGGGGCACCTCGACGATCTGCACGAGGGCTTGTGGATCACGGTCGCCGGGCGCGGCGACATCGACACCACCTGCGCCATCGCGGGCGGGGTGATCGCCGCGCGCACGGGCGTCGCCGCGCTCCCCCCTGCCTGGCACGCGGCCTGTGAACCGCTGCCCCCGGTCGTGACGGAGTAGGAACTCCTGTCGGGACGAGTTCAGGGACGGGCCGGCACATCCCGGGGCTGGGGCCGGGGGCCGGGGCGACGGCGGACTGATGGCTGCTGCCGGGGGCGCAGTAGCGAGGCCGTCGACTAGGTTACGAACCCTCCGTGAACGCCGTGGCGTGGTCGGCGGCCCACTGGCGAAAGGTTCGCGGCGCCGTCCCGAGGATGTCGGCCACCGTGGTGGTGACGTACGCGGGCTGTCCGACCGCCGCGCTCCACGCGGCGAGCAGCATGTCGACGACCGAGCTGGGCGCCGTACCTTCCGACAGGCTTCGGAACTCGTCCGGCGTCATCTCCTCGAACGTGATCCGGCGCTTCAGGACGTCACCGATGACGTCCACCTGCGCGGCCTGGGTCAGCGATTCGGGGCCCGTGAGGACGTAGTCGCCTCCGGCGTGTCCGTCCTGATGGAGCGTCCGTGCCACGACGGCTGCGACGTCGCGGTCGTCGACCGGTGCCGTCTCGGCGGCGCCGTAAGGCCACCGGACGACTTCGCCGGCCCGGATCGCGGGCCCCCACCAGACCGGCGAGTTCGACGCGAACATCCCCGGCCGGACGATCGTCGACTCGATCCCGGTGGCCGCGATGAGCCGCTCGATGTCGGCGTGCAGCGCCGCCATGGGATTGGGTTGCTGGAAGAAGGGGTGCGGTGTCCGGTGCGGGGAGGAGAGGAAGACGATCCGCCGCACGTGGGCCGCCAGCCGCCCGACGACTGCCTCGGCGGTCCGAGGCGGGGCGGTCCAGACGAGGAAGACCGCACCGGCGCCGTTCAATGCCGGGTCGAGCGACTCGGGCACGGTGAGGTCGCCGGTGAAGACCTCGACCTTCCGCGGCAGCGTTGCCGCGCCCTCGGAGCGATGGATGAGGGCGCGGACCGGCACGCCCGCGTCGAGGAGCTGGTCGATGACGACGCGGCCCACCCGGCCCGTCGCGCCGGTCACGAGCACGGGAGGAATGTCTGTCTGATTCACGCCACCCATGAAAACGTTACTCGGTTCAAAACGCAACCCGGTAATGAATGTTGTGGTGGTCGGTGCGGTGGTCGGATGAGTTAGCCGACGGGACTGGGGGCCCGCAGGAGGAGCGGACACGCTCGCTGTCGGCTGTCATCACACCCCAACCGCGACCAGAGCCCGCTCTCCTCCCCGTCCTCCGCACCGGCGTCTACACAGACTCCCGCCACCCATTGGTGATAGGCAGCCGCCGGTCCTTCCCGAAGCCCTTCGCGGAGATCTTCGTGCCCGGCGGATACTGCCGCCGCTTGTACTCCGCCGTGTCCACCATCCGCAGCACCCGGGTCACCAGTTCCGCGTCGTAACCGGCCGCGACGATCGTGTCCGCGCCCGAGTCCCGGTCCACGTACATTGCGAGGACCGCGTCCAGCACCGGGTAGTCGGGGAGCGAGTCCGTGTCGATCTGCCCCGGACGCAGCTCCGCGCTCGGCGGCTTCGTGATCGAGTTCTCCGGGATCGGCGGAGTCTGGCCCCGTTCCGCCGCGGCCCTGTTGCGCCACTCGGCCAGGCGGAAGATCGACGTCTTGTACACGTCCTTGATCGGGCCGTACGCGCCCACCGAGTCGCCGTAGAGGGTCGAGTAACCGACCGCCAGTTCGGACTTGTTGCCCGGCGCCAGGACGATGTGGCCCTCCTGATTGGAGATCGCCATCAGCATCGTGCCGCGCAGACGGGACTGGAGGTTCTCCTCCGCCAGGCCCGTCAGGCCCAGCGAGTCCATGTACGCGTCGAACATCGGCGCGATCGGCACCGTACGGAAGTTCAGGCCCGTCCGCTTCGCCAGTTCCGCCGCGTCGCCGATCGAGTGGTCGGAGGAGTACTTCGACGGCATCGCCACGCCGTACACGTTCGCCGCGCCCACCGCGTCGCACGCCAGCGCGGCGACCAGCGCCGAGTCGATACCGCCGGACAGGCCGATCAGGACCGAACTGAAGCCGTTCTTCTCGACGTACGCCCGCAGGCCGACCACCAGCGCCGAGTACATCTCCTCGTCGTCGTCCAGGCGGTCCGCGTACGCGCCCGTCAGCTCGGCTTCGTACGGAGGCAACGGGGCTTCAGACAGCACCACTCGGTCGATGCGCAGGCCGTCGTCCACCACGCCCACCGGCGCGTCCGCCAGGGCCGCCGGCAGGTCCAGGTCCAGGACCACGCAGCCCTCCGTGAACTGGGGCGCCCGCGCGATCACTTCGCCGTTCCGGTCGACCACGATCGAGTCGCCGTCGAAGACCAGTTCGTCCTGGCCGCCGACCATCGCGAGGTAGGCGGTCGTGCAGCCCGCCTCCTGGGCGCGCTTGCGGACCAGCTCCAGACGGGTGTCGTCCTTGTCGCGCTCGTACGGGGAGGCGTTGATCGACAGGAGCAGGCCCGCCTTCGCCGAGCGTGCCGCCGGGACCCGGCCGCCGTCCTGCCAGAGGTCCTCGCAGATGGCCAGGGCCACGTCCACGCCGTGCACCCGCAGCACCGGCATCGTGTCGCCCGGTACGAAGTAGCGGAACTCGTCGAAGACGCCGTAGTTGGGGAGGTGGTGCTTGGCGTACGTCAGGAGCACCTCGCCCCTGTGCAGGACCGCGCCCGCGTTGCGCGGGGAGCCGGCCGGGCGGCCGAACTTCGGCAGGTCGCTCTCGGACCGGTCGAGGTAGCCGAGGACCACCGGCAGTTCGCCGAAGCCCTCGTCGGCGAGGCGCGCGGCGAGGGAGCGCAGGGCCGCGCGGGACGCCTCCACGAAGGACGAGCGCAGCGCGAGATCCTCGACGGGGTACCCGGTCAGCACCATCTCCGGGAACGCCACGAGGTGCGCTCCCTGCTCGGCGGAGTGCCGGGTCCAGCGGACGACCGAGTCCGCGTTCCCGGCGATGTCGCCGACGCGCGAGTCGATCTGGTTCAGGGCGAGACGTAGTTGAGGCACGCCGCCAAGTGTAATCGTCAATACGACGCGATGGGGTGGCGGAGGAGTGTGGCCCGCCCCACGCCAGGGCTGGGGGCTGGGGGCTGGGGAGCGGGCCTCGGGTCTGCCGGTCACCTTCCGCTCCGCCAGGTCCTCGACGTCGTGCGGGGCAGGCAGGCGGTACGGCTTCTCAGTGGATCGTGAACGAGGTGCCCGTCACGGTCACTCCGAGGGTGACGTACGTGTTCGGCGGGAGGGTCTGGCTACAGGCCGGCCCCGTGTAGGTCCAGCACGCGCTGGCCCGATACGAGCCGGTGTGGTAATCGCCCCGGTACGGCATGCTGGCCGAATACGTGCCCGCACTGCCGTAGAAGCCGAAGTTGGCATAAGGGACCCGGGTCGTGTACCAGCAGGCATTGCCGGTCTGGCAGATGTTCTGCTTGCTGATGGACGGCTCGACACCCGAGATGCCTTTCTCGACCGCGAGCAATGCACCGGTGGCCGGGTCGAGAGTCACTGTCTTCGGTGTTTCGGAATTCAGCAACTTCACTTCAGCGGCGGTGAATGATGCTTTCCGTTGTGCGGACTCGGACGCCGCGGCCTGGCTGATCATGGGCACGGTGGCGACAGCGGCCAGGAACAGCGCCACGAACCCCGACGCACAGCGAGATCGTAAATTCACTGAATGCCTCGTTTCTTTGCTTGGTCGGCTGCATCGCGCATCTTGAGGCTAACGGCTCTTCAGTTTCCCCGGCAGCTGGTCGCTGGAGAATGACCAAGTCCGCCCGCCCGGAATCGGCCATTCATACCACTGGCCTCGATCTTTTGTGACGGCCGGTGGCGCTGAACTTCCCATCGGTGAAGAATTCTGCTTCCGGGTACGCCGAAGCCCCGGCCCCCGGACGGTGAACGCTCCGGGGACCAGGGCTTCGGGGCAGGCTGTCGGGTCAGTTGTGGCTGTACGACTCCACGTAACCGCTCGCGGGCGAACCCACGCCCGTCACGTCGTCGTAGCCGCGTACCGCCTGAAGCGAGCTGTCCTTGCCGAGGCTGCGGACCGACATGAGGAAGCCCTGCGAGGCGTCGAAGCCGTTGGCGAAGTCCCGGCGGGCCACGGCGAGTCCGAACCCCGTGGGGTTGTCGGTCACGTCGTGGTAGACCCCGGCGTGCGACGCGAACGTCCCGTAGATCGCCGGGTTGGCGAAGCCGATCGGCGTGCCGCCGCGGGCCTCCTGCGCGAGGGCCTGCACGGCCGCGATCACCGGTGCCGCCAGGGACGTACCGCCGATGCGGTACTCGCTGTACGCGGTGCCACCCGTCGGCAGGCTCTGGGTCTGGCCGACCTTGAAGCCGGTGTTCGGGTCGGCGATCGCCGCGATGTCCGGCACGACCCGGTTGCCCTTGTCGCTGTTGGCCTTCGCCAGGTAGTCCGGCACCAGGCCCTGCTGGTAGTCGGGCTGAGCGACGGTCGCGCTGGTGCCGCCGCCCGCGCCGGAGGTGTAGGCGCCCGGGAAGTTCACCCAGCTCTTGCGGTCGGCGGACAGGGCGGCCTTCTCGGTGCCCCAGCCGGTCTCCCACAGGTATGTGTCACCCCGGCCGACCGCCAGCGACGTACCGCCGACCGCCGTCACCCACGCCGAGTCGGCGGGAGTGTCGACCTGCTTCCGGCCGGTGTTGACGACCTCGTCGCCGTCGTCGCCGGAGGAGAAGTAGTAGCCGATGCCCTGGACCGCGCCGAGCTTGAACACCTGGTCGTAGGCGGCGGCCAGCTCCGGGGTCTGGTCGGCCTCGGTGCCGCCCCACGAGTTGGAGACGATGTCGGCGAGGTGCTTGTCCACGACCTTGGCGAGCGAGTCGAGCAGGTCGTCGTCGTTGCAGGACGCGGAGCCGACGTACGTGATGTCGGCGCCCGGCGCGACCGCGTGCACGGCCTCGACGTCGAGGGTCTCCTCGCCGTACCAGCCGGCCGCCCCGCAGTCCTTGACGTGCGTGTACTTCGTCGGCAGGACCTGCTTGAGCTGGCCACCGCGGTAGGCGGCGTCGCCGTGCTTGGCCGCGTAGGTGGCGGCGTCGCGGGCGATGTACGGCGAGGCGTAGGCGTCGGTGATGGCGACGCGCACCTTCTTGCCGGTCCAGCTGCCCGCGCCGTACGCGGCCCGCAACTGCTTGCCCGTGTAGCCCTCGACGGCGTACGGGACGTGGGCGCCGTACGCCGTGGGCAGCGAGGCGGAGACGTTCGAGCCGTAGTACGTCGAGAACGGCCCCGCGGTACGGAACACGGTCTCCGGCGGCGGCAGCGTGTCGTCGTGGGTCGCCGTGTGCGGGGCGTTGTCCAGACCCGTGACGGCCAGGACGGCACCGTTCAGACTCGCCGGCGCGGAGGCGGTGACCGCTGGCGCCCGGTAGGTCCTGCCGTCCTTGGCGTAGTTGTGCAGCTGGGTGCCGAAGGCCTTCTCGGCGGCGGCCACGTCACCGGTGACCGTGACGTAGTGCGCCGTGACGCCGGTGACCGTGAGGCCCGACGCCTTCAGCCACGCCTTGACGGCGGCGACCTGGGCCGGGGAGGCCCCGAAGCGCTGCTGGACCTGCTCGGTGGTCAGGTACTTGCCGTACACGGCGGACGTCGGGTCGGAGACGGCCTTCGCGTACGCGGCCAGACCGGTGGCGTCCCGGCCGGCGAAGTAGACCCGGGCGCTGACCTGGGAGCTGTCGGGCGTGGCTCCCTTGTCGGCCTGGGCGGTGGCCCACACGGGCCTGGTACCGGCGAGCTTGTGCCGGCCCTGGGCGTCCGCGGCATGGGCCGCGGGTATGCCGAGCGCCAGCGTGCCGGCGAGCAGCGGCAGTGTGGCCGCCAGGCTCATGCCGGCGCGCCTGATGGCGCGAGTGGATCTCATGGAACCCCCTGGTGCGGTTCAACGCGAGCAAGGCGAGTGATCTCTCGCCGCTGGCTCACTCTCGCGATGAACCGTTCATGTCAGGGGCATGGAGGGGGAATGGCTGTACCAAGAACACCCCAAGGGACCGTATACGCGGACGACTTGGGGTATTTGATCCGGGAAAACCGCGAGATCTAGGAAGTAGCGGTGGCCCCGCGCTCCTTCAGCATCCCCGCCATCAGGGAGATCTCCGACTCCTGCGCGTTGACCATGCCCTGCGCGAGCCGCTTCTCCACCCCCACCTCGCACCGCTCCACACAGCCCCGCGCCATGTGTACGCCGCCCTGGTGGTGCTTGGTCATCAACTGGAGATAGAAGATCTCGGCCTGCTTGCCGCTCAGTTTGCCCAGCTTCGCCAGCTCGGTGTTGGTCGCCATGCCCGGCATCAGCGCGCCGTCCTTGCCGTCGGCCATGCCCGCCATGTCCATCCAGGCCATGGGTGCGGCCGAGGACACCTTGGGCAGCTCCCACAGGTCGAGCCAGCCCAGCAGCATCCCGCGCTGGTTGGCCTGCGTCTGCGAGATGTCGTACGCGAGCCGCCGGATCTCCTCGTTGGTCGTACGGTCGCGCACGACGTACGACATCTCGACGGCCTGCTGATGGTGGACGGCCATGTCACGGGCGAAGCCCGCGTCCGCCGAGTCGGCCGCGGGTGCCTTCGTCCCGGAGTCGTCGCCGTCGGCGACCGCGTAGGTGATCGCGCCGGCCGCGACGAGCGCCGTCGCGGCGGCACCGGCGATCCAGACCGCCCGGCTCACTGGGACAGCCCGTTCGTGCAGGCGGCGCCCGGCTCGGGGGTCTGCTTGCCCTGGACGAACTGCTCGAAGAACTTGTCCACGTTCGGGTCCTTCGCGCTCGTCACCGTGCGCTGCTTGCCCCAGGCGGACAGCATGATCGGGTCCGCCTGCTTGTCGTCCGGGCTCATCAGCGTGTACGGAGTCTTCTTCACCTTCGCCGCGAGCGCGTCGATGTCGGCCTTCGCCGCCTTGCTGTTGTACGTCACCCACACGGCCCCGTGCTCCAGCGAGTGCACGGCGTTCATGTTGTTGAGCGCCTTGGTGTAGACGTCGCCGTTGCAGTTCATCCAGACCTGGTTGTGGTCCCCGCCGACCGGGGGCTCCATCGGGTAGTCCACCTTCTTGGTGACGTGGTTCTGGGTGAGCTTCTTGTCCCAGGTCTTCACGCCGTCCGCGCCGGTGACGAACTTGCCCGCGCCCTTGCCGTCCGACGCCGAGGTGTCACTGCCGCCGGACTCCTTCTTCACGAGGAGCGTCGCGCCGACGGCCAGGCCGGCCACTATGGCGACGCTCACGCCGATCGTGAGGATCCGGTTCCGGAGCTCGCGCGAACGCTCGGCGCGCCGCATCTCCTCTATACGTGCCTTGCGCGCCGCGCTGCCACTGTCGTTGGCGCTCTTCTTGGCGGAACCCATGGGATCGATCCTTCTGGGGAAAGGGGCGGTCGGTTGGCCGGTCGATCGGTCGAACAGTGGAACTATCGAACAGTTGGTTGAGCGGTCTCTGATCGTAATCCGTGGCCACTGATCGTAATCCGCGACGGCCCGCAACGGCTCCCGTCGGCGGTCACCCATTACGGATGTCGCCGCGAGCAGGCAAGATGAGCAAAGGGCGGTGCACCTGCCGTACGTGAGGCGTTCACCCCAGGGTCGGCTGGACGATCAAGGTGCGCAATGCGCATGAAATGCTGTTGTGGTGGGATGCTCAGGTGCCCGACCGCCTTCCGTGGTGCGGGAGACAGGCGGCCTGACCAGCAAGGATGGGAAGCGGAAGATGGACAAGCAGCAGGAGTTCGTGCTCCGGACGTTGGAGGAGCGTGACATCCGGTTCGTCCGGCTGTGGTTCACGGACGTGCTGGGCTTCCTCAAGTCGGTGGCCGTGGCCCCGGCGGAGCTGGAGCAGGCCTTCGACGAGGGCATCGGCTTCGACGGCTCCGCGATCGAGGGATTCGCTCGCGTGTACGAGTCCGACATGATCGCCAAGCCGGACCCGTCGACGTTCCAGATCCTCCCGTGGCGCGCGGAGGCCCCCGGCACCGCCCGGATGTTCTGCGACATCCTCATGCCGGACGGCTCGCCGTCCTTCGCGGACCCGCGCTACGTCCTCAAGCGGGCCCTCACCCGCGGCTCCGACCTGGGCTTCACCTTCTACACCCACCCGGAGATCGAGTTCTTCCTGCTGAAGGACAAGCCGCTGGACGGCACCCGTCCGACCCCGGCCGACAACTCCGGCTACTTCGACCACACCCCGACCCACGTCGGCCAGGACTTCCGCCGCCAGGCGATCACCATGCTGGAGTCCATGGGCATCTCGGTCGAGTTCTCCCACCACGAGGGCGCCCCCGGCCAGCAGGAGATCGACCTCCGCTACGCCGACGCGCTCTCCACCGCCGACAACATCATGACGTTCCGCCTGGTCATGAAGCAGGTCGCGCTGGAGCAGGGCGTCCACGCGACCTTCATGCCGAAGCCGTTCTCCGAGCACCCCGGCAGCGGTATGCACACTCACCTCTCCCTCTTCGAGGGCGACCGCAACGCGTTCTACGAGTCCGGCTCGGAGTACCAGCTCTCCAAGGTCGGCCGCTCGTTCATCGCCGGCCTGCTGAAGCACGCGGCGGAGATCGCGGCCGTCACCAACCAGTGGGTGAACTCGTACAAGCGCATCTGGGGCGGCTCGGAGCGCACTGCGGGCGCCGGCGGCGAGGCACCCTCGTACATCTGCTGGGGTCACAACAACCGCTCGGCCCTGGTCCGCGTCCCGATGTACAAGCCCGGCAAGACGGGCTCGGCGCGCGTCGAGGTCCGCTCCCTGGACTCGGGCACCAACCCGTACCTGGCGTACGCCCTCCTGCTGGCCGCCGGCCTCAAGGGCATCGAGGAGGGCTACGAGCTGCCGCCGGGCGCCGACGACGACGTCTGGGCCCTCTCGGACGCCGAGCGCCGCGCGATGGGCATCGAGCCGCTCCCGCAGAACCTGGGCGAGGCGCTCACGCTCATGGAGCGCAGCGAACTGGTCGCCGAGACCCTCGGCGAGCACGTGTTCGACTTCTTCCTGCGCAACAAGCGGCAGGAGTGGGAGGAGTACCGCTCCGAGGTGACCGCGTTCGAGCTGCGGAAGAGCTTGCCTGTGCTGTAGCGCTCCGCTTGGTGCGCTGAGGTTCTGTTCCTCGGGCCGTGGTCACAGTTGCGGTCTGTGGGGGCTGGTCGCGCAGTTCCCCGCGCCCCTTCGGGGGCGCGGGTGCTGGCCTGCGCTTTTAGGCTTGCGCCTCTGTCAGGAGTTTGTGCAGGGGCTTTGTTGCCCGCTGGCGGTATTCCTGGATTGCCCAGCCGTTGCCGTCCGGGTCCTTGAAGTACATGAACGTGGCGCCGTCGTCCGGTGAGAACCGCATCGGCTCCGACACCTCCAGGCCGCGCTCGACCAACTCGGCGTGGGCCGCCTTGATGTCGGCGACGCAGAGCTGGAGGCCCTGGTACGAGCCCGGGGCCGGGGTCGGGCCGTCCATCGTCTCCCAGATGGTGTCACCGAGGGCGATCGAACAGCCCGAGCCCGGGGGCGTGAGCTGGACGATGCGCATCCCCGGCATGATCTCCTGGTCGATGTCGACGTGGAAACCGGCCTTGTCGCGGTAGAAGTCACGGGCCCGGTCGATGTCGCTCACGGGCAGCGGGATCACTTCGAGCGTGTACTGCATCGCTGGTCCTCCGGATCGCCTGTATCGCCTGTACCGCCTGTACGGAACGCTCCCCTTACCGAAGCCGAAAACCCGGCCCGGCGCCACCGAAACGGCCACGGTGGTGGCGGAGGCCGCCGTTCCGACCAGCGCGGACATCCGCCCGGTCCGACCCGGACCGTCCGGCGCTTCCCACGGCCTCTCCGGTTACGCTCGTGGGCGTACGACCTTGATCCGAAGGTTCGGACGGTTCTGACGGTAGCGACGGGACTGACGGTTTTTTGACGGGAGACCCAGGATGATGGCGCCGGGGCGCAGGAGCAGTACCTTCACTCGGCTGCTGCGGCACGGCTTCACCGATCCCTCCGCCGCCGAGCGGCTCCTCGACAGCGCCGAGTTCGCCCCGATGCGGGACGACCCGGTGCTGCTCGACGCGCTGGGCGCGACCGCCGACCCGGATCTCGCGCTGCTCGGCCTCGTACGGCTCGTCGAGGCGCAGGACGGCCGGACCGCCCGGCACGAGCTGCTGGACACGGTGATAGCGGCCAAGCCGCTGCGCGACCGGCTCCTCGGGGTGCTCGGCGCCTCCGCCGCCCTCGGCGACCACCTGATCCGGCATCCCCGCGACTGGCAGGCCCTCGCGATGTACGAGCCCCGGGATCTCCACCCCGGGGTGGAGGAGTTCGAGCGCGGGCTCGCCCAGGCCACCGACCCCGTGTCGTTGCGCGTCGCCTACCGGCGCTGCCTGCTGTCCATCGCCGCCCGCGACGTGTGCGGCACCACCGACCTCGCGGAGACCGCCGCCGAACTGGCCGACCTCGCCACCGCGACCCTGCGCGCCGCCCTCGCCCTGGCCAGGACCGCCGCGCCCGACGACGCCGCACTGTGCCGGCTCGCCGTCATCGCGATGGGCAAGTGCGGCGGCCATGAGCTGAACTACGTGTCCGACGTCGATGTCATCTTCGTCGGCGAGGCCGTGGACGGGGCCGACGAGGGGAAGGCGCTGCGCGCCGCCACCCGGCTCGCCTCGCACCTCATGCGGATCTGCTCCGAGACCACCGTCGAGGGGAGCATCTGGCCCGTCGACGCCAATCTGCGCCCCGAGGGCCGCAACGGCCCGCTGGTGCGCACCCTCAGCAGCCATCTCGCCTACTACCAGCGCTGGGCCAAGACCTGGGAGTTCCAGGCCCTGTTGAAGGCCCGCCCGGTCGCCGGTGACGTCCTGCTGGGGGAGGCCTACGTCGCCGCGCTCGCCCCGCTCGTCTGGCATGCCGCCGAACGCGAGAACTTCATCGTCGACGTGCAGAAGATGCGCCGCCGGGTCATCGAGAACATTCCCGTCGCCGAGGTCGAGCGGGAGCTGAAGCTCGGCCCCGGCGGTCTGCGGGACGTCGAATTCGCTGTCCAGCTCCTCCAGTTGGTGCACGGTCGCGCCGACACCTCCCTGCGCAGCGGCACCACCCTGGACGCCCTCGGCGCGCTCGCCGAGGGCGGCTATGTGGGCCGGGCGGATGCCCAGCAGCTCGACGACGCCTACCGGTTCCTGCGGTCCATGGAGCACCGCATCCAGTTGTTCCGCCTGCGGCGCACCCACCTGGTCCCCGAGGACGAGGCCGATCTGCGGCGCATCGGGCGCTCGCTGGGGCTGCGCACCGACCCGGTGGCCGAGCTGAACCGGGAGTGGAAACGGCACGCGTCCGTCGTACGGCGGCTGCACGAGAAGCTCTTCTACCGGCCGCTGCTCGACGCCGTCGCCCAACTCGCGCCCGGCGAGGCCAGGTTGAGCACGGTCGCGGCGCGGGAGCGGCTGGTCGCCCTCGGGTACGCCGATCCGGCCGCCGCGCTCCGGCACCTGGAGGCACTGGCCAGCGGGGTGAGCCGCAAGGCGGCCATCCAACGGACGCTGCTGCCCGTCCTGTTGGGCTGGTTCGCCGACTCCGCCGACCCGGACGCCGGACTGCTCAACTTCCGCAAGGTCTCGGACGCGCTGGGCCGGACCCCCTGGTATCTGAGGCTGTTGAGGGACGAAGGCGCCGCCGCCGGAAACCTCGCCCGTGTCCTGTCCGCCGGGCGACTCGCCCCCGACCTGCTGATGCGGGCACCCGAGGCCGTCGCGCTGCTCGGCGACGGGGACGGCGGAGGCCAGTTGGAGCCACGCGGACGCGCCCACCTGGAGCAGGAGATACTGGCCGCCGTCGGCCGCGCCGACACCGGCGAACAGGGCGTGTACGCGGCGCGCGGTGTCCGCCGCCGCGAACTCTTCCGTACGGCCGCCGCCGACATCGTCGGCTCCTACGGCACCGAACAGTCGCCCGCCGAGGCCGACCAGGGCGCCCTGGTGGACCGCGTCGGCGGCGCGCTCTCCGACATCACGGCGGCGACCCTCGCCGGGACCCTGCGCGCGGTCGTACGGGACGGCTGGGGAGACACCCTGCCGTGCCGGTTCGCGATCATCGGCATGGGCCGCTTCGGCGGGCACGAGCTGGGCTACGGCTCCGACGCCGACGTCCTGTTCGTCCACGAACCCCGTGAGGGCGTCGACGAGCACGAGGCGTCCAAGGCCGCGAACACCGTCGTGTCCGAGATGCGCCGGCTCCTCCAAGTACCCAGCGCCGACCCGCCGTTGCTCATCGACGCGGATCTGCGCCCGGAGGGCAAGTCGGGGCCGATGGTCCGGACCCTGACGTCGTACGAGGCGTACTACCGCCGCTGGTCCCTCGGTTGGGAGTCGCAGGCACTGCTGCGGGCCGAAGCCGTCGCTGGGGACGCGGAGTTGGGGCAGCGGTTCATTGACCTCATCGACCCGCTGCGCTACCCGGCGGAGGGGCTCGGCGACGACGCGGTGCGCGAGATCCGGCGCCTGAAGGCGCGTATGGAGTCGGAGCGGATGCCTCGCGGCGCCGATCCGACCCTGCACACCAAGCTCGGACGGGGCGGTCTGTCGGACGTGGAGTGGACCGTCCAGTTGCTCCAGCTCCAGCACGGGTGGGCCGAACCGGGGCTGCGGACGACCCGTACCCGAGAGGCCCTGGCCGCCGCCTGTGCCGCCGGGCTGATCTCCGGGGAGGACGCGGCGATACTGGACGAGGCGTGGGTCCTGGCCACCCGGGTGCGCAACGCGGTGATGCTGGTGCGCGGCCGGGCCGGGGACACCTTCCCCTCGGACGGGCGCGAGCTGGGCGCCATAGGGCGTTATCTGGGGTACGGGCCCGGCCATGTCGGCGACATGATCGACGCGTACCGGCGGACCACCCGACGGGCCCGAAGTGTTGTGGACACGCTGTTCTACGGGGCGGCGGGATAGGCCCGCAGGGCAGAAGCAGAAGGGGACAGGTGACCTTCTGCCGTCAGGGCTTGACCGGGAGCAGCGGGCCGCCCCGCCCCTGCACCGGGACCAGCTTCGGCAGGGCGTAGGGGAGGGCGCCGTACCAGAGGCGGGCCACCGTGAAGCCGAAGGCCAGGCACATCAGGCCGCCGACCGCGTCCAGCCAGAAGTGGTTGGCGGTGGCGACGATCACCACCAGGGTGGCCACCGGGTAGAGCAGCCCCAGCACCCGCACCCAGGGCACCGAGGACAGCGCGAAGATCGTCAGGCCGCACCAGGTGGACCAGCCGATGTGCATCGACGGCATCGCCGCGTACTGGTTCGACATGTGCTTGAGGTCGCCGGAGGCCATCGAACCCCAGGTGTGGTGGACCAGCACCGTGTCGATGAAGTCGCCGCCGTTCATCAGCCGGGGCGGGGCCAGTGGATACAGGTAGTAACCGACCAGTGCCACGCCGGTGGTTGCGAAGAGGGTCAGGCGGGTCGCCGCGTAACGCCCGGGATGACTACGGTAGAGCCACACCAGTACACCAAGAGTGACCACGAAGTGCAGTGTGGCGTAGTAGTAGTTCATGCCCACGATCAGCCATGACACCGAATCCACAGCGTGGTTGACCGACTGCTCGACGGCGATGCCCAGGCTGTGCTCCAGCTTCCAGAGCCAGTCCGCGTTGCGCAGCGCCTCGGCCTTCTGCTCGGGCACGGCGTTGCGGATCAGTGAGTACGTCCAGTAACTGATCGCGATCAGAAGGATTTCGAACCACAGCCGTGGCCGGCGCGGAGTGCGCGCTTTGCGCAGCAGTCCCTTGACCACGTGGCCGTTCCCCTCCGCCATTTCGTCCGGGACGGAGTGCGGTACGGCCCGGTCGTGGCCTTCCCTTGTCGTCACGGTCGTCTCACCCATGGACACAGAGTCTGCCAGATTCGGTCCCCTCCCAGATCCTCCCTCGGTCCAGTCCCGCTCGCACGTTCTACGGCGGGAGGGCACCCCGTTCTCCTACCAGGGGACTGCCCGAAGCGGGGCATTTCTCCACCCTAGGGACGAGTGCGTTCCCCAGGAGCCGAGGCTGTCGAACCCCGGACCACCAGCTCGGGCATGAACACGAACTCGCTGTGCGGAGCCGGCGTACCGCCGATCTCCTCAAGCAGCGTGCGCACGGCGGCCTGGCCCATCGCCGGGACCGGCTTGCGGACCGTGGTGAGGGGCGGGTCGGTGAAGGCGATCAGGGGGGAGTCGTCGAAACCCACGACCGAGACGTCCCGGGGGACCTCCAGACCGCGCTGTCTGGCCGCCCGTATCGCGCCCAGCGCCATCATGTCGCTCGCGCACACCACCGCCGTGCAGTCCCGGTCGATCAGCGCCATGGCCGCCGCCTGGCCGCCCTCCAGGGTGTACAGCGAGTGCTGGACGAACCGCGTCTCCACGTCCTGTGCCGTCAGGCCCAGCAGATCCTGCATCGCCCGTACGAAGCCCTCGATCTTGCGCTGCACCGGCACGAAACGCTTCGGGCCGAGGGCCAGCCCGATACGGGTGTGACCGAGTGAGACGAGATGCGTCACCGCGAGGGTCATCGCGGCGCGGTCGTCGGGGGAGATGAACGGCGCCTGCACCTTGGGGGAGAAGCCGTCCACCAGGACGAACGGCACGCCCTGGGCGCGGAGTTGGTCGTAGCGTGTCATGTCGGCGGAGGTGTCCGCGTGCAGCCCGGAGACGAAGATGATGCCGGCCACGCCCCGGTCGACGAGCATCTCCGTCAGCTCGTCCTCCGTGGAGCCGCCGGGCGTCTGGGTGGCCAGGACAGGCGTGTAGCCCTGCCTGGTCAGGGCCTGCCCGATGACCTGCGCCAGGGCCGGGAAGATCGGGTTCTCCAGCTCCGGGGTGATCAGGCCCACCAGGCCCTCGCTGCGCTGGCGCAGCCGGACCGGGCGCTCGTACCCCAGTACGTCGAGGGCGGCGAGCACGGTCTGGCGGGTGGTGGCGGCGACGCCCGGCTTCCCGTTCAGGACCCGGCTGACCGTCGCTTCGCTCACCCCCGCTTGGGCGGCGATGTCGGCAAGCCGTGTGGTCACAGGGCTGGACTGTACCGGCCGCCCCTCGCCTTGCCCACCGAACGGGCGCCGGGCACGGGCCGTCGGACGGCCCGCTGTGCGGCCCGTCGGCCGGCCGGGCAGGCCGCCCGCCGCTGCGGGTTGCTGCGTCATCGCGCGCTCCCTCGTGGGTCTGGCATGGGTCTCAAGGGCGTACATGGCAAGAGCTTGCAGAGTCTTGCACAAGTGTCCAAGATCCCGCTGGGCAGCGGTAGAACGGGGGATCGGGAGGGTTGATGGCAGGCGCTTCGGGGGTCACGGTGTGTTAACTGTCGTCGGTTCTTGCAATTTTTTACAGCAAGGTCTTTCGTCGTACTTGCAGGGCTGTTACGTTCACGTCGCTCGGCGGCGGCAACGGTGCGGCCGGACAGTCGGCGGCGACGGCGGACGGGCCCGTTACCGCCAGTACACGGGCTTTCATCCTCAAGGAGAACTCATGCGGCGTGGCATAGCGGCCACCGCGCTGGTGGCGTCCATCGCTCTCGCGGCGACGGCCTGCGGCGGAGGCAGCGGCAAGGCCGACGGTCCGGTCACCATCACCTGGTGGGACACCTCCAACGCCACCAACGAGGCGCCGGCGTACCAGGCCCTGGCCAAGGAGGGGTGACGCTCCGCTGGGAGGGCCGCGATGTGCCGTCGATCGTCTGCGGCCGCGTCGTGGCTGGTCGCGCAGTTCCTCGCGCCCCTTCGGGGCACGGGTCGGCGGCCACGGTGACTATCCGACCCCGCTGTCACCGCGGCCGCTGTTGTCCAACGGTTCGACCACGCCCGTCTTCAGAGGCGCGGGGCTGTATCGAACTGCGGCTCCGCCGCGGGGCGCGACCAGCCCCCACCGGCCCGCAGCCGACAAAGCTCCTCGACAACCCATGACCCGAACTCCATTACGCAGCAAGGACGTTATGAGCCAGCACTCGACCGCTCCGGCCCCGACCTCCACCGCCGACGCAGTCGCCGCCCACCGCGACTGGTGGCGCGACGCCGTGATCTACCAGGTCTACCCCCGCAGCTTCGCCGACAGCAACGCCGACGGAATGGGCGACCTGGAAGGCGTCCGCACCCGCCTCCCGTACCTGCGTGACCTGGGCGTCGACGCCGTATGGCTCAGCCCCTTCTACGCCTCCCCGCAGGCCGACGCCGGCTACGACGTCGCCGACTACCGTGCGGTGGACCCGATGTTCGGGTCGCTGCCGGCCGCGGACGCCCTGATCCGCGACGCCCACCAGCTGAACCTCAGGATCATCGTCGATCTGGTCCCCAACCACTCCTCCGACCAGCACGAGTGGTTCAAGCGGGCGGTCGCGGAAGGCCCCGGCTCCCCACTCCGGGCCCGCTACCACTTCCGCCCCGGCAAGGGCGGGAACGGCGAACTCCCGCCCAACGACTGGGAGTCCGTCTTCGGCGGCCCGGCCTGGACCAGGATCACCGAACCCGACGGCACCCCTGGCGACTGGTACCTGCACCTCTTCGCGCCCGAGCAGCCCGACTTCAACTGGGAACACCCGGCCGTCGGGGACGA
This sequence comes from Streptomyces graminilatus, assembly GCF_001418565.1. GTDB lineage: Bacteria > Actinomycetota > Actinomycetes > Streptomycetales > Streptomycetaceae > Streptomyces > Streptomyces graminilatus. Next base: position 14,428 of record NZ_LIQQ01000097.1, on the reverse strand, counting down.
GTTCCGCTCGGTGCTCCGCTTCTGGCTGGACATGGGCGTCGACGGATTCCGGATCGACGTCGCACACGGACTGGTGAAGGCGGAGGGCCTCCCGGACCTCGGAATCCACGACCAAGTCAGGCTCCTGGGCAACGATGTCATGCCGTTCTTCGATCAGGACGGCGTACACGCCATCTACCGCGAATGGCGCCTGATCCTCGACGAGTACGCGGGAAATAAGAAAGGGCCCGAAGGGCCTTCCTTGAAAGGGCGGCGGCGGGAGACGGGTGGGCGCATTTTTGTGGCCGAGGCCTGGACCCCGACCATCGAGCGCACGGCGAACTACGTCCGCCCGGACGAACTCCACCAGGCCTTCAACTTCCAATACCTGAGCACCTATTGGGACGCGGCGGAACTGAAGGCCGTCATCGACCGCACCCTCGACGCCATGCGCCCGGTGAACGCCCCCGCCACCTGGGTCCTGTCGAACCACGACGTGACCCGCCACGCGACGCGCTTCGCCAACGAGCCCGGCCTCGGCACCCAGATCCGCCTGGCCGGAGACCGGGCACTGGGCCTGCGCAGAGCACGCGCGGCAACCCTCCTCATGCTGGCGCTGCCCGGCTCGGCCTACGTCTACCAGGGCGAGGAGCTCGGCCTCCCGGACGTCGTCGACCTCCCGGACGAAGTCCGCCAGGACCCCGCGTACTTCCGGGGCGCCGGCCAGGACGGCTTCCGCGACGGCTGCCGGGTGCCGATCCCATGGACCCGCGAGGGCCAGTCGTACGGCTTCGGCGGGGGCGGCTCCTGGCTTCCGCAGCCGGCGGAGTGGGGCGAGCTGAGCGTAGAGGCACAGACGGGCACGCCCGACTCCACCCTGGAGCTGTACCGCAGCGCCCTCACCGCCCGCCGCGAACACCCCGGCCTCGGTGCGGGCGACTCCGTCGAGTGGCTGAAGGCCCCCGAGGGCGTCCTCGCCTTCCGGCGCGGCGACTTCGTCTGCGTCGCGAACACGAGCGGCGAGTCGGTCACGATCCCGGCGTACGGCGAGATCCTGGTCGCCAGCGGCGAAGTGACCGTCGCGGAGGCCGAGGCGAAGCTCCCGTCGGACACGACGGTCTGGTGGACGACTGCCTGACGACTGCTTGAGGCCGAACCTGCCTGGCCCGCCGCCCGGTTCGGGCGGTGGGCCAGGCACGGTCTCGACAGTCGCGGGGCCCGCATGGCGATGCGCGGCGAGGGAGGCGAAAATGAGATGAGCCAGTGACCGGCGGACTCATCCAGGACAGGTGATCGCTCATGTGCCGATGGCTCGCTTACTCGGGTACACCCCTGCTTCTCGACACCATCCTCTACAGACCGCAACACTCGCTGATCGATCAGAGTCTCCACTCCAGTCTGGGTGTCGAGACCACCAACGGCGACGGTTTCGGCGTCGGATGGTACTCGGAGGAAAGCATCGACACCCCGGCCCTGCTCAAGGACGTAGGCCCCGCCTGGAACAACCGCAACCTGAGGGAGATCGCGGACCATGTCCGCTCTGGGTTGTTCTTCGCCCACATACGGGCGTCGACCGGTACCGCGGTGCAGCAGACGAACTGCCACCCCTTCCGGCACGGCCGCTGGATGTGGATGCACAACGGTGCCATCACAGGGTTCCACCTCATACGCCGCGAGCTGGCCATGCTCGTCGACCCTGACATGTTCTCCGACATCGAGGGAACGACGGACTCGGAGATGATGTTCTACCTGGCGTTGACCTTCGGCCTGGACGAGGACCCGCCCGGTGCCGTGGCCAGGATGGCGGGGGTGGTGGAGCGCATCGGCCACGACCACGGTGTGGAGTTCCCGCTCCAGATGACGGTCGCCGTGACCGACGGCGAGAGCCTGTGGTCCTTCCGCTACTCGAGCCAGGGCGAATCCCGGTCGCTGTTCTACAGCACCCGCGTGGACGCGCTGCGCAAGCTGCACCCCGATATCCCGTTCCTGCGGGATGTGTCCGACGAGACCCGCCTCATCGTGTCCGAGCCTCTCGGTGATCTGCCGGGCGCCTGGAACGAGGTGCCCGAGGGCACCTACGGCGTCGTGCATGACGGTGCGGACGACATGCATTCCTTCGTCCCGATAGCGGCGTGACGGCTCAGGAACGTCGGTTGACGTCCTCTGACGTCCTCGTCGGCTCAGCGGGTTTTCCTGGTGGGCCGCTTCGAACCCTTGGCCTTGGCGGTGCTCGTGCTGCCGCGCCCTGGCTTCGCGGGCGGCACGCTCTTGCGGGTCGCGGCTTTGGTGGTGGCCTTCGTGGTGGCCTTCGTCGCGGTCTTCTTTGTGGCCTTCTCCGTGCCGGCGACCGTCAACTCCGGTGCTTTCCGGGTCGACGCCTTCCCGGCCGACGCCGTCGGCCACTTGAACTCGATCTCCAGCTCGACCTCCCCGTCGTCGATCTCGATCTCCACCTCGCTGCGCAGGTCGTCGGGGATCCGCAGGCTCAGCGTTCCGGCGCCGAGTTCCAGTTCGGCTTCCCCGCCCTCCCTCAGTGCGGCGGCGAGCGCTGCGAGTTGGTCGGCCGCCTCAAGGCGTGAGAGAGCGCGCTTCTGCTCGAACTTGAGGTCCTTCATGGGCGTCTCCGATCGGATGCGGCCTGCCCCGAACGACCGCGCGTTCGATCGCGCGGTCAATTGCGCGGTCAATTGCGCGGTCGGGTTTCGGCCGTCGGGCTACTCCCAATCTCGCGTTCCCGGGTTCACCGCGCACCTCGGGTGCCCGACGGGCGGTGCCCGACGAACGGCTCGCAGCCAGTACGCGCAGGTCAGAGCAGCACCCTTGCCCGCCCCCATGCGCGTGGCCCGGATGGGTTCTAGCTTTGAGAGGAGCTCATTTCTCCCTCGGGGCTCGATATCCACCAGACCCACCAGGAGGACAAGCGACATGGCCACTGCATCCGAAACCCCGGTACTGGACACTCTCGCCGCCATGACGGTCGACTCGATCGAGCGCTGCGGGATGCCCCCGGACCTGCTCGTCCTCACGCGTATCGCGGCACTCGCCGCCTCGGACGCCCCGCCCATCTCGTACGTGGCCAACATCGACCCCGCCCTCACGAGCGGCCTGACCGTCGAGCGGCTCCAGGACGTCCTGGTCGCCATCGCGCCCATCGTGGGCACCGCCCGCGTCATGACCGCCGCGGGGAACATCGCCAAGGCACTGGGCATCGCCATCGCGGTCGCCGACGCCGAAACCGACGCCCAGGGCTGAGCGCGGGGTGCCCGGCCGTCTGGCCCGCCGCCCGATTCGGACGGCGGGCCAGACGCTACGCGGCCGGGACACCCGAGGGGCCTTCTCGCCTCAGGGAGGCGATCACAGCGGAAAGGGCGGTGGTCACGCCGAGGCTCCCCATCATGACCATGCCCACCCCGACGACGAAGAGCCCGCTGGCGTCGTCGGACCAGTCGTAGAAGGCGGCGACGGTCAGACCGGCCGTGGTGCCGAGCACAGCGCCGTAGTTGTAACGCCGGGACGCCGCCCAGTACACCGACACCAGCAGGGTCAGCACCAGCCCGACCACCTGCCACGCCTCGTACGGCCCGCTCGTCGTGCCATCGGGCTGCGTGTCATATCGCTGGTCCCACCCCAGCCACCCGGCCCACGCGGCCATCGCCACCCCGGTCGTCAGAAGAGTCGCCAGCAGGTGGTGGACGGGTTTCGGGTTCGGTAGTTGTCGCTCCATGACCACAGGATTTCGGGTCGCTGTACGGCGGGACAGAGCGCAAGTACTCATCTCCGCCCTGAGCATGTGCCTCAGCTCAGCTCGGCGGACGCCCGGCGGAAAACGTCCCCGCACGTGGGGGATCGTATCGGCGCACGTTCAGCCAGGACGATCAGCGCATGGTGCAACTCCCTGCCCAGCCGGACAAGTTGGAGGCTGTACTGACCGCCCCTGTAGACGCACAGACGGAAGACGCTGACGGCATGTCCGTCACGTTCGTCGGTGAAGGGGTCCGGGAGCCCGGCGAGCAGTTCGTAGTCGCGCTTGCCGGTCACGGTATCCGCCACGACCTTGAGGGGCAGTGCGTCGATCTCCTCTGCGGACAACGAATCGTCGAGTGCCACCGCGTGCACGGCCAGGGCCGCGATGATCTCGATCGTCCGCTCACCTGCCGCCGTGCCGATCTCCCAGGCCCGCAGATTCTCGCGGCGCCGATCCTGCCGCCACGGCTCCTGGTGGTCCACGAGCGGCAGCAGAACACGGCCCAGAAGCGCGCCACGACTCCACAACTTGTCATGCTCCTAGGTCACGGCCGACCCTCTCTACGGCGGGTGGATGCCTGCGACCGAGGACTGGTCCCACTGGTCCGCCGACCACAGGTCTCCAACTTCCCGCTAAGGATGCCGAGTTGAGGTGGAGATGGCCACGAGTTCGACCTCGAACCCGTCGCTGTTCTCCAGGTAGGCCGCGTACTGCTGCTTTCCGCCGGCGTGAGGATGCTTTTCGGGGAACATCAGCGTCCAGCCGTTGCGCGACGCTCGCTCCACGAGGGAGTCGACGGCGTGATCGTCCTGGACGTGGAAGGCGAGATGGTTCAGCCCGGGAGCGCACCGGTCGTGGCGGTCCTGGGTGAGTGCGGGGGACTGCTCGAAGACGATGTACATGTGCCCGAGGCGCCAGCTACGGCCGCCTTCCCAGCTCTGGAAGAGTGCGTATCCCAGTTCCTCCAGCAGCCAACCCCATTGCGAGACAGCCCGATTGACGTCGGGAACCCAGAGTTCGACGTGGTGCAGCATTCCTGCGACCGGTGCGGCAACCGGAAGCTCCCGCTCGCGCGTCGGACTCTGCGACTGGAGCTCTGGGCCAGGTGTTTCGGTGGACACAAGGTGACCTTCCTCGGCGGGTGTTGGCGCCGCACGGTTCAGTTCAGGGTGAGGACCACGACGTGGTTGGTAGTGCGCCTACACAGCATGGAGGAGGACGCCGTTCGAATCCGGCCGCCCCGCCCTTCAACGGCCAGGGCGGGAAGTGGACGCGCACGGCCGTTCGTCCGGGGTGCGCTCGAATGCCCGCGCCGTGGCCATGGCCACGGACCTTTGGGTACGTACGGCCGCCGGCGCGCTCAGGCAGCCGACCCGGCTCCCGGCCCAACCCGCCTCGCCCGAGGTTCGCCGGCCTGCCCTGGCGGGCTCATTCCACGCTTGTGCTCAGGCGTCACTTTCATCGTGCGCCGTCTGTGGACGTACCGCCCCCGTACTGCGCGCGGGAGCCAACCCCGTCGTCAAGTCGGCCCGCTACACAAGGAGTTCGGGCACGTTCACCGTTCCGGGAAGAACCGTCGCGGTGTTCTCCCGCACCCCCTGACAAGGGCACTACCCTGGTGGGGCGGACCCCGGACCCAGGTCTGCCCCACCGGTGTGTCCAAGGGCGGCCAGATGGACGGCAACGGCAAGCGGACCGACACCACCGTGCTCGTCGTGGACGCCACCGCGGCCGGCCGGTACGCGATGAGTGCACTGCTCCGCCGCGCCGGTCACCAGGTCGTCCCGGTCGCCGGTGGCCACGAGGCGCTCGCCGAACTCGACGTACGGCTGCGCAAGGGCATCCTGCCCGACGTGGCCCTCGTCGATGTGAACCTGGCCGGGATGGGCGGGGTCGAGCTGTGCCGCCGGATCAAGGCCCGGCCGCACATGGCCGGACTGCCCGTCGTGCACTTCTCGGCTCCCTCGGCCTCCTCGACCTCGTCCGTGTCCCCGGGCGACCGCCGGGACGGGCTCGACGCGGGCGGGGAGGCGTATCTGGCGCTGCCCGCCGAGCCCGGGGAGATCGACGCGGTGCTGCGGGCCGCCGTCCGGGCCTCGCGGCTGCGGGCCGACGACCAGGCCCTCGCGCGGCGGCTGACCCGGCTGTCGGAGACGGTCTTCACCATCCAGGCGGCCCGCTCCCTCCAGGAACTCGCCGACGCCGCCGCCGAGGGCACCGCACGGCTCACCGGCTCTCCCGCCGCCGTGTTCTTCCTCGGCCCCGACGACGAGCTGTACCGCGCCACCTCCCGCGACCGCACCTCGCTCGCCATGCCGGACGAGGGCGCCCACCGCGCCGTGGCGGGACTGCTCCGGCGGCTCACCCACGGCCACAGCGGGGTACGGATCACCACGGTGCCCGCGCCGCTGTGGCCCGCCGGGTTCTTCCGGCCGGGCCTGGAGCACGACGCCCGCCTGGTGCTGATCCCCACCGAGGACGGCAGGGCCTCGGTGTGCCTGGCCACGCCCACCCGTGGCGCGCGCCGGGTGAGTCCCGAGACCGAGTCCCTGGTGGCCCGGCTCGCCCAGGCCACCGTGCTCGCCGCCGAGCCGCTGCTCATGTACCAGGTCGAGCGGCATGTCGCCCTCACCCTCCAGCACAGCTTCCTGCCCCGTCCCGACCGGCTGCCCGACCTCCCGGGCATCGACGTCGTCGTCCGGTACGTGCCCGCCTCCCGCGACGCCGAGATCGGCGGCGACTTCTACGCCGCCCTGCGCACCGACGACGGCGTCCTCGCCGCGGTCGGTGACGTCGTCGGGCACTCGCTGGACGCGGCCACCGTCATGGTCGAGATCCGGCACGCCCTGCGCGCCTACTGCGTCGACGAGACCGACCCGGCCGTGCTCGCCGAGCGCCTCGACCGGATGCTCCGGCGCTACCACCGCGAGGTCACCGCCACGGTCTGCCTGGTCCACGTCGACCCGGGCACCGGGCGGGCCCGGATCGCCAACGCGGGGCACATCCCGCCGCTGATCATCCGTGACACCGGCAGTGCCGAGTACGCCAAGGCGGCGGGCCCGCTGCTCGGCGTGGGCCTCGCCCATCCGCCGCCCACCGAACTGTTCCTCGAACCCACCGACCGGCTCCTCATGGTCACCGACGGTCTGATCGAGACCCGGGGCGCCGACCTCGCGGACTCCATGGAACACCTGCGCGCGGCGGCCTCCGGCGCGCTGCCCGGCCTGGACGCCCTCTGCGACACCCTGCTGGTCTCCTTCGGCCACGACCGCGAGGACGACATCGCGATGCTGGCGCTGCGGCTCGACGACGGCTCCTGACGGCCGCAGGCCGGAGCCCGCCCGGGAGCCCGCTGGTCAGGGCTGCGGTTAGGGTGAGGTGGCCGTGCAGTCTGTCGTACGAAACCGTGTCGTACGAAACCGTAGAACAGGGGTTTGACCCATGCCGCAGATCACCGTCGACTACTCGGGCTCGCTGGCCGAGTCCTTCGACCGGCGCGCGTTCGCGCTCGCGCTGCACGAGGAGGTCGTCGCCACGGCGAAGGCGAAGCCCGAGGCGTGCAAGACGCAGTTCCGCCGCACCGAGGACGCCACGGTCGGCGCGGACACCGAGGGCCACGCGATCGTGCACGTGTGGATCGGCATGCTCACCGGGCGCACGGTCGAGACAAAGGCCCAACTGACCGAAGCGGTACTGGAGTTGGTACGCACCCATGTGAAGCCGGTCGACGGACTCGCCCTGCACGGCTCGGTGGAGGTCCGCGAACTCGACGACTCCTACCGGAAGTTCGACGGCTGAGCCGACAGCCCGGTCACCGGTCACCTGTTGGCGTTGTTCGTGGCTAGGACGCGAGCGAGATCAGCCGGGTGACCAGGTCGCTGAACGGGCCGTCCACGGGCTCCTGTTGGAGCATCCGGCGCAGCAGGACGGCCATCTCCTCGTCATAGGCGGCGCTCACGGCGGCCAGCGCCGCGAAGTCGTGCACGAGCTGCGCCTCCAGCTCGCGACGCGGCACGCGGCGCCCGTCCAGCCAGATCAGCGCGGTGGACTCGACGAGCGATATCCACGTCCGGATGACCAACTCCAGCCGCGCGGGCGCGTCTTCGGCCTTCAGGTCCAGATGCGACAGGATCTGGACGTACGCGGCCTGTCGTACGGTGTCGATGAGCGCGTTCGTCGCCGAGGCGCCGCTCGAACGCGTCTCGTCCGCGGAGACCGCCGGACCGCCGCGCATCAACGCCGCGAAACCGGGCCCGTGTTCGTCGACGAAGTCGAAGAACCGGCGCATCACGCGCAGCAGCCGAGCCCCCAGCGGGCCTTCCTGCGGTTCCATGAACCGGCCCGCCAGGTCGTCCGACGCCCGCTTCAACGCGGCCTCGTACAGGCTGAGTTTGCCGGGAAAGTAGTGGTAGACCAATGGTCGCGAGATACCCGCGGCCGACGCGATCTCGTCGATGGAGACCTCGTCGGGCGAGCGGCGGCTGAACAGTTCGAGGGCGACGCCGATCAACTGCTGCCGGCGTTCCTCGACTCCCATTCTGCGGCGAACCCCGGTTGTCATGCGAACACCTTACCGATCGGATACGGGCCGCAACGGACGGGTCCGACCGGGGATGTTCACAAATCCAGCACAAGTGGACCGTGTTGCGCCCGGGGCGCCCGGCAACGTCTGCTCGACATGGTGTCGACGCGCCGACGGGCAGCCGGTGGGGAGGAACTCCCGCACCGACTGCCCGTCAGTGTTCGCGACTGCCCGTCAGTGTCCGCGTCGGCCGTCAGTGTCCGCGTCTGCCGACGCCGGTGCCGGCGTCCGGTTAGGTCAGCGCAGCCCTCCGACGGCCCGCCCGTCCTTCAGCGTCCCCCTCAACCCGGCCTGCGCCCCCTGTCGGGTCTTCGCCGCCAGCAGAGCGCCCCGCGCCGACGAGTCGACCCCGCCCGTCGCCGTGATAGACGCCGTGTTCTCGGAGCCGGCGGCCAGCATGTACCACTCACCCGCCCCCGACTTCCACAGCACACCGGCGAGGACGTTCGGGTCGCGCGGACCGCACGCCGGGCTGCTCTCGGACTTCGCCGCGACCGCCCCGTACTGCCCGCCCGGCGTGTGGAACTGGGCCAGCACCCGCGCACCCTCGCCCCGCCAGGTCTCGGCGCGGGTGCACACCCAGTCGGCGGCGCCGCTCGCGTCGGGCAGCGGCTGCCGCGCGTACCGCCAGGCGTTCACGGAGCGCACGCCCTGGGAGTGCATCGCGGCGAGCGAGCAGGCGAACGGCGACCACGTCGCCAGCGCCGACCGGGCCGAGGCCTCGCGGGGTGCGGTCGGGCGGCCCGTGGTGAGGTGGGCCGGGACCAGTTCGGCGAGGTCGCTCAGCAGCCGGGCGCCACCTGCGTCGGTCACCTGGAGCGTGTTCCAGGACTGGCAGGTGCCGGTCTGCGCGATCGGGCTGGCCAGCAGCCCGGTCACCCCGTCCGTCAGACCCAGGTCGATCGGCGCCCCGGCCGGCTTGCGCAGGTCCCGCATCTGCGCCTTGAGCACCCAAGGGGCCGTCAGATAGCGGACGTTGCCGTCGGCCCGGTCGAGGACCACCGCGTCGGCCTCGGCGCCGGTCGCGCCGTCCACCCGGGCGAAGTCGAGGGCGGCCCCGCTCGTGCCGTCCTTCGGTTCGGCGTACCGGGCGATGCGCAGACCGTCGTACAGGATCACCACACGGGCGGCGTCGACCGTACCCGCGTAGAGGAGCTGGGGCGGGCCGGCCGGGCCGCCGGACGGCGTGCCCGGGGTCGCCGAGACCTGGACCGTCTCGCCGGGGCGGGCCCAGACGGCGAGGGCGCGCCGCAGCAGGGCGCTGTCGTCGACGAGATCACCGCGCGCGGGCCAGACGGAGAAGTCGGTACGCGCGGACGACTTCCAGGCGGCGGCCGGTACGAGGGTCAACCGGGCCGGATCCAGGGCCGCTTCGGCGGCCGGGTTCTGCGCGTACGCGGGGGCGGCGGCGCCGTCCGGGGCCCAGCCGTCGCCGGGCAGACCGAGCAGCGTGCCGCACACCGCGACAGCCGTGGCGGCGACCAGCGCGGCCTTGAGATGCTGCCTGCGCCGCATCAGGTCGGTCGGGCGGGCCTGGAGCGAACAGGCGTCGAACTCGGCTGAGTCGAGCAGCGCGTACTGCGCCGGGACCCGGTCCGCCTCGCGGAGCGCCTCGATCGGCCGGTCGACCCCGGCGGCCTCAAGCGCGGCGCGTACGTCGGAGTCCGGGAGCTTCTCCAGACCGCGCAGGACGTACGCGGCCCGGGCGGGCCCGGAGAGGGCCGACAGCCGCTGGTCCAGGGCGAGTTCCTCGGCGCCGCCCGAACGCGGGAAGAGCCGCAGGCCCCACACCTGGGGGAGCAGCGCCGGCAGTTGCGACCGCTTCGGCAGCGTGCGGCCCCGCCACGGCTGGCCCGCCGCGAGTGCCGTACGCAGCACCTGGAGGCGGACGAGCGCGTAACCGGGGTCGCCCGCGCGGCCCTTCTGCTGGGCCGGGATCGAGGCCGCCGCCGTACGGCCCCTGGGCAGCGCGCGCTGGGTGAGGGCGTGCGCGGTCAGGACGCGCCGGCGCAGGCCAAGGCTCGGCGGCAGCACCAGATAGGCGAGCCGGACGAGCCGGGGGTAGTGCTCGACGAGCGCGGCCTCGGCCTGCTCCACGTCGACGACGGGGCGGCCCTTGGCGCGGTTACCGGTGGCGGGGCTGAAGGCGACATCCTGTGACTGCACGTTCAGCAGAACGAGCGAATGGTCGGATGGTCACCTGGCCGTCCCGGAGCCGGCCTTCGGGACCGTCCCCGGGATCAGGTGCCGGTCAGGCGTGGGTCAGGCGTCGGTCAGGCGTCGGGGTCGGTCAGCAGACGGGCGTAGTTCGCCATCGACCGCTGGTAGCGCGGCAGATGGGGAGCGAGGGCGCCGAGGACCAGCGAGAGGCCCTCCCGGTCGCGGCCGAGACTGGACAGACACAGCGCCAGACACCCTCGTACGGCATCGTCCAACTCGTCTGAGGGGGCGTCGAGTTCGGGCGTGAGCAGCTTGACGCCCTCCTCGGCCTGCCCGATGTTGCGCAGCGAACTCGACAACTGGATCTTGGCGCGCCGGCCCTTGTACTGGCTCTCCTCGCCGAGCCCGCGCGCGAGCGCCTCACGGTAGAGCGGCACCGCCCGGTCGGAGTGGCCCGTCGAGTCCCAGGCGCAGGCCTGCTCGAAGAAGGCCAGGGGGCTGTCGGCGGGCAGTTCGGCGACGAGAGTGTCGATCAGGGCGCGGAAGTCGGCCCCGTGATCCTCGTCGTAGTCGTCGAAGGTGGCCCAGGCGGCGGCCACACGCTCTTCCCAGTCTGCGTTCACTTGCCCACTCTCGCACACGCGTTCCCTGATTGAGTGGTCTGCGCCCGGCAGCCGTATCGAGAGCGAGGGCCCCTCGACGGGGCCTTCCGAGGCATGGGCCGAGAGTAATGTCGGCGGCGAACGGACCGGAGGACGAACAGATGATGGTGACGCGACCGAAGCTCGCGGCTGCCGCGGTCACAGCCGTGGCGGCGCTGGCACTGACGGGCTGCTCGGGCGGCGGCGGCGACCGGGCGGCAACGCAGATCGACGCCGTTCCGGTGGCCGCGACCGGCAGCCTGGAGCAGCTCGCGAGCAAGGTGGGCTGCGAGCCGATCATGCAGATCGACGCCGACGAGCTCCGCCAGGCGGCCTGCAAGACCACCACCTACGGCAAGTTCCTGCTCCTGACCTACGCCACCGACCGCGGCCAGCGCGAGTGGATCGACGGGGCCAAGGACTACGGCGGTTTCTACCTCCTCGGCCGCAAGTGGACCGTGGTCGGCTCCCAGAAGGGGATCGCGAAACTGCAGACCAAGCTCGGCGGGACCACAGAGGTGGGCGCCGACCACCACGCGGGCGGTGGTGGCGGGGCGAGCCACTCGGCCGGCCACGGCGGCTGAGTGCGAGCGGCAGAACACCAAGAAAGCCGGTGGCNNACCGGCTTTCTTGGTGTTGAAGTGGCCCACCGTCGGTGCGACGGTGGGCCACTCAGGGAATTACTGGCAGTTCTGACCGCTGTTGATGCAGTTGACCATCTTGTTCATCGTGTTCTGCGAGAAGAAGTTGATGAAGTCGTTGTGGTCGGTGATCGGCTTGTGCAGGTTCTCCGGGAAGGTGTCCACCGCGTAGGGGTTGATCACCTGGCCGTTCTGCAGCTTCGGGGCCGGGACGTTGTAGACCAGACGGACCTGGAGCTGGGGGATCGCCTTGAAGCCGTTGGCGCAGGAGCCGTCGCCCTGGACGAAGGCCACGTGAGTGCGGTGGTTCGCACTGTCGATGTTCTTGCCGTCCCAGCAGCTCTGGAAGTCGGTCGTGCGGACCACCTGGCTGCCCTGCGGGCAGATCGGGTACTTGTCCTTCAGCTGCACCTTGTTCTCGAAGCCGGTGCAGCTCCAGTTGACGTTGGCGTTCGCGTTGCCGTTGATGAAGGCCTTGGCGTCACCGGTGATGATGCGAAGGGCGGTCGGCATCGCGACGACGTTGCCCTTCTTGTTGCCGACGAACTTGATCTGGGCCTGGGAGGCCTGGAGGATCTGGCCGACGTTGCCCTCCTTGCCACCGCCGTCCCGGTTCTGGTCGAAGTCCTGCGTGCCGTTCTGGAGACGGAGGACCGGCCAGAAGTACGAGGACTTGTCGCCCTGGTTCTGGCAGCTCGTGCCCGCCGCGGCCAGCTTCTGGTCGTTGGCGAACGCGTCGTTGCTCTGGTTGCCGACGTAGTCGTGCAGGTGGTGCGCGCCGTTGCTGACACCGGGGGCCACGATCACGTTGTCCGTGTTGTGGTTCTTGTTCCCGTTGGTGCCACAGTTGCTGGTGAACGAGCCACGCGAGCCGCTGTTGCCGTTCGCGGGGAGACCGTTCTGGCCGACACCGAGCTGGGCGTTGCCCTGGACCTTGGTGATGTCGACGAAGTCGGCAGCCACCGGACCGTTGCCGCCCTGGCCGCCGCCGGCGGCCTGGCCCTGGCCGTTCTGGCCGTTGTTCTGGCCTTGGCCCTGACCGTTGTTCTGGCCCTGACCGTTGTTGTTCTGGCCCTGACCCTGGCCGTTGTTCTGGCCACCGTTGTTCTGGCCGTTGTTCTGACCCTGACCCTGACCCTGGCCGTTGTTCTGGCCCTGGCCCTGGCCCTGGCCGTTGTTCTGGCCGTTGCCCTGGTTGCCCTGGCCCTGGCCGGCGTTGGTCTGAGGCGCTGCGGCCGCGACGCCGGTGCACTGGGCGAACTGGCCCAGGTTGTCGGCCCCGGAACCACCGGACCGCTTGATGTTGATGCGGATCCGGTCGATCGCCGCGAAGCGCTTGTCCTTCAGCGGGCCGAGAATCGCGTTCTGGACGAAGCCGGTGTCACCGGCCTGCGCCTGCCTGCTGGAGGCGAGACGCGCGTAGGCCTCGGTGATCTGGTTGTCGAGGTTCGCGAGCTCTCTGTCCACCCCGGCGCGGGCGCCGCCCGGGACGTTCGTGAGCTTCTGGCCGACGTCCGGGCACTGGATCGAGACGATCTGTGCGGCAGCGGCCTTGATCTGGTTCTGGGCGCCGTTCTCCTCGTGTGCGGAGGCGTAGAAATTCGCCCAGACAAGTCCACCGCCACCGATCGCGAGGGCCGCGGATGCGGCCACGGCGCGAACGGCCATCGGTGAGCGTCGTTTACGTGCATTGCGTCCCATGGAACTCCTCTGACTTCCTTGCGGGGCTATCGAGGCGCCCGACAGGAGTGAAGCGGCGTCCATTCATACGAGGGGGGCCTCAGGAGTGTTCAGCCGCCTCAGAAATTAATGAGAGATTCGGAGGACAATTCAGCATGAACTCCACTTGCTGTACCGGGAGTTGCGGATCCCTTACCGCAAGTGGCCGTCGAGGGAGCGAATCGCGTCGACTTTGGCGTGTTTTCAGCGCCCTTGGTCGAGATACGCGAGTACGGCCAGAACACGCCGGTTGTCGTCGTCCGACACCTCAAGTCCGAGTTTGGCGAAGATGTTCGAGGTGTGCTTGGCGATCGCCCGCTCCGTGACAACAAGCTGCCCCGCGATCGCCGCGTTCGAACGTCCCTGCGCCATGAGTTCCAGAACCTCCGACTCCCGGGGCGTCAGCCGCCCCAGCGGCCGGCCGTCCCCGGCGCGCCCCGCCAGCAGTTGCCGGATCACCTGTGGGTCCATGGCGGTCCCGCCCGCCGCGACCCTCCGTACGGCGTCCACGAACTGCTCCGCGTCGAACACCCGGTCCTTGAGCAGATAGCCGACCCCGCCGACCCCGTCCGCCAGCAACTCCCGTGCGTACAACCGCTCCACGTGCTGCGACAGCACCAGTACCGGCAGCCCCGGCCGCTCCCGGCGGGCCCGCAGCGCGCACTGGAGCCCCTCGTCGGTGTGCGTCGGCGGCAGGCGTACGTCGACCACCGCGACGTCCGGTGCCAGCTCGGCGAGCGCCCGGTCCAGCTCGGGCCCGCTCTCCACCGCCGCGGCGATCTCGAAGTCGTACGCCTCCAGCAGCCGGACCAGTCCGTCGCGCAGCAGGAACAGGTCTTCGGCTAGGACAACTCGCAAGGAATCTCCAGGGTCACCACGGTGGGACCGCCAACCGGGCTGCTGACGGCCAGGACGCCGTCGAATGTACCGATCCGCCGCGCCACCCCGGCCAGCCCCGACC
>NZ_LIQQ01000096.1 GCF_001418565.1 Streptomyces graminilatus | reverse complement strand
GCACAAGCCCAGTTCCCCCGCCCTCACCACCGCCCCCGGATCACCCTTCCTCGGGCGATCGCGGCGGACTGACCGTCGTACGCGGCGGACGGCGCTGCGAGGACGTCCGCACGATCAGTTCGGTCGGTATCACCTGTTCGACCGGCAGGTCCGAGTCGAGGTTCTCGATGGCGTCGATCAGGAGCTGGACCACCGCCGTGCCGATGCGGCGCGGCTTCAGGGAGAGCGTGGTGATCGGCGGCTCCGTGGTGGCGTACACCGTGGACTCGCTGCAGCAGACCAGCAGAAGGTCGTCCGGGACGCGCAGGCCGTAGCGGCGGGCCGCGGCCAGCAGGTCGGTGCCGTTGGGGTCGAAGAGGCCGTAGACGGCGTCAGGGCGGTCCGGGCGGGCCAGCAGCCTGTCGGCGGCCACGGCGCCCGCGCACGGGTCGTGGGCCGGGTAGGACTCGTACACCGGGTCCTGGCCGACCCGCTCGCACCAGTGCAGGTACGCCGTGGTCGAGAGGTGGGTGTAGGTGTCGGTGGAGGTCCCCGTCAGGAGGCCGATACGGCGGGCGCCGGCGTCGGCCAGGTGGTCGAGGATGCCCAGGACGGCCGCCTCGTGGTCGTTGTCGACCCACGCGGTGACCGGGAGCGAGCCGGCCGGGCGGCCGTCGGAGACGACGGGCAGTCCCTGCCTGACGAGTTCGGTGACCACCGGGTCGTGGTCGGACGGGTCGATCACGACGGTGCCGTCGAGGGCGACGTTCGACCACACGTCGTGGCGCGAGGTCGCGGGGAGGATGACCAGGGCGTAGCCCCGGGCGAGCGCGGCCGAGGTGGCGGCCCTCGCCATCTCCGCGAAGTACGCGAACTCGGTGAAGGTGAAAGGTTCATCCCCGTATGTCGTCACGGTCAGACCGATCAGTCCGGACTTGCCGGTACGAAGGGTCCGGGCCGCGGCCGACGGGCGGTAGCCCAGCCGGTCCGCGACCTCGCGGACATGGCGCCGGGTGGCGTCCGGGAGCCGGCCCTTTCCGTTGAGGGCATCGGAGACGGTCGTGATCGAGACGCCGGCGGCGGCGGCCACGTCTCTGATGCCGGCCCGGCCCGGCCGGCTGGCTCGTCGGGTTGTCTCCGCGCGGCTCACCTGGTGCTTCCCTGCTGCTGTCATGGCGAGCCGATAGTAGGGCTCATGCGGTGGGGTAGTGCGGACGCATATGCAGTCGTTGACAGGCACGTTTCTGCATGGTCAAAAGTCATCAACTGCCTTTGAATAGAAGTCAGTTGAACGATATTATCGCCCTACGTGACTCGTCGGCGCACATAGGCCTGCCAAGTGGCCGATGTTTCGAAGAGGTCTCAACTCACCTCTACGAGGGATGCGCGCCACGGCGTGAGCCACCAGCGCGCGCCAAGTCGCGCTACGCGCCCCCCAATTAGTGCAACTTTGTACGGTGATACCCCTGATGCTCATGGGGTCGACGGTGTGGCAGACGGCGCGGGCACACGGAGCCGGCCGCATGCCCGCGTTGTCGCCCGATCCCCGCCCGACCGACCCGATCGAACCGGCGGACCTGATCGCCCCATACGCGCCGGCGCCGAATCCTCATAAGGTGAGGAGCATTGGTACCCGGTATCCGGCAGCGAGTGGCCGTGCTGAGCCGGTGGTGGTCACGAGGAGGACTGCGGTGAGCGAGACGAGCCCCAAGCTGCGCGCCGAGCTGGAGGGTATCCCCACCTACAAGCCGGGCAGGCCGGCTGCGGCAGGTGGTCCGGTGGCCTTCAAGCTGTCCTCGAACGAGAACCCGTACCCGCCGCTGCCGGGCGTGCTGGAGAGCGTGACGGCGGCGGCGGGTGCCTTCAACCGGTACCCGGACATGGCCTGCACGGAGCTCATGAGCGAGCTGGCAGAACGTTTCGCCGTGCCGGTCTCGCATGTCGCCACCGGCACCGGCTCGGTCGGCGTCGCACAGCAGCTCATCCAGGCCACCAGCGGGCCCGGCGACGAGGTGATCTACGCCTGGCGGTCCTTCGAGGCCTATCCGATCATCACGCAGATCAGCGGCGCCACGTCGGTGAAGGTCCCGCTGACCCCCGGGGACGTGCACGACCTTGACGCGATGGCTGACGCGATCACCGACCGGACCCGGCTGATCTTCGTCTGCAACCCGAACAACCCGACCGGGACGGTCGTACGCCAGGCGGAGCTGGAGCGGTTCCTGGACCGGGTGCCCGGTGATGTGCTGGTGGTGCTCGACGAGGCGTACAAGGAGTTCGTCCGCGACATCGAGGTGCCGGACGGGGTCGTGCTCTACCGCGACCGGCCGAACGTCTGTGTGCTGCGCACCTTCTCCAAGGCGTACGGCCTCGCCGGGCTGCGGGTCGGGTTCGCGATCGCGCACGAGCCGGTGGCGGCGGCGCTGCGCAAGACCGCGGTGCCCTTCGGGGTGAGCCAGCTCGCCCAGGACGCCGCCGTGGCCTCGCTGCGGGCCGAGGACGCGCTGCTCGGCCGGGTCGGTTCGCTGGTGTCCGAGCGCGCGCGGGTGGTCGACGGGCTGCGCGGCCAGGGCTGGACGGTGCCCGAGACCCAGGCGAACTTCGTGTGGCTGCGGCTGGGGGAGCGCACGGTGGACTTCGCGGCGGTGTGCGAGCGGGCCGGGGTGGTCGTCCGGCCGTTCCCGGGCGAGGGGGTTCGGGTCACGATCGGGGAGGCCGAGGCGAACGACGTCTTCCTGAAGGCGGCGGAGGTGTTCCGCAAGGAGCTCTAGTCCCTGGCCCCGGGCGCGGACTCCAGTGTCCCGTTCATGGGCTGTCCGCCATGTCTGACCGGCCCTTTTCTGTCAAGGGCCGGTCAGGTCTCGTTCAGGGACCCCCCGCCTCTCCAGCTTCGAACGGGTATGCGCCATAATTGCTTGTGAATGTGAACGCGTTCACAAGCGTGTCCCGTTTGTTCCTCTCGTGTGGATGGCAACCGGGACAGACTGCCGCAATGACCACGGCACGTAAGGAGAAGACGTGGACATCGCTTTGGCGCCCGAGACTCTGGCGCGATGGCAGTTCGGCATCACCACCGTCTACCACTTCCTGTTCGTCCCGCTGACGATCTCCCTCGCCGCGCTCACCGCCGGACTGCAAACGGCCTGGGTGCGCACGGAGAAGGAGAAGTACCTCAGGGCCACCAAGTTCTGGGGCAAGCTCTTCCTGATCAACATCGCGATGGGTGTCGTCACCGGCATCGTGCAGGAGTTCCAGTTCGGCATGAACTGGTCCGACTACTCGCGCTTCGTCGGGGATGTCTTCGGCGCCCCGCTCGCCTTCGAGGCGCTGATCGCCTTCTTCTTCGAGTCCACCTTCATCGGGTTGTGGATCTTCGGCTGGGACAAACTGCCGAAGCGGATCCACCTGGCCTGTATCTGGATGGTCTCGATCGGCACGATCCTGTCGGCGTACTTCATCCTCGCGGCCAACTCCTGGATGCAGCACCCCGTCGGCTACCGGATCAACGGGCAGAAGGGGCGCGCCGAACTGACCGACTTCTGGCTGGTCCTGACCCAGAACACCGCACTGACCCAGGTCTTCCACACCCTCTCCGCGGCCTTCCTCACGGGTGGCGCCTTCATGGTCGGCATCGCCGCCTTCCATCTATCGCGGAAGAAGCACATCGAGGTGATGAAGACCTCGCTGCGGCTCGGCCTGGTCACCGTCGTCATCGGCGGCATGCTCACGGCGGTCAGCGGTGACCTCCTCGGCAAGGTCATGTTCAAGCAGCAGCCGATGAAGATGGCCGCCGCCGAGGCCCTCTGGGACGGCGAGGCGCCCGCGCCCTTCTCCGTCTTCGCCTACGGCGATGTCGACGCCGGCCACAACAAGGTCGCCATCGAGATCCCCGGTCTGCTGTCCTTCCTCGCCAACGACGACTTCAGCTCGCACGTCCCCGGCATCAACGACGTCAACAAGGCCGAGCAGAAGAAGTTCGGGCCCGGCGACTACCGGCCCAACATCCCGGTCGCCTACTGGGGCTTCCGCTGGATGATCGGCTTCGGCATGACGTCCTTCGCGATCGGGCTCGCCGGACTCTGGCTGACCCGCAAGAAGTTCATGCTGCCGCAGCATCTGCGGGTCGGCGACGACGAGGTGCCCCACCTCTCGCTGCTGCCGGGGAAGGCGCTCGGTCCGACGCTCACCAAGTGGTACTGGCGCGTCGCGATCCTCACCCTGGGCTTCCCGCTGATCGCCAACTCCTGGGGCTGGATCTTCACCGAGATGGGCCGTCAGCCCTGGGTCGTGTACGGCATCTTCCAGACCCGGGACGCCGTCTCCCCCGGGGTCTCGCAGGGCGAGGTCATCACCTCGATGATCGTCTTCACCGCGCTCTACGCGATTCTCGCCGTCATCGAGGTCAAGCTCCTCGTGAAGTACGTCAAGGCCGGCCCGCCCGAACTGACCGAGGCCGACCTCAACCCGCCCACGAGGATCGGCGGCGACCCACAGGACGCCGACAAGCCGATGGCCTTCTCCTACTAGGCCCAGGGAGCTGAATCGCCATGCAACTTCACGACGTCTGGTTCGTTCTCATCGCCGTCCTGTGGATCGGCTACTTCTTCCTGGAGGGCTTCGACTTCGGGGTCGGCGTCCTCACCAAGCTCCTCGCCCGCGACCGGGCGGAGAAGCGGGTCCTCATCAACACCATCGGGCCCGTCTGGGACGGCAACGAGGTGTGGCTGCTCACGGCGGGCGGTGCCACCTTCGCCGCCTTCCCCGAGTGGTACGCCACCCTCTTCTCCGGCTTCTATCTGCCGCTGCTGCTGATCCTGGTCTGTCTGATCGTGCGGGGCGTCGCCTTCGAGTACCGCGTGAAGCGGCCCGAGGAGAACTGGCAGCGCAACTGGGAGACCGCGATCTTCTGGACCTCGCTGCTGCCCGCGTTCATGTGGGGCGTGGCCTTCGCCAACATCGTGCGCGGGGTGAAGATCAACGCTGACTTCAACTACGTGGGCGATCTCGCCGATCTGCTCAACCCGTACGCCCTGCTCGGCGGTCTGGTCACCCTGTCGCTGTTCACCTTCCACGGCACGGTGTTCGTCGGTCTCAAGACCGTCGGCGACATCCGGGAACGGGCACGGAAACTGGCCGTTCGCGTCGGACTGGTGACCGCGGTCGTCGCGCTCGTGTTCCTGGGCTGGACCCAGGCCGACAAGGGCGACGGCAGCTCACTGGCCGCAGCGGTCGTGGCCGTGCTCGCCCTCGTCGCCGCGCTGGGTGCGGCACGGAAGGGGCGCGAGGGCTGGGCGTTCGCGTTCTCCGGGGTCACCATCGTGGCCGCCGTCGCGATGCTGTTCCTGACGCTCTTCCCGAACGTCATGCCGTCCTCGCTCAACCCGGCCTGGAACCTCACGGTCACCAACGCCTCGTCGAGCCCGTACACGCTGAGGATCATGACGTGGTGTGCCGGGATCGCCACGCCCCTGGTCCTGCTCTACCAGGGCTGGACCTACTGGGTGTTCCGCAAGCGGATCGGCACGCAGCACCTCGCCGAAGCCGCGCACTGAGCGGTCGTCGTCTGCGTCATCTCTGTCTGTGGGTGGTGGGTTCGCGATGTTTCACGTGAAACATCGCGAACCCACCACCCGGGACCGAAGGGCATGTTTCACGTGAAACCAATCGATCCCCGGCTCCTTCGGTACGCCGGTGCCACGCGCCGCTTCCTGCTGGTCGTCGTCGGCCTCGGTGCCGTCGGCGCGGGGCTGGTCATCGCGCAGGCCATGCTCATCGCCGAGGTGGTGGTCGGCGCGTTCCAGCACGGCCGGTCGGTCACTGATCTCCGTACCCCCCTGCTGCTGTTGGTGGCCGTCGCCGGTGGCCGGGCGGTGGTCTCCTGGCTCACCGAGCTGGCCGCCCACCGGACGAGCGCGGCGGTGAAGTCGGAGCTGCGCGGGCGGCTGCTGGAGCGGGCCGTCGCCCTCGGCCCCGGATGGCTCGGCGGGCAGCGGACCGGGTCGCTGGTTGCCCTCGCCACGCGGGGGGTCGACGCGCTCGACGACTACTTCTCCCGCTATCTGCCGCAGCTGGGGCTCGCGGTGGTGGTGCCGGTGGCCGTACTGGCGCGGATCGTCACCGAGGACTGGGTGTCGGCCGCGATCATCGTCGGCACCCTGCCGCTCATTCCGGTGTTCATGGTCCTGATCGGCTGGGCCACGCACTCCCACATGGACCGTCAGTGGCGCCTGCTGTCCCGGCTGTCGGGCCACTTCCTGGATGTGGTGGCCGGGCTGCCGACGCTGAAGGTGTTCGGCCGGGCCAAGGCCCAGGCCGAGTCGATCCGGCGGATCACCGGTGAGTACCGGCAGGCGACGATGCGGACCCTGCGTATCGCCTTCATCTCGTCCTTCGCGCTGGAGCTGCTGGCGACGCTGTCCGTGGCGCTGGTCGCGGTGACCATCGGTATGCGGCTCGTGCGCGGCGAGATGGACCTCTACATCGGGCTGGTCATCCTCATCCTGGCGCCCGAGGCGTATCTGCCGTTGCGGCAGGTGGGCGCCCAGTTCCACGCGGCGGCCGAGGGGCTGGCCGCGGCAGAGGAGATCTTCGCCGTGCTGGAGACGCCCGAGCCGGAATCCGGGACCGGGGAGGTTCCGGAGGGCGGGATCGCCTTCGAGGGCGTGACGGTCCGGTATCCCGGGCGCTCGGTGGACGCGGTGACCGATGTGTCCTTCGCCGTCGGGGCCGGTGAGACGGTCGCGCTCGTCGGGCCGAGCGGCGCGGGCAAGTCGACGCTGCTGCACGCGCTGCTCGGGTTCGTACGGCCGATGGAAGGGCGGGTGTCGGTCGGGGGCGCCGACCTCGCCGGGCTCGATCTGGAGCAGTGGCGTTCACGGGTGGCCTGGGTGCCGCAGCGGCCCCATCTGTTCGCCGGGTCGATCGCCGAGAACGTACGGCTGGCCCGGCCCGACGCCGACGACACCGCCGTACGGAGGGCACTGGCCGACGCCGGTGCGCTGGAGTTCGTGGACGCGCTGCCCGAGGGCGTCCGCACGGCGCTCGGTGAGGACGGCGCCGGGCTCTCCGCGGGCCAGCGGCAGCGGCTCGCGCTGGCCAGGGCGTTCCTCGCGGACCGGCCTGTGCTGCTGCTCGACGAGCCGACGGCCGCGCTCGACGGGGAGACCGAGGCGGAGGTCGTGGCCGCCGTACGGCGCCTTGCCGTCGGACGGACGGTTCTGCTGGTCGTGCACCGGCCGGCGCTGCTGGCGGTGGCGGACCGGGTGGTGCGGCTGGAGGAGGCCGCCCGCCCCGCTCACCTGCCTGGTGCCGGACAGGCCGGAGACTCCCCCGGCGGTGATGGGCTCCTCGGGGGCGGGAAACGGGGTGCACAGGTCCCCGTGCTCGACGACGAGGAAGTCGTGCCGGGCGCTCCCCCCGGGGGAGTCGGTGTGCTCGCTCGGGTGCGGGCCATGTCCGGGGCCAGGCGCGGGCGGCTCGTACTCGCGCTGCTGCTCGGTGGTCTCGCGCTGGGCAGTGCCGTCGGGCTCATGGCGACCTCGGGGTGGCTCATCTCGCGGGCCTCGCAGCAGCCGCCCGTGCTGTATCTGATGGTCGCCGTGACGGCCACGCGGGCCTTCGGGATCGGGCGGGCCGTCTTCCGCTACGCCGAGCGGCTGGTGTCGCACGACGCGGTGCTGCGGATGCTGGCCGACACCCGGGTGGCCGTCTACCGGCGCCTGGAACGGCTGGCGCCCGCCGGACTGCGGACGACCCGGCGCGGTGACCTGCTGTCGCGGCTCGTCGCCGATGTGGACGCCCTCCAGGACTACTGGCTGCGCTGGCTGCTGCCCGCCGGAGCCGCCCTCGTCGTCTCCGCCGCCTCGGTCGGGTTCACGGCCTGGCTGCTGCCGGAGGCCGGTGCCGTACTCGCCGCCGGGCTCCTCACGGCCGGCGTCGGCGTCCCCCTCGTGACCAGTGCCGTGGCACGGCGCGCGGAACGCCGACTCGCCCCGGCCCGGGGGGCACTCGCCACGCATGTGACCGACCTGCTCACCGGAACCGCCGAGTCGACGGTCGCGGGCGCCCTGAACCGACGTGTCGACCAGGTACGGCGGGCCGGCTCCACGCTCACCCGGATCGCCTCACGCGCCGCCACCGCCACCGCGCTCGGCGACGGACTCACCGCGCTGCTGTCCGGACTGACGGTCGCTGCCACCGCCGTGGTGGCCGTCCAAGGGGTCGCCGACGGGCGGCTCGACGGGGTGCTGACGGCCGTGGTCGTCCTCACTCCCCTGGCCGCCTTCGAGGCCGTCCTCGGACTGCCGCTCGCCGTGCGGTACCGGCAGCGGGTGCGCAGGAGCGCGGAGCGCGTGTACGAGGTCCTGGACGCGCCCGAGCCCGTACGCGAACCCGAACAGCCGCTCCCCGCGCCGCTGTCGCCGTTCCCGGTCGTCGTCAGGGAGCTGACCGCCCGCCACGCGGGACAGGACCGGAACGCGCTCGCCCGGCTCGACCTCACCCTCGACGAAGGGCGCCGGATCGCCGTCGTCGGACCGTCCGGGGCCGGCAAGACCACCCTCGCCCAGGTGCTCCTGCGGTTCCTGGACGCGGACGCCGGCTCGTACACGCTGGGCGGTGTGGACGCGTACGCGCTGGACGGCGACGACGTACGGCGGCTGGTCGGGCTGTGCGCCCAGGACGCGCACCTCTTCGACAGCTCCGTGCGCGAGAACCTGCTGCTGGCGAGGAAGGGCGCGACCGAGGACGACCTGCGGGGAGCCCTCGCGCGGGCGCGGCTGCTGGACTGGGCCGAGTCACTGCCCGAGGGACTCGACACGCTGGTCGGCGAGCACGGGGCGCGGCTGTCCGGCGGGCAGCGGCAACGGCTGGCGCTCGCCCGGGCACTGCTCGCGGACTTCCCGGTGCTCGTGCTCGACGAACCCGCCGAACACCTCGACCTGCCGACCGCCGACGCGCTCACCGCCGATCTGCTGGCCGCCACCGAGGGGCGTACGACACTGCTCATCACGCATCGGCTGGCCGGTCTTGACGCGGTGGACGAGGTGATCGTGCTGGACGGGGGCCAGGTCGTGCAGCGGGGGACGTACGCGGAGCTGCTCGCCGCCGAAGGGCCGCTGCGGGCGATGGCGGCGCGGGAGACGGAGTCCGAGCGACTGGCGACGGTGGCGGCGGGCTGAGACCGTTCTCGACTGCCAGGGACCTCGACTGTCAGGCACCTCGATCTTCGGCGGCGACTTCGACTTTCGGTGACAAAGAGTACTAATTAGGCTCGTGGGATGCCGGACCTACCGCTTCGCCCCGAGCCGTGCCTGCCGCAGTTGCTGGAGGCCATGCGGGCCGCCGGGAGCGGGCTCGGGCCGCGTGCCACGCTGGAGCGGATCTGCGCGACGGCGACCGCCCTGGTGGACGCCCGGCACGCGGCCGTCGGGGTACTCGGCGAGGACGGCACCGGCATCGCCGACCTCGTCCACCACGGCGCCGACGAGGAGACCGTCCGGTGGGTCGAGCCGATCCGCGTGCACGGCGAGGTCTTCGGGAACCTGTACCTCGGTGACAAGCGCGGCGGCGGGGCCTACACCGAGCACGATCTGACCTTGGTCCGTGTGCTGGCCATCGAGGCCGGCATCGCCCTCGGCAACGCCCGCCTCTATGAGGCCGCCCGGCAGCGCGAGCGCTGGATCGACGGATCCGTGGCCGTGACCACCGCGCTGCTCTCCGGCGGCGACATCGGCGACTCCCTCCGGATCGTCGCCGAACAGGCCCGCCGGCTCTCCGGGGCGGCGGCCGGGATCGTGCTGCTGCCCGCCGCCGAGGGCGGCCTGGAGATCGTCGCCGTGGACGCGGAAGGCCCCGCCGACGCGCTCGGCGTGATCGTCCCGCCGGAGAGCGAACTGGTCGCCGAACTCCTCGACGGCGAGCCCGTGTTCGTCGCGGACGCGGCCACCGACCCCCGGCTGCTCCTCGGCCTCGGCCTCACCCGCGACTACGGGCCCACCATGCTGCTCCCCCTGGAGAGCGACGGCCGTGTCGTCGGCAGCCTCGCCATGCCCCGCGCACGCGGAGAGCGCCCGTTCACCGAGGCGGAGCGCGCGCTCGCCGTCCAGTTCGCCGCGCAGGCCGCGCTCGCGCTGATGATGGCCGAGGCCCAGCGCGACCGGGAACGGCTCGCGGTGTACGAGGACCGCGACCGGATCGCCCGCGACCTGCACGATCTCGTCATCCAACGGCTGTTCGCCACCGGGATGATGCTGGAGAGCGCCCGGCGCGGACCGGTCGCGCCCGAGGTACGGGACGGCGTCGGCAGGGCCGTCGACGAACTCGACATCACCATCCAGGAGATCCGCACCGCGATCTTCGCGCTCCAGGACGACCCGGGCGAGGTCCCGTCCGAGTTGTCCACACGGGTGCGGCGGGAGATCCACATGGCCGCCGTGGCCCTCGGTTTCCAGCCCTCGCTCCGGTTGGCCGGCCCGGTCGACACCGCCGTCGGCGAGCTGACCGGCAAGAACCTCGTCGCCGCCCTCCGCGAGGGGCTGTCCAACGCCTTCCGGCATGCCGGGGCGTCCCGGATCGATGTCGTGGTCGACGCGGACGTCACCCTGCCGGACGGCCGCGCGGGCGTACGGCTGACCGTCGCCGACGACGGTGTCGGCATCCCCGAGGGCGGTCGGCGCAGCGGCCTCAGGAACCTGAAGCGGCGTGCCGAGTCGCTCGGCGGCGACAGCGGGCACGGACCCGGCAACGGCCCGGACGGCGGCGGTACGACGGTGGTGTGGCTGGCGCCGTACTGAGCCTGTCACGAACCGCGTTGCTGAGCCGTTCGTGGCAAGGGGTCCCCCGGGCGTACGACTTGAACAGGCGACCGGTCCGGTTTGCGGTACACGATCGCTGACATGGGCTCACGTCGCCGTCATCCGCTGCTCGTTCCTGCATTGCTGTGCGCGCTCGTGGTCCTGGTCGCCCGGCCCACGCCCGCCTCGGGCGAGGACACGGACGCCGGCCCGGACTCCGCCACGGACTCGGGCCTCAGCACCGAGGTCACCCGGCTGTACGCGGATGCCGCCGCGGTGACCCGGCGGTATGAGGCCGGACGGCGGGAGTCCGAGGCGGAGGGCGCCAGGGCCCGGAAGTACGAGGAACTCCTCACCCGTGAACGGCGCGACATCGCCGTCCTGCACGAGGACCTGGGCCGGATCGCGCGCGGCCAGTACCGCACCGGAGGAGGCCTCCCGCTCACCGCGCAGATGCTGCTCGCGGACAACCCCGAGGAGCTGATGCGCGGTCAGCGGGCCGTGTGGCAGGCCGATCTCGCCGTCAACAACGCGATCGACAAGAGCCGGCGCGCGGAGGCCCGGCTCGCCGCGGACGAGGCGAGGGCGGCGGCGCAGTGGCAGAGGCTGGAGCGGCGCAACAGTGAGATCGCCGAGCTGAAGCGGACGATCGAGGCGAAGCTCGAAGAGGCCCGCTGGACGCTCCAGGGCCGGGCCGACGCCTCGGTGGCGGCGGGCTCCTGCCGGGGCGCCGTCCGGCTCGACCAGCCGGACCCCGGAACCATGCCGGAGTACGTCACGCCCGTGGAGACGTACGAGCTCTCCGCGAGTTTCGGCAGCGGCGGCGACCGGTGGGCGAACGGCCACACCGGGCAGGACTTCGCGGTACCGATCGGCACCCCGGTGCGGGCGGTCGGCGCGGGCACGGTGGTGTCGGTGTCCTGCGGGGGCGCCTTCGGCATCGAGATCGTGGTCGAGCACCCCGGGGGCTACTACACGCAGTACGCGCACCTCGCCGCCGTCACCGTCGACCAGGGGCAGCGGGTTACTCCGGGCCAGTGGATCGGCCAGACCGGCACGACCGGCAACTCGACCGGCCCGCACCTGCACTTCGAGGTACGCGTCACACCGGAACTGGGATCGGGGGTGGACCCGGCCGCGTGGCTGACGGCACGCGGGGTGCAGTTGTGAGCGCGGTCCCCAGCGGCGGCCTGGCCACCGCCGACTTCCTCAGCGCCGGCTTCCCCAGCGCCGGCTTCCTCAGCGGCGTTCCGCGAGCAGCCGCTCGATCACGACGGCCACCCCGTCCTCGTTGTTGGGCGCCGTGTGCCCGGAGGCCGCCGCGAGGACATCCGGGTGCGCGTTGCCCATCGCGTACGACCGGCCCGCCCAGGTGAGCATCTCGACGTCGTTCGGCATGTCCCCGAAGGCGACGACCTCCTCGGCCGAGATGCCCCGCTCGGCGCAGCACAGGGCCAGGGTGCTCGCCTTGGAGACCTCGGGGCCGCTGATCTCCAACAGGGCGCTGGGGCTGGAGCGGGTCACCGTGGCCCGGTCGCCGATCGCGAGCCGGGCGGTGGTGAGGAACGCGTCGGGGTCCATCGTGTGGTGGAAGGCGAGGATCTTGAGCACGGGCTCACCGTCGCTCGGCCCGCCCGGGGCCAGCAGCTTCTCGGCGGGCGCCAGATTGTCCGGCACCTCCATGTGCAGCTTCGGGTACTCCGGTTCCTGGTGGAAGCCGTACGTCTGCTCCACGGCGTACACCGTCCCCGGCGCGGCCTCGCGCAGCAGCCGTACGGCGTCCAGCGCGTTCTCCCTGGCCAGCTCCCGCACCTTCACGAAGCGGTGGGCGCCGGGGCCGCCGTGCAGGTCGACCACGGCGGCGCCGTTGCCGCAGATCGCCAGCCCGTGACCGTGGACGTGCTCGCTGACGACGTCCATCCAGCGGGCCGGGCGGCCCGTGACGAAGAAGACCTCGACGCCCGCGGCCTCGGCGGCGGCCAGGGCGGCGACCGTACGCGGGGACACCGACTTGTCGTCGCGAAGCAGCGTGCCGTCGAGGTCGGTGGCGATGAGCCGGACGGGAAGGGCGGCGGCGGGGGTCTCGGGCTCTCGGGTCGCTGAGGTCACCCGGCCATTCTCGCGTATGGGCGCGCACGGCCGGGCGGCGGTCCGCCCAGATGAGTGGTCACCCCGACCGGTCCCGGGTCAGCGCAGTTGCGCCGGGACCTCCAGGGCGATGTGCTCGAAGATCCGCTCGTCGGCCGCGAAGTCGGAGTCGGGGATGGGCCAGTGGATCACGATCTCGGTGAAGCCCAGCTCCTGGTGCCTGCCCGCGAAGTCGACGAACGCGTCCACTGACTCCAGGGGACGCCCCCGGTCCGGGGTGAACCCGGTGAGCAGGATCCTGTCGATACCGTCCGCGTCCCGGCCGATCTCGGCGCAGGCGTCGGCCAGCTTCTCGTTCTGCTCGCGCAGGGCCTGGACCGACTGTTCGGGCGTGCCGTTCTCGTACAGCCGGGGGTCGCCGGTCGTCACCCACGCCTGCCCGTACCGCGCCGCGAGCTGCAGCCCGCGCGGGCCGGTGGCGGCCACCGCGAAGGGCAGCCGGGGGCGCTGCACACAGCCCGGGATGTTGCGCACCTCGTGGGCCGAGTAATGGTCGCCCTGGTACGAGACGCCGTCCTTGCCGTCCTCGGTCAGCAGCCTGTCGAGGAGCGCGACGAACTCGCCGAACCGGTTGGCGCGCTCCCGGGGTGTCCACGGCTCCTGGCCCAGCGCGGTGGCGTCGAAGCCGGTGCCGCCCGCGCCGATCCCCAGGGTGAACCGTCCGTTCGACACGTCGTCGAGGGAGATCAGCTCCTTGGCCAGCGTCACCGGGTGCCGGAAGTTCGGCGAGGTGACGAGGGTGCCCAGACGCAGCCGGTCGGTGACAGCGGCGGCGGCGGTGAGCGTGGGCACGGCCCCGAACCATGGGCCGTCCCGGAAGGTCCGCCAGGACAGGTGGTCGTACGTGAACGCGGTGTGGAACCCGAGCTGCTCCGCGCGCTGCCAGGTCGAACGGCCGCCCTCGTGCCAACGGCGGTACGGAAGGATCACGGTGCTCAGGTGCAGACTCATGGTCCAGAGCCTAGGTCCCGTTCATGTTTCACGTGAAACATCGCCGAGCGCTCCTCGAGTGGCGGCGGACGGTCACCCGGGACCCGTGTCAGTGCGGGCCCGAGAACCGCAGATAGCTCGGCGGCACCGCCTCCGTGAGCCATACGCCGTTCTCGCTGACGTGGAAGACGTGGCCGTCGCGGTGCATGGCGGCCGAGTCCACGGAGAGTACGACGGGGCGGCCTCGGCGGGCGCCGACCCGGGTCGCGGTCTCACGGTCGGCCGAGAGGTGTACGGCGTGCCGGTTCATGGGCCGCAGGCCCTCGGCGCGGATCGCGTCCAGGAAGCGGTCCACCGTGCCGTGGTAGAGGTAGGGCGGCGGGGTCGCCGGGGGCAGCCCGAGGTCGACCTCGACGCTGTGGCCCTGGCTGGCGCGGATCCGGGTCCCGTCGACCGCGAAGCGCTTCTTGTCGTTGGCGGCGACCACGTGGTCCAGTTCGTCGCGGGTGAACCGGAAGCCGTGGGCCGTGGCAGCCGCGATCAGGATGTCGATCTCGACCCAGCCGGCCTCGTCGAGCGCGAGCCCGATCCTCCCCGGCTGGTGACGCAGATGCTTGGACAGGTACTTCGACACCTTCACGGTGCGTCTGTCGTCCATCTCGCTAGCGGTCTCTTTCTCGGTCATCCCGTAAGCGTGCCGGGCGAGACCGTGATCACGCATTTGATTTTGGTTCGGAGGTTTGATCCACAGCCAAGTGCAGTTATCCACAGGGGAATTGGAGAAACTGTGGACAACGGGCCTTATGTTTTGCGGGCCTTGCCCAACTTGTGTTGATTTACTCCTGTTTCTTGTCCTTGGGGGCAGTGGGCGGGTCCAGCCGTGCCAGCGCCCTCAACGCCCCCGGTGCGAAACGGGACATGAGACGCAGGACCCGGGCCTCCGGCGTCACCGGTGCGACCGCCTCGTTGCGCACCACCGCGCGCAGGATCGCCGAAGCCACCTTCTCCGGCGGGTAGTTGCGCAGCCCGTACAGACGTGCCGCCCGCTTCCGCCTGTGGGCCTGTTCCTCGGCGTCGACTCCCGTGAAGCGCGCGGTCGTTGTGATGTTCGTGTTGATGAACCCGGGGCAGATCGCCGAGACGCCGATGCCCTGGTCCGCCAGCTCGGCGCGCAGACACTCGCTGAGCATCAGCACCGCGGCCTTCGAAGTGCTGTACGCGGGCAGCGCCTTGGAGGGCTGGTACGCGGCGGCCGACGCGACGTTCACGATGTGACCGCCATGTCCTCGGTCGGCCATCTGCCTCCCGAAGAGCCGGCAACCGTGGATCACGCCCCACAAGTTGACGTCCAGGACCTCCTTCCAGTCCTCGGCGGTCGTGTCGAAGAACGACCCGGAGAGCCCGATCCCCGCGTTGTTCACCAGCACGTCCACAACGCCGTACTCGGCGGCGACCTTCCCGGCGAGCTTCTCCATCGCCCGCTCGTCCGAGACGTCGGCCTGCTCCGCCCAGGCCTCGGGGGCTCCGGCGAGCCGGGCCGACTCGGCGGTACGGGCGGCGCTTTCGGCGTCCCGGTCGACGGCCACCACACGGGCGCCCGCCCCCGCGAACGCGAGCGCCGTCGCCCGTCCGATGCCGCTGCCCGCCCCGGTGACCAGGACGAGCCGCCCGCCGAAACGCCGCGCGTACGCGCCCGTTGCCGTCACCGGGAGCCGCCCGGCCTCGTTGGCGGTCACGAACTCCCCGATCCAGGCGGCCACTTGATCGGGACGGGTGCGCGGGATCCAGTGCTTCGCGTCGAGCGTGCGCAGCACCAGCAGGGGCGCCCACCGCTCCAGTCCGTCGTACAGCCGCTCGGAGAGGAACACGTCCCCCAGGGGCGTGATGAGCTGCACGGGCGCGTGCGCGTGCGCGTCCGTACGCGGCCCGCGCAGCCGCGACCGTACGTTGTCCCGGTACAGCCAGGCGCCGTTGGCCGCGTCCGAGGGCAGGGAGGCGGTCGGGTAACCCCCTCCGGAGACCTGTTCGAGGCGGGCCAGCATCTTCGGCCAGCGTCTGCCGAGCGGGCCGCGCCAGGCGAGCTCGGGCAGCACGGGCGTGTGCAGCGCGTACACGTACCAGGATCTGCGGCCCTGGCCCAGGAGTTGGGCCACCGCGCGCGGGGTGGGCCGCTTCAGGCGCTCCTTCGCCCAGTGGCCCAGGTGATCGAGGGACGGCCCGGACATCGACGTGAACGACGCGATCCGGCCCTCGGTGCGCGCGACGGTGACGAACTCCCACGACTGCACCGAGCCCCAGTCGTGCCCCACCAGATGCACCGGCCGGTCCGGGCTCACCGCGTCGGCGACCGCCATGAAGTCGTCCGTCAGCTTCTCCAGGGTGAAGCCGCCGCGCAGCGGACGCGGAGCCGTCGAGCCGCCGTGGCCCCGTACGTCGTACAGCACGACGTGGAAGCGGCCGGCGAGCCGCGCGGCGACCTGCGACCACACCTCCTTGGTGTCCGGATAGCCGTGCACGAGGATCACCGTGGGGTCCGCGGGGTCCCCCGACTCGGTGACGCACAGCTCGATCCCGCCCGTCCGCACCCGGCGCTCACGCACCCCGTCGAGAGTCACTCGTCCTCCGCCTCCACCCGGCGCTCACGCGTCCCGTCGACCCCGCTACGTGCCCGTAATCTCACCCCCGCGAATCTGACACCCGTTAGAGCACGCGTCAACAGTCGAACGCCTGTCTGTGGACAACCGCCCGTACTCGGTTGTTCGACTGTTCGACCTGAGGGGGGACCCCTACGGGCCCGTACGACTGAAGGTGGATGCCGAGACAGCTCTTCGGGTTGACGACCGGTGTGGTGTGCGCCACTACCGTCGTGGATGTGACTGTGATCGCGACCGAAAGCCTGAGCAAGCGGTTCCCCCGGGTGACCGCGCTCGACCGGCTCTCCATGGACATCGGACCCGGTGTGACCGGACTCGTCGGCGCCAATGGCGCCGGCAAGTCCACCCTGATCAAGATCCTGCTGGGTCTGTCTCCCGCCACGGAGGGCCGGGCCGCCGTGCTCGGACTCGACGTCGCCACCGAGGGCGCCGCCATCCGTGAGCGCGTCGGCTACATGCCGGAGCACGACTGCCTGCCGCCCGACGTCTCGGCCACCGAGTTCGTCGTGCACATGGCACGCATGTCCGGGCTCCCGCCGGCCGCCGCACGCGAGCGCACCGCGGACACCCTGCGCCATGTCGGCCTGTACGAGGAGCGCTACCGCCCCATCGGCGGCTACTCGACCGGCATGAAGCAGCGCGTGAAGCTGGCCCAGGCCCTGGTCCACGACCCGCAGCTGGTCTTCCTCGACGAGCCGACCAACGGCCTCGACCCGGTCGGCCGCGACGAGATGCTCGGGCTGATCCGCCGGATCCACACCGACTTCGGCATCTCGGTCCTGGTCACCTCGCACCTGCTCGGCGAACTGGAGCGGACCTGCGACCACGTGGTGGTCGTCGACGGCGGCAAGCTCCTGCGGTCCAGCTCCACCACCGACTTCACCCAGTCCACGGCCATCCTCGCCATCGAGGTCACCGACACCGACGAACACCCGGACGGCACCGCCGCGATGCGCGACGCGCTCCACGCGCGCGGGGTGGACACCCACGACGGCAGCGGCCTGCCCGGCGCCGGACACATCCTGCTGCTCACCGCCGAGAGCGAGGACACCTACGACCTCGTACGGGACACCGTCGCCGGCCTCGGCCTCGGCCTGGTGCGCATGGAACAGCGCAGACACCACATCTCAGAGGTCTTCACCGACAGCGACGAACAACAGAGCACCGCTCACCACAGTGCGGGAAAGGAGGCGGTCGGCCATGGCGGTTGAGCAGACCCCGGCACAGACGGGCGCCCAGTCCCGCATCCACAACATCGGCTACCGCTCGTACGACGGCCAGCGCCTGGGCCGGGCGTACGCCCGCCGCTCGCTCTACTCGCAGTCCCTGCGCGGCGCCTACGGCCTCGGCCGCTCGGCCAAGTCCAAGGTGCTGCCGATGCTGCTCTTCGCGGTGATGTGCGCCCCGGCGCTCATCATGGTGGCGGTCACGGTCGCCACCAAGGCACACAAGCTGCCCGTCGAGTACACCAACTACGCGATCATCATGCAGGGGCTCATCGGCCTGTACGTCGCCTCGCAGGCACCCCAGGCGGTCTCCCGGGACCTGCGCTTCAAGACCGTACCCCTGTACTTCTCGCGGCCGATCGAGACCGCCGACTACGTCCGGGCGAAGTACGCGGCAATGACCTCCGCCCTGTTCATCATCACCGCGGTCCCGCTGGTCGTGCTCTACGTGGGCGCCCTGCTGGCCAAGCTCGACTTCACCGACCAGACCAAGGGATTCCTCCAGGGACTCGTATCCGTGGCACTGCTCTCGCTGCTCTTCGCCGGTATCGGCCTCGTCATCTCGGCGGTCACCCCGCGCCGCGGCTTCGGCATCGCGGCCGTCATCGCCGTACTCACCATCTCCTACGGGGCGGTGTCCACGCTCCAGGCCATCGCCGACGCGCAGGGCACCACGGGCGCCGTCCCGTGGATCGGCCTCTTCTCGCCCATCACCCTCATCGACGGGGTGCAGACGGCCTTCCTGGGCGCGACCTCCTCCTACCCCGGAGGGGCAGGACCAGGCACCGGCGAAGGCGTGCTCTTCCTCCTCGCCGTCCTCGGTCTGATCGCCGGCTGCTACGGCCTCCTGATGCGCCGCTACCGAAAGGTCGGACTGTGACCACGCTCAACATCGACCACGTCTCGCGCTGGTTCGGCAACGTGGTGGCGGTCAACGACATCACCATGACGATCGGCCCCGGCGTCACCGGCCTCCTCGGCCCCAACGGCGCCGGAAAGTCCACCCTCATCAACATGATGGGCGGCTTCCTCGCCCCCTCCACCGGCACCGTCACCCTCGACGGGCAGCCCGTGTGGCGCAACGAGCAGATCTACAAGCACATCGGCATCGTCCCCGAGCGCGAGGCGATGTACGACTTCCTCACCGGCAAGGAATTCGTGGTCGCCAACGCCGAACTCCACGGCCTCGGCGCCAAGGCGGCCCAGCGGGCGCTCGCCACGGTCGAGATGGAGTACGCGCAGGACCGCAAGATCTCGACGTACTCCAAGGGCATGCGCCAGCGCGTCAAGATGGCCAGCGCGCTCGTCCACGAACCGTCGCTGCTCCTGCTCGACGAGCCCTTCAACGGCATGGACCCGCGCCAGCGCATGCAGCTCATGGACCTGCTGCGCCGCATGGGCGCCGAGGGCCGCACGGTCCTGTTCTCCTCGCACATCCTCGAAGAGGTCGAGCAGTTGGCGGCCCACATCGAGGTCGTCGTCGCCGGACGGCACGCGGCCAGCGGCGACTTCCGCCGCATCCGCCGTCTGATGACCGACCGCCCGCACCGCTACCTCGTACGCTCCAGCGACGACCGGGCCCTCGCCGCCGCGCTGATCGCCGACCCGTCCACCTCCGGCATCGAAGTCGACCTCGCCGAGGGCGCCCTGCGCATCCAGGCCGTCGACTTCGGCCGCTTCACCGCCCTGCTGCCCCGAGTCGCCAAGGACCACGGCATCCGGCTGCTCACGGTCTCGCCGTCCGACGAGTCCCTCGAATCCGTGTTCTCGTATCTCGTCGCCGCGTAGGAGGCCGAAAATGTACGACCCCACAGTCGCCCGGCTCACCTACCGGGCGCTGCTCGGCCGCCGCCGGGCCCTCATCCTCGGCGCGCTGCCCCTGCTGCTCATCGTGATCGCCGTCGTCGTACGCGCCCTCGTCGGCGCCGACGACCAGA
>NZ_LIQQ01000095.1 GCF_001418565.1 Streptomyces graminilatus | reverse complement strand
CCCGGGGGTGTACTCGCCTCCATCTCCTCCGCCTTTTCTCCCTGCGCCTTTTCTCCCTCCCCCTGCCCCTCGCTCTGCCCCTCCCTCTCGTACAGCTCGAACCAGATGCTCTTGCCCTCGCCCCTGGGGTCCACGCCCCACGCGTCCGCGAGCATCTCGATCAGCATCAGCCCCCGGCCGGACGAGGCCAGTTCCCCCGGGCGGCGCTTGTGCGGGAGGTCGTCGCTCACGTCCGTGACCTCGACGCGGATGCGGCGCGTGCCGGGGGCGCCGGTGACCTCGGCGACGACCAGGGCGTCGGCGTCCGTGTGGACGAGGACGTTGGTGGCCGCCTCGGAGACCAGGAGGACCGCCGAGTCGACCTGGTCGGGGCAGGGNNGTGGTGGGAGGACGGACCGTGCACCGCCTGGACGAGCGCGTCGGCCAGTTCCTCCAGGCCGTCGGCCTTGATGTCCCCCTTGTGTTCCTCAAGGGTCGTCCGGATGCGCTGCCAGCCCGTGTCCAGGTCGTGGCCGCCGGTCTCGATCAGGCCGTCGGTGCACAGGAGCATGGTCTCGCCGGGTTCGAGGGTGAGGCGGGTGGTGGGGTAGTCGGCGTCCGGGTCTATGCCCAGGGGCAGGCCGCCCGCGGTGGGGCGGGCCAGTACCGTGCCGTCCGCCATCCGGATCGCCGGGTCGGGGTCGACGTACAGGCAGGTCGCGAAGCGCAGGTCGCCGCCGGCCGCGCTGTTCGCGGAGTCGGTGATGCCGTGCAGGAAGCGGGAGGCGCGGGAGAGGACCGCGTCGGGGCGGTGGCCCTCGGAGGCGTAGGCGCGCAGCGCTATGCGGAGCTGGCCCATCAGTCCGGCGGCGCGGACGTCGTGGCCCTGGACGTCGCCGATGACCAGGGCGAAGCGTCCGCCGCCGGGCAGCGGGATCATGTCGTACCAGTCGCCGCCGACCTGGAGGCCGCCGCCGGTCGGTATGTACCGGGCGGCGACCTCCATGCCGGGTATCTCGGGGCCGAGGGTCGGCAGCATCGAGCGTTGCAGGCCGTCGGTCAGTTCGCGTTCCGACTCGGCCACGCCCGCCCGGGAGAGGGCCTGGGCGAGCATACGGGCGACCGTGGTCAGGACCGAGCGTTCGTCGGGGATGAAGCTGACCGGGTAGGCGAAGCCCGCCATCCAGGCGCCCATCGTGCGGCCCGCGACGATCAGCGGCAGGAACGCCCACGACTGTCTGTCGAACACCTGGGCGAGCGGCCAGGCGGTGGGGTAGCGGGTCTTGTAGGCCTCGGGGGAGGAGAGGTAGACGGCCCGGCCGGTGCGGACCACCTCGGCGGCCGGGTAGTCGGTGTCCAGGGGCATGTGGGAGAAGGGGCGCTCGTCGCCGGGGCGCTGGCCGTGGTGGCCGATGACGGTGAGGCGGTCGCCCTGGACGCCGAAGACGGCGAGTCCGTCCGGTGAGAAGCCCGGCATCGACAGGCCGGCCGCGACCCGCAGCACCTCCTCGGTGGACCGTGCCTCGGCCAGTGCCCGGCCCGCGTCCAGCAGGAACGCCTCCCGGGAGCGGCGCCAGTCACCGGTGACGGGGGTGCGCGCGGCGGTGCCCGGCGAGGGCTCGGTGACCTCCTGGAGGGTGCCCGTCACGTCGTACGCCTTGCGGCCCATGTCGAAGGCGGGCTTCGAGCGGCTGCGTACGGTACGGATCACCCGGCCCTGTTCGTCCATGACCCGGACCCGGACCTCCGCGATGGTGTCCTCGGCGACGGCGAGCTGGGTGATTCCGGCGATCTCGTTCCAGTCGACGGGGTGGAGGCGGGCCCGGGCCGCGGCCTCCGTGAGCGTGGTCGGCTCCGCGGGCAGGCCGAGCAGGCGGGCGGCTTCCGCGTCGAGCGTGACCAGATTCGTTGCCGTGTCCCAATGCCACAGACCGGTTGCGAGGGCGACCAGTACGTCCCCCACGGCGGGCAGGGGCTCACCAGTGCGCATTGACCCACTGTAGGGAGAGGTCGTCGAGGCGTGCCACCCAAGATGTACGGGCAGGCCGGGCCGCGGTGAGCCGCGCGGGCAGCGGTATGGGTCACACGGGCAATGGCACGGGTCACGCGGGCGAACAATTGCGGGGAAGCGGTCTCAGGGCGGCCGGTACCCTTGGGTCTGTGTTTTCGGAGGTTTCGGTGTTTCACGTGAAACACCGGCCTCGATCCCCGATCCCCGATCCGCGAAGGCTGGATGAACGACGATGCATCGGTACAGGTCCCACACCTGCGGCGAGCTCCGCGCCTCTGACGTCGGCAGCGACGTCCGGCTGAGCGGCTGGCTGCACAATCGGCGCGACCTGGGCGGCATCCTCTTCATCGACCTGCGCGATCACTACGGCATCACGCAGCTCGTCGCCCGCCCCGGCACGCCCGCCTACGAGGCCCTCGACAAGGTCTCCAAGGAGTCGACGGTCCGGATCGACGGCAAGGTCGTCTCGCGCGGCGCGGAGAACATCAACCCCGAGCTGCCCACGGGCGAGATCGAGGTCGAGGTCGGCGAGGTCGAGCTGCTCGGCGCCGCCCAGCCGCTGCCCTTCACGATCAACACCGAGGACGGGGTCAACGAGGAGCGGCGTCTGGAGTACCGCTTCCTGGACCTGCGCCGCGAGCGCATGCACAAGAACATCATGCTGCGGTCGTCGGTGATCGCCTCGATTCGCTCCAAGATGGTGGCCCTCGGCTTCAACGAGATGGCGACGCCGATCCTGTCCGCGACCTCCCCCGAGGGCGCCCGTGACTTCGTCGTCCCGTCCCGCCTGAACCCGGGCAAGTTCTACGCCCTTCCGCAGGCGCCGCAGCAGTTCAAGCAACTGCTGATGATCTCGGGCTTCGACCGTTACTTCCAGATCGCGCCCTGCTTCCGTGACGAGGACGCGCGCGCGGACCGTTCGCCGGGCGAGTTCTACCAGCTCGACGTCGAGATGAGCTTCGTCGAGCAGGAGGACGTGTTCCGTCCGATCGAGCAGCTCATGACCGAGTTGTTCACGGAGTTCGGCGGCGGCCGGGAGGTCACCTCCCCCTTCCCGCGCATCCCGTTCCGCGAGTCGATGCTGAAGTACGGCTCCGACAAGCCGGACCTGCGCGCCAAGCTCGAACTGGTCGACATCACCGACGTGTTCGAGGGCTCGGAGTTCAAGGCCTTCGCCGGCAAGCACGTGCGGGCGCTGGCGGTGCCGGACGTGGCGTCGCAGACCCGGAAGTTCTTCGACCAGCTCGGTGACTTCGCCGTCACGCTGGGCGCGAAGGGCCTGGCCTGGGTGCGGGTCACGGAGGACGGTTCGCTGTCCGGCCCGATCGCGAAGTTCCTGACCGAGGAGAACGTCGCCGAGCTGACCAAGCGCCTGTCGCTGGCCGCCGGTCACGCCGTCTTCTTCGGCGCGGGCGAGTTCGACGAGGTCTCCAAGATCATGGGGGCGGTGCGGGTCGAGGCCGCCAAGCGCGCCGGGCACTTCGAGGAGGGCGTCTTCCGGTTCTGCTGGATCGTCGACTTCCCGATGTACGAGAAGGACGAGGAGACCGGCGCGATCGACTTCTCGCACAACCCGTTCTCCATGCCGCAGGGTGGTCTTGAGGCGCTGGAGACCCAGGACCCGCTGGACATCCTGGGCTGGCAGTACGACATCGTCTGCAATGGCATCGAGCTGTCCTCCGGCGCGATCCGCAACCACGAGCCGGACATCATGCTCAAGGCGTTCGAGATCGCGGGCTACGACCGGGACACCGTCGAGGACAAGTTCGCCGGCATGCTGCGCGCGTTCCGCTTCGGCGCCCCGCCGCACGGCGGCATCGCCCCCGGCGTCGACCGTATCGTCATGCTCCTCGCGGACGAGCCGAACATCCGCGAGACCATCTCCTTCCCGCTCAACGGCAACGCCCAGGACCTGATGATGGGCGCGCCGACGGAGCTGGAGGAGGCGCGGCTGCGGGAGCTGCACATCTCGGTGCGGAAGCCGCAGCCGAAGTAAGCAGACGTCCCTCTCCAGACAGTTCGTGTGAATGGCCCGGAACCGGTGACGGTTCCGGGCCATTCACATGTGGTGGGTGCTCCGGCACCCTGGAGCTCGCTCGGCACACGGCGCGGGCCCGGGACGGTGACCGTCTCGAGGGTCCTGTTCGCGGTGGGGCGGTACGAGTCGAGGCGGCCGGCCGTGGTCGTCGCGCTTCAGAGGGTGGAGCCGTTGAGGGCGGCGTCGCGGACTGTGCGCGTCAGCCGGAGTGGTGGAGAAGAGCGTGGTCGGCCCGCCCCGTCTCAGGGCGTGTCTGCCGCGTGTCTGCCCCCGTGAAGTCCCTCCTCAGGAGGGCTCCCCAACCCTCGTACAAGTGAGCGGACTTTACCAAGGCTTGGTGCGGGCCGAGGTCGCCGGATCTGTCCTCCGGAGACCTACTTCGCCGCGAACTGCGTCAGGATCGCCTGGACCTCGTAGATGTCGACGCCCTTGGTGAACGTCTTCTGGATCGGGGTCGCCGAGCCCGAGATCCAGATCTTGAGCTCGGCGTCGAGGTCGAAGGTGCCCGCCGTCTCCACGGAGAAGTGGGTGATGCTGCGGTACGGCACCGAGTGGTATTCCACCTTCTTGCCGGTGATGCCCTGCTTGTCGACCAGGAGGAGACGGCGGTCGGTGAACAGTATGGTGTCGCGGATCAGCTGGTACGCGGCGTGGACCTGCTCGTTCTGGCCGAGCAGTCGGGAGTACTCCTGCTGCGCGGAGCCCGAATCGACGGTGTGCGCGTTGCCGAAAAGTGCCATGTTTAAACCCTTGCTTGTGGCTTGATGTGATCTTCGGACTGTATATCGCCTGTGACGGCGGTCTGCCTAGAGACACAAGGGCAGAACCGCCCGTCAACTCCGAGGAGTTGACGGGCGGTTCGGGGTTATCGGGGTACCGGGTTCGACGTGACGCCGAAGGTCGCGCGCCTACTCGGGTGCGCCGCCGAAGCGCTCCTTGTACGTCTCCAGGTCGTCGTCCGTCAGCTTGGCGAACAGGACCGGCGGGACCGTGAACGTGGTGCCCGCGGGGACGGTGGACAGGGACTTCGCCTCGTCGGGCGTGAGCCACGTACGCGTGTCGTCGGGCAGGGCGAAGGCCGCGCGCATCGTCGCCGCCGACGACGGGATGAAGGGTTCCGAGACCACCGCGTAGAGGTGGATGAGGTTCATCGCCGTACGGAGGGTCAGGGCCGCGCCGTCCTGGTCGGTCTTGATCTCCAGCCAGGGGGCCTTCTCCTCCAGGTAGGAGTTGCCCGCCGACCACAGGGCGCGCAGGGCCGCCGCCGCCTTGCGGAACTGGAGCGCCTCCATCTGGCTCTCGTACTCCGCGAGCAGCTCGGCGATCTGCTCGCCCAGCTTCGTCTCCGCCTCGCCCGCCGCCGCGCCCGCCGGGACCTCGTCGCCGAAGCGCTTCTTCGAGAAGGAGAGGACGCGGTTGACGAAGTTCCCGAGCGTGTCCGCCAGGTCCTTGTTCACCGTGGCCGTGAAGTGCTCCCAGGTGAAGGAGGAGTCGTCGGACTCGGGAGCGTTCGCGATCAGGAAGTAGCGCCAGTAGTCCGCCGGGAGGATGGACAGGGCCTGGTCGGTGAAGACGCCGCGCTTCTGGGACGTGGAGAACTTCCCGCCGTAGTACGTCAGCCAGTTGAAGGCCTTGACGACGTCGACCTTCTTCCACGGCTCGCGGACGCCGAGTTCCGTGGCCGGGAACATCACCGTGTGGAACGGGACGTTGTCCTTCGCCATGAACTGCGTGTAGCGGACGCTCTCATCCGCTTCGTACCACCAGGACTTCCAGTCCCGGTCCGCCGGCTGCTCGTCCGACCACTCCTTCGTCGAGCCGATGTACTCGATCGGGGCGTCGAACCAGACGTAGAAGACCTTGCCCTCCGCCGCCAGCTCCGGCCAGGTGTCCGCCGGGACGGGGACACCCCAGTCCAGGTCGCGGGTGATCGCACGGTCGTGCAGGCCCTCGGTCAGCCACTTGCGGGCGATGGAGGAGGCGAGGTGCGGCCACTGGCTCTCGTGCGCGGTCACCCACTCCTCGACCTCGTGCTGGAGCTTCGACTGGAGGAGGAACAGGTGCTTCGTCTCGCGGACCTCCAGGTCGGTGGAGCCGGAGATCGCCGAGCGCGGGTTGATCAGGTCGGTGGGGTCGAGCACCCGGGTGCAGTTCTCGCACTGGTCGCCGCGGGCCTTGTCGTAACCGCAGTGCGGGCAGGTGCCCTCGACGTAGCGGTCCGGGAGGAAGCGGCCGTCGGTGGGGCTGTACACCTGGCGGATCGCGCGCTCTTCGATGAAGCCGTTCTCGTTGAGGCGGCGGGCGAAGTGCTGGGTGATCTCCATGTTCTGCGGGGAGGAACTCCGCCCGAAGTGGTCGAAGGCCAGCGCGAAGCCGTCGTAGATCGCCTTCTGGGCGTCGTGCGCCTGCGCGCAGAACTCCGCTACGGGGATGCCCTGCTCCTTCGCGGCCAGCTCGGCCGGGGTGCCGTGCTCATCGGTCGCGCAGATGTACAGGACGTCGTGGCCGCGCTGGCGGAGGTAACGGGAGTAGACGTCCGCCGGGAGCATGGACCCCACCATGTTGCCCAGGTGCTTGATCCCGTTGATGTACGGAAGGGCGCTGGTGATGAGGTGTCGAGCCATTGCGGGCTGCTCCCGAGTCGCTGCGTGAGATGACGGGTGTCGGTTCCGGCCGGATCGCCGGGCCCCGTCGTGACGAACGTTGAAATCGTAGTCGACCGGGGCGGTCGGACGCCGTCGTATATACTCCGATTCGGATACGAATATATCTCTGGAGGTCTGTCATGTCGAAGCTGCTCATCGAGGTCGACGACGAGGCTCTGGCGGAAGCCCAGCTCCTGCTCGGCACCAAGACCAAGAAGGACACGGTCAACACCGCGCTGCTGGAAGTCGCCAAGCGGCGCAGCCGGGCCATAGCGCTGGCCGAGCTCCGGGAAATGGGGGCGCGAGGTGACTTCGACATCCTTCTGGACAAGAGGAACTACCGCCGGTGAGCGACGCCTCGTATCTGATCGACACCTCGGCCGTCGTGCGCCTGCTCAGCAGCGATACCTATGACGAGCGATGGCAGCAGGTGCTCGACAACGGGCTGGTCGCGCTCTGCGACCTGACCGAGCTGGAACTCCTCCACTCCGCCCGTTCCGGAAAGGACCGGGATGCCAAGCAGGAGCGTTTGCGGCGGTTGTTCGCCTGGACTCTGATGCCCGACGGCATCTACCAGCGTGCTCGCGAGGTTCAGCAGATTCTCACCGACAACGGTGAACATCGTTCGGCCGGTCCGGTCGATCTGCTCGTGGCCGCCACTGCCGAGCTGTCGGGCCTGACTCTTCTTCATCACGACCGTGACTTCGACACCGTCGCCCGTCGTACGGGGCAGTCGACCGTGTGGCTGGCCGAGCCCGACTCCTGAGAACACGGGTGGGGTGAGAGACGGCTGGGCCCCGGGGACGAGTGTTCGTTCCCGGGGCCCAGGTTTGTGCTCGTGCACTTACGTGTTCATGCGCTTACATGCTCATGCGTTGCGTTGCTACGGGCGCCAGTTCGCCAGTACGCCCTCGTACAGCTCCGTGTCCGTCAGCTCGCGGGGGGTCGGGCCCGCGTGGAAGAAGGACGTGTTGGCCGTCTTGAGCTTGCGGAGGTAGTCGAAGGCCTTGTTCTCCTGCTCGCCGAACGCGACGAAGGAGAAGAAGAGGGACGGGTGCTTCGCCGCCGCGTCCGTGAGGGACTGGGTGGCGGGGGTCTTGGCGTCCGGGGCGCCGTCCGTCTGGAAGACGATCAGCGCGGGGTGCTCGGTGCCGGACTTCTCGTAGTGACTGACGATCTCCTCCACGGCTGCGTGGTAGCTCGTACGGCCCATGCGGCCGAGGGAGGCGTGGAGTTCGTCGATCTTGTTCTCGTGGTCGGGGAGGGTCAGCTCGCCGGTGCCGTCCAGTTCCGTGGAGAAGAAGACGACGTGGACGGTCGCCTCCGGGTCGAGGTGGGCGGCGAGGGCGAGGGTCTGCTCGCCCAGGGCCTGGGCGGAGCCGTCCTTGTAGTACGGGCGCATGGACGCGGAGCGGTCCAGGACGAGGTAGATCTTGGCGCGGGTGTTGGTGAGGTTGAGGGTGGTGAGGGTGGTGGTGGCGGCGTTGTACGCGGTGAGGAGGGTTGCGGGTACCGCCGCGTCCGTCTCGGCCTCGGCTTCGCCTTCGGCCGGGTCGGTTTTCCCACCCGCACCGCCCGTGGCGGCTTCGTTGTCGGGTGCGGGTGGCCCCTGCGGGGGTTCCTGCGCGTCGGCGGCTGCCGGTACGTCTTCTTCGGTGTCTGCGTCGGCCTCTGCGTCGGCCTCTGCCTCGATCTCGGGCTCAGCCTCGATCTCGGTCGCGGTCTCGGCCGCAGGCTCGGACTCCGGTGCTGATTCCGGTTCCGGTTCCGGCTCTGCCGTCACCTCGGCCACCGGATCAGGGGTGGGCTCCTCCGTGACGGGCTCGGGGGTTGCCTCGACGATCGGTTCGGGTTCGGGTTCGAGCTCGGGTTCGGCGGTTGCTTCGGTGACCGCTTCGACCTCGGGCTCGGGGTCGACGGCTGCTTCGGTGACCGCTTCGGCCTCCGGCTCGGGGGCGACGGCCGCTTCGGGGACCGCTTCGGCCTCCGGCTCGGGCTCCGGTTCCGGGGCGACCTCCGTCACCTCGGTCGCGGGCTCGGCCTCGGCCACGGGCTCCGGGGTCGGCTCCTCGGCTACTACGGGCTCGGGCTCAGGTTCGGGGGTCACCTCGGCCAGCGGTTCCGGTTCGGGCTCGGGCTCGGGGGTCACCTCGGCCACGGGCTCCGTTTCGGGCTCCGGGGTTACCTCCACGACGGGCTCAGGTGCCGGAGCGGGCTCCGGGGTCACCTCGGCGACCGGCTCGGGCTCTGCCTCTACCGCAGGCTCTGCCTCTGCCTCTGCTTCAGGCTCGACCTCTGCCTTGGTCTCTACCTCGGCCTCGGACGCGACCTCTGCCTCGGCCACCGGCTCCGGCTTGGTCTCCTCAGCCTCAACGTCGACCTCGACCTCGGTCTTCGCCTCGACCTCGACCTCGGCCTCGACCGGCGGCTCGGCTACTGCTGCGCCCTCAGGCTCAGCCACTTCCTCGGCCGCCACCTTGGCCTCAGCCACTTCCTCGGCCGCCACCTCGGCCTCGGGCCCCGGCTCGGGTGCCGCCTCGGCCTCGACCTCAGGATCAGCCACCGGCAGGGCCACCGGCTTCGCCTCAGCCACCGGCTCCGCCGATTTGGCCGCCTCCGCCTCCGCGCCCCCATCCACCGGCTTCGCCGGCTTAGGCACCGTCACATTGTCGAAGGCTGCCGAGACCAGGTCGTCCACCAGTGAGGGGGCCGGGGTCTCCGTGGGCTTTGGGGTCAGGGTCGGTTCAGGGGACGGTGCCGGAATTTTCGGCTCGGTGGCCTCCTGCTGAGGAGCCGACTCCGTTTCTTGCGCGGGCGCCGCCTCGGCGTCACGCCCCTTGCGTGACTTGCCGAACGCGTTCCGCAGGAGAGTGAGAATGCCCATGTGCGCAACCCTTCACGTGAGTTGTAGCCGTCAATCCCTGGCCAGGACGGACACGTAAGGTTAGCGGTCCGGATTGACGATCTTGGGCAGGGTCTTTCACGGAACGCGGCCGACGTCAAGGGCGCCACTACGCCATCCGCGCGCCCCGTTTCCCGGAGGGCGGCCAAGGCGCTCGCGGCAGGTTCCGTCCGCATCCTCTCCGCGCCCCAACAGCCTTACCGCTCCCACGGGTTCACCATTCGTTCATCCGGCGTCCCCACCGTCGCACTTCCTTCCCCCTAGCGTCACGCTGACACCAAAGGCACGTATAGGGATACCAAGGGGAGAGTAAAGTGCGAAAGCTGCTGCCGTTGATCGGATCGTCGTCCGGATCGCATCCTGGCGGCCGGTCGGCGATGACCTGCCGTTTCCGGTGTGGTGACGCCTGCTTCCACGAGGTTCCCAACACCAGCGCCAACGAATACGTCGGCGACGTCATCGCCGGTGCCCTCAGCCGCCGCTCCATGATGCGTGCCGCAGCCGTCGTCACCGTCGCCACCGCGGCCGGCACCGCCGCGAA
This sequence comes from Streptomyces graminilatus, assembly GCF_001418565.1. Classification (GTDB taxonomy): domain Bacteria; phylum Actinomycetota; class Actinomycetes; order Streptomycetales; family Streptomycetaceae; genus Streptomyces; species Streptomyces graminilatus. The sequence goes on along the minus strand of NZ_LIQQ01000095.1, from coordinate 6,028 downwards.
CGTCGTCGGCGGCGCCGAGAGCGCGGAGGCCGCCACCGGCGCCGCCCACCACCCGCACCACTCCCCCACCCACCACTCCGTGCCGCGTGGCCTGCGCTTCAGCCCCGTCGCGCCCAACAACACCGACGCCGTGGTCACCGCCGACGGATATGGCCAGAATGTTGTGATCCGCTGGGGTGAACCCATCCTCCGTGGCGCGCCCGCCTTCGACTCGGAGAACCAGACCGCCGCCGCGCAGGCCGGCCAGTTCGGGTACAACAACGACTTCCTCGCCCTGCTCCCCTTGCAGGGGAAGCAGCATCTCCTCGTCGCCAACCACGAGTACACCGACGAGATCCTGATGTTCCGCGGCTACGACCCCGCGAACCCCACCCGTGAGCAGGTCGAGGTGGCCTGGGCCGCGCACGGCCTGTCCGCCGTCGTGGTCGAGGGCGACCGGCGCACCGGCGAGCTCACCCCCGTACTCCGCCACCCGCTCAACCGCCGTGTCACCGCCACCACCGAGTTCCGCCTCACCGGACCGGCCGCCGGGTCAGATCTCCTCAAGACCTCCACCGACCCGACCGGGCGCAAGGTCCTCGGCACGCTCAACAACTGCTCCGGCGGCACCACACCGTGGGGGACCACCCTCCACGGCGAGGAGAACTTCAACCAGTACTTCGCCAACGCCTCCCGCCCCACCGACAAGCGGTACGGCATCGGCACCGGCGCCACCGAGCGCAAGTGGGAGCGTTTCGACAAGCGGTTCGATGTCGCGCAGGAGCCCAACGAGGTCCACCGGTTCGGGTACGTCGTCGAGTTCGACCCGTACGACCCCTCCTCCACGCCCCGCAAGCACACCGCCCTCGGCCGCTTCAAGCACGAGGCCGCCACCATCCGGATGACCTCCGACGGCCGTCCCGTCGTCTACACGGGCGACGACGAGCGCTTCGACTACTTCTACAAGTTCGTCAGCAGCAAGCGGATGCGCCACGGCGACTCGCGCGCCGTCAAGGAGCACAACCTCACCCTCCTCGACGAGGGCACCCTCTACGTCGCCAAGCTCACCGGTGACTCCCCCGCCATCGAGATCGACGGCAGCGGCAAGCTGCCCTCCGACGGTGAGTTCGACGGCAGCGGTACGTGGATCCCGCTGGCGACCGCCACCGCCCAGGGCGCCGTCTCGCACGTCGAGGGCATGACCGCCGAGGAGGTCCTCGTCTTCACGCGGCTCGCCGGTGACAAGGTCGGCGCCACGAAGATGGACCGGCCCGAGGACATCGAGCCCAACCCGGCCACCGGCAAGGTCTACGTCGTCCTCACCAACAACTCCAACCGGGGCAAGGCCGGCCTCGCCCCCGCCGACGAGGCCAACCCGCGCAACTCCAACAAGCACGGGCACATCCTCGAACTCACCGAGCAGCGGAACTGCGCCGAGAGCACCTCGTTCGCCTGGTCGCTCTTCCTGGTCGCCGGTGACCCCAAGGACCCCGCCACCTACTTCGCGGGCTTCCCGAAGGACGACGTCAGCCCGATCTCCTGCCCCGACAACGTGGCCTTCGACCACCACGGCAACCTGTGGATCTCCACGGACGGCAACCAGCTCGGCTCCCACGACGGACTGTTCGGCGTCGCGACGAAGGGTGCCCGGCGCGGTGAGCTCAAGCAGTTCCTGACCGTGCCGACCGGCGCCGAGACCTGCGGTCCGGTCATCGGGAAGCGTCAGGTGCTCGTCGCGGTGCAGCACCCGGGCGAGATCGACGGCGCCTCGGTGGAGAAGCCCGCCAGCACCTGGCCCGACGGACCCGGCAAGATCGTCCGCCCGGCGGTCGTCGCCGTGTGGCGTACGGACGGCCGCGACATCGGCGTCTGAGTTCGGGTCGAGTCAGGTGAGCGGGCGGGTTACAGGCCTGCTGGCTCAGGGGAAGGTCGGCGCCGGGGTTTTCGCTTCACCCCGCGCCGGCCACTCCCGGCTTTCCCGGTACTCGCCGTACGCCGGTGCCTCTCGCGCCACCTCCTCGTACGCCTCCGCCAGCGCCGGATGGACCCGGTCCAGCTCCGTCTCCGTACGAGCCGCCAGCAGCAGCCGTACGCCGAGCGGGTCGCCGTGCAGTCGGCGTACCGCCATCTCGGGGCGCGGCAGGCAGGTCGGCTGGCAGACGGTGACGACCTCGCCGGTTGCCACCAGCGAGGCGGCGGTGTGGTAATCGCCGTGCAGGACACGGGGGTTGAGGCCCGCTGCGTGCAGCATGCGCAGTACGGCGTCGAACTCGCCGTCGACCGTCTCGTCCACCATCCAGCGGTCGTCGGCCAGCTCGGAGAGGTGGACCACCGGTCTCGCGGCGGCCGGATGATCGGCGGGCAGCGACACGAACTGGGGTTCCCTGTCGACCAGTACGCGCAGACACAGACCGTCGGGGATCCTGAGCGGGCAGCCCTCCACCTCGTGCACGAACGCCACGTCCAGCCGCCCGTCGGCGACCATGCGCAGCAGCGCGTTCGCGGAGACGTCCATCCGGAGGGTCGGCTCCTGCCGCGACTGGCCAGGACTCAACTGCCCCTGCCATGACTGGCCTTGCCGTAACTGTCCCGGCCTCGACTGCCCCTGCCTCGACTGCCCCTGGCGGAGCCTGCGCAGCCAGCCGGAGAGGGCGCGGCTGGCCGTCGAGCCGATGCGCAGTTGCGGTCCGTCCGACGCGGCGGCCCGTGCCTCCGTGACCAGGGAGCGCATCTCCGTCACCAGGGGACGGGCGCGGCTCAGGACGAACCGGCCGAGCGGTGTCGGGTGGCAGCCGGCCCTGGTGCGGGTGAACAGCTCGCCGCCCAGCTCCTGTTCGATCCGGCGCAACTGGGTGCTCAACGAGGGCTGGGCCACGCCCAGTTGGCGGGCGGCCCGGTGCACGCTGCCGGTGTCGGCGATGGCGCACAGCGCTCGGAGATGCCTCACCTCTAGCTCCATGTGACCGGCTCCGCGTCGCGAATCACGCGCATGCACATGTTCACGTCCATGTTCATGCCATCGCAGCCTAAGGCGGATACGGGAGCTCCGACAGACGCGCCCAGGGCGGCGGTGATAGGTCCGCGCTATCGGGACTTGCCATCATCACAGCCGCCGCACGGCCATCGACACTCACGGTACGAGCGACTGACTCACTCCCCCCACAAGGAGTCATCGATGAGAAACCCCATCTCCCGTGCCGTGGCCGCCGTGTTGGGCCTCGGTCTGACAACTCTCGCCCTGGGTACGGCGGTTCCCGCATCCGCCGCCGCACCCGCAGCCGTACCCGCGACCAGCGCGAAGGTCGCGTACGCCGGGTCGGGCGAGGACACCGCGGCCAACAAGGCGTTCTTCGAGGCCGTACTGAAGTCCGTCGCGGCGAAGCGCGCCGTGAACCCGCGCTCGGCCGCCGCCGTCACCGTCGTCTACGACGCGTCCCGCGCGCCGTCCTTCAGCGCGGAGATAGCGAGCTCCACCTCGATCTGGAACAGCTCGGTGGCGAACGTGAGGCTCCAGCCGGGCACCGCGTCCACCGCCGACTTCAGCTACCGCGAGGGCAACAGCTCCCAGGGCTCGTACGCCTCCACGGACGGCCACGGCCGGGGCTACATCTTCATCGACTACGCGCAGAGCGACCAGTACGACCCGACCCGTATCACCGCCCACGAGACCGGCCATGTGCTCGGTCTGCCGGACCACTACTCGGGCCCGTGCAGCGAGTTGATGTCGGGCGGCGGCCCCGGTCCGTCCTGCACCAACGCCATCCCGAACTCGGCCGAACGCTCCCGAGTGAACCGCCTGTGGGCCAACGGCCTCGCGGCGGCCCTGCGCTAGCCCCCAGCAGGAGTAGTAGGCAGTACCTGGCTCTACTTCTGCGGTGAAGTGATCGCCCGCGCCGCCGCCACCTCCTGCCGCAGTGGCTCCAGGACGCTGTCCGCCGGTCCGCTGAGGTCCGTGCGGACCGCGTACAGCGTCTCGACGCGGCGCAGGCCGTCCGACAACTCCCTCAGCTGGACGACGACCTGGGCGATCTCCGCCTCCGACGGTGGCTCGGCGCCCTGCTTGATGTGGACCCGGGCCGCCGTCGTCGCGTCGACGATGCGTTCCACCGCGACGACCAGGGGCCACCAGGCCGCCGCCCGCCGTCCGGTGGGCGGCGGTTCGGTCAGGGCCCGCTGGAACTCCGTACGGATGACGGACAGATCGCGGTACAGGCGCCGTCGCATCCGCGCCCGTGCCGCGCCCTCGGTGTCCGGGCGGAACGCCGATTCCACATAGCGTGCCGTGTCCGCGACCGCGTCGGCGAGGCGGTCGCCGACCCGGGTGTGCCAGCTCTCCGGCCAGAGCAGATAGCCCGCGACCAGCGCGATCGCGCACCCCATGAGGGAGTCGAGGAGCCGGGGCAGCAGCAGGGCCGCGCCCTGGTGGTTGAGGAGGTCGGAGAGCAGGATGATCACCGGGGTGATGGCGGCCGTCTGATAGCCGTACCCGCGCGGGGTGAGCGCCGGGATCAGCATGGCGAGGACCATGATCACGGGTACGTCCCACCAGCCGCGCGGCACCTGGACGAGCAACGCCGCCGCGATCACCAGCCCCGCGACCGTGCCGAGGGCGCGCAGCAGCGCGCGGGAGAAGACCGAGCCGAAGTCCGGCTTCAGGACGAAGGTGATCGTCAGCGCGACCCAGTACGAACGCGGCACCGGGACCGTCGACACCAGCACCTGCGCGAGGCCGATGCACAGCGCGAGGCGCAGTCCGTAGCGCCAGGAGTCGCCGGACAGGACGACGTCCCGCGCCGCGCTGACGGTGCGGGTGCGCAGAGTGGCCGGCCGGCCGAGGCGGTCGTCGTCGGCGGCGGCCGTACGCAGGTCGGGGGAGCGGCTGCCGACCACGTCCGCCGCGTGCCGCAGCGCCTGTTCGACGGCGCGGGAGGTGTGGTCGGCCGGTGCCGGGATGCGCAGTCCGGTCGGGCCGGTGTAGCCGGTCTCGACGGCGTCGGCGAGGTGCCGGACCGCCTCCGGGACCTCGGGCGGCAGCGGACGGCCGGCCTGGTGGGCGGCAGGGGCGGCCTCGACGACCGGGGTTATCGCGTTCAACTGGGCGAGCAGGCGCACGAGTTCGGGGCTACGTCCGTGGTGGCGGGCGCGCCGGGCCAGGACCAGGTCGTACGACTTGTTGAGGGACTGGGTGACGGTGTGCCGGGCGTCCTCGTAGCCGTCGGTGGTCCCGGCGGCGAGCAGTTCGGCGACCGTACGGTAGGTCTCGGCGACCGCCGCCCGCTCCGGTACCCCCGACCGCAGCGGCCAGGCGAGCAGGGCCAGCGCGAGGACGAGCAGCCCGCCGCCGGACATCAGCGCCGGCGCGAGCCACCAGTCCCCCGGCAGCGGCAGCCCCGCCCCGATCACGGAGTTGAGGAGCAGCAGCAGCGCGGAGACCGAGGCCACCGCACCGATCGTCGAGATCATCCCGGAGACGAGGGCGATACCGGTGACGACGGCGACGGCGGCCCAGCCCTGGCCGTAGACGAGCGAGCCGAGGGTGACGCCGAGCGCGCCGAAGAGCTGCGGGACCGCGATGTTGAGGATGCGCATCCGGTACGCGTCGGCGGTGTCCCCGATGACTCCGGAGAGGGCGCCCATCGAGGCCAGGGCGCCGTACTCGGGGTAGCCGGTGGCGAGGCCGACGGCCAGGGGCAGGGCCATGGCGATGGCGGCGCGGGCCATCGCGGGCCGGTTGACGGGCGGGGCCGGCTGGGGCAGGAGGTTCCGCACCAGCCAGTCGGGAGGCGTGAGGCCGATGGGAAACTCGCGGGACATGGGCCCCATTATCGCCGGATGCCTGTGGATTGACCTGGGCCGTCCGCGTCGGTGGAGGCTTTGCCGGAGGGCCTGGTGGAGGGCCTGGTGGAGGGGTGCCTTCTACGACTGTTCAGGTGCAGGGCCGTGCCGTGCAATGTGGCCGGACCGGGCGGAAGTCGTGGCGGCGGCCGTGCGGTCTTGCGGTTGGAGCGCGGGCCGGTTCGTGTCGGGGGCCGGGGGCCGGAAGCAGGGG
>NZ_LIQQ01000094.1 GCF_001418565.1 Streptomyces graminilatus | reverse complement strand
GATGATCAACCGGATGGTCGACCCGACCTCCGGCACGATCCAGGTCGGCGGCAAGGACATTCTCCGACAGGACGCCGCCGATCTGCGCCGATCCATCGGATACGTCATCCAGCAGTCCGGCCTCTTCCCGCACCGCACGGTCCTCGACAACATCGCGACCGTACCGCTGCTGCTGGGCTGGGGCCGGAAGAAGGCCCGAGCCCGCGCGGCCGAACTGCTGGAGACCGTCGGCCTCGCCGCCGACGCCGGCAAGCGGTACCCGCACCAGCTCTCCGGCGGCCAGCAGCAGCGAGTCGGTGTGGCCCGCGCCCTCGCCGCCGACCCGCCCGTCCTCCTCATGGACGAACCGTTCGGCGCGGTCGACCCGGTGGTCCGCACCCAGCTCCAGGACGAACTGCTGCGCCTGCAGAAGGAGTTGAACAAGACCATCGTCTTCGTCACGCACGACGTGGACGAGGCCGTCCGGCTCGGCGACCAGATCGCGATCTTCCGCACCGGCGGCCATCTGGTCCAGTGCGCGGCCCCCGCCGAGCTGCTCGCCCGCCCGGCCGACGACTTCGTCGCCGACTTCCTGGGCGCCGAGCGCGGCCTGAAGCTGCTCTCCCTGAAGACCCTCGCGGACCTCCCGCAGGGCCCGGCCCCCGAGGGCGGCACCTGGACCCTCGTACTCGACGAGGCCCGCAGGCCCCTGCACTGGCACGCGGCCGGTACGGGGAACCCTGACATCCCCGTCATCCCCGTACGGCCGCTCCGCGACAGCGACTCACTTCTCGCCGCGCTCAACGAGTCGGTGGCCTCCCCCACCGGGCTCATAGCCCGCGTCGACGCGACGGGCACCCTCACCGGTGTCTCCTCCCGCGACGACATCCACGCACAGGCGGGCCGCGCCCACACCGATGCCCAGGCAAAGGGCCGGGCAGAAGCCCAGGTCGAGGCATGACCATCGACTGGTCGTGGATAGGCGACCACACCGACGACCTGACCTCCCTCACGGTCTCCCACCTCCAGGCGGCCCTCTCGGCGGTCTTCTTCGGCCTGCTGATCTCCCTCCCGCTGGCCGTGATCGCCCACCGGATCCGCCCCCTGCGCGGCTTCCTCCTCGGCCTCTCGAACATCCTGTTCACGATCCCGTCGATCGCGATCTTCGTGCTGCTGCTCCCGATCAGCGGTCTGACCCGCACCACCACCGTGATCGGCCTGACCGTCTACACCCTGGTCGTGCTGCTGCGGAACACGGTCGAGGGCCTGGACTCGGTGCCGGTGAAGACCAAGGAGGCGGCCAAGGCGATGGGCACGCGCCCCCTGCGCACCCTGCTCACGGTCGAACTCCCGCTCGCCCTCCCGGTGATCATGGCGGGGGTACGTATCGCGACGGTCATGTCGATCTCGCTCGTCTCGGTGGCGACCTACATCGGCGACGGCGGTCTCGGCCAGCTCTTCACGGACGGTTTCCAGCGCGACTTCCCGACCCCGGTGATCGCGGGAGTGGTCCTCACCCTCCTGCTCGCGGTGGTCGCGGACGCGCTGCTGGTCGCCGTCCAGTACGTACTCACCCCGTGGACGAGGCGGCGAGCCTGACATGTACGAACTCTTCAAAAATCTCGGCGCCTGGCTGACCAGCGGCCATCAGTGGTCCGGCTACGACGGCATCGCGCACCGCCTCGCCGAACACCTCCAGTACTCGCTCCTCGCCACCCTCATCGCGGCGGCCATCGGCCTCCCGCTCGGCCTGCTCATCGGCCACACGGGCCGGGGCGCGTTCGTGGCGATCAACCTGGCCTCCTTCGGCCGCGCCCTGCCGACGGTCGGCCTGGTCGTTCTCGTCTTCCTGGCGAGCGGCCTGTCGATGTGGCCGGTGTACATCGCCCTCGTCGCGCTCGCGGTCCCGTCCATCGTCACGAACACGTACGCCGGTATGACCGCCGTCGACCCGGACGTGAAGGACGCGGCACGCGGCCAGGGCATGCGCTGGCACCAGGTCCTCTTCCAGGTCGAACTGCCGCTCGCGCTCCCGCTGATCATGACGGGCCTGCGTCTGGCGCTGATCCAGGTGGTCGCCACGGCCACCATCGCCGCGTACGTCTCCTTCGGCGGCCTGGGGCGCTACGTCTTCGACGGCCTCGCCCAGCGCGACCTGGTCCAGGTGATGGGCGGCGCGGTACTGGTGGCGGCCGTCGCCGTCGTCCTCGACCTGACCCTCTCCGGCATCCAGCGCTTCCTCTTCCGCCACCGCCCGGCGTGACACCCCCGCTGTGACCACCCGCGCCACAAGACCACTCACCGATCCCGCCCAGCCGGCCCACCCCGCCCAGGAGCCCTCCCGATGGCCCTTCCGATGAACCGACGCGCCCTCCTCGGCGGCCTCTTCGCAGCCGCCTCCGTCCCCGCCCTCGCCGCGTGCAGCGGTGGCATCACCTCCCTCGACCAAGGCTCCGGCAGCACGGGCGGAGGCAGTGGCTCCAGCAAGGGCGGCCTCACCATCGGCACCGCCAACTTCACCGAGAACCAGGTGCTGGGCTACCTCTACGCGGCCGTGCTCCAGGAGGCCGGTGTGAAGGTGAAGGTCCGCCCGAACCTCGGCACCCGGGAGATCGTGATCCCCGCGCTCAAGGCCGGCGACATCGACCTGCTCCCCGAGTACCAGGGCGCCCTCCTCAACTACCTGGCCCCGAAGGACAACTCCTCCGAGCCTGGCACCATGCAGAACGCGCTCACCCTCGCGCTGCCCGCCGGCCTCCAGGTGCTGCCGTACAGCCAGGCGGCCGACTCGGACTGCTTCGTCGTCACCCGGGCGACCGCGCGGAAGTACGGCCTGAGCACGCTCGCCGACCTGGCCAAGCAGAACGGCAAGCTGGTGATCGGGGCCGCGCCCGAGGTGAAGAAACGGCGGGTGGGCGCGGTCGGGCTACAGGAGGTGTACGGCGTCGAGTTCAAGGAGTTCAAGTCGCTGGACTCCGACGGGCCGCTGGTCAAGGGCGCGTTGAAGAAGGGCGACGTCGACGTGGCGAACCTCTTCACCACCGACACCGACATCGCGGCCAACGACTGGGTGGTACTGGCCGACCCCAAGAACCTGATTCCCAGCCAGCACATCGTGCCGCTGATCGCCGACCGCAAGGCCGACGACACCGTCCGCAAGGCCCTCGCCCGGCTGGGCAACGTCCTCACCACCGAGCAGCTCACCCAGCTCAACAGCCAGGTCGACAACGACAAGAAGGACCCGGAGGACGTGGCGAACGCGTACGCGAAGGAAAAGGGCCTGACGAAGTAACCGACACCAGCCTGTCGGCATCGTCGTGACCCTAGGGGCTGGCCCAGGGTCGACTGGGGGGCTATCCCCAGTGCCAGGCCCCGGCGGTTTCTCCTACCGTGGTGTGCATGACCGGTATGGACACCACGGGCGCGCACGACGCCGACCTGAAGAAGGAACTCAACGCCACCCTGCAGGCCCGCAGGGAACTGGGCGACGAGTACGAGTCCGCGCTGGTCGACTCGTTCCTGGAAAAGGTCGACCAGCGGATAGACGACTCGGTGGAGCGCCGGGTACGGCGCCAACTGGCCGAGCAGCAGATGGTGACGGCACGCGACTCCCGCAACCCGAAATCCACCGACACCTTCGGCGAGCGTTTCGGCTTCGCCATTGTCTCCCTGGTCCTGGCGATACCCCTGTCGGCCATCGCCGCGGGCATCTCGGGCATCGGCGGCCTGCTGGTCGCGTGGACGGGCATCGTGGGCGTCAACGCGTTCCAGGCGGTGGGCAGTTCGGCGTGGCTCTTCGGCCGAAACAACGGGTCCAGCAAGAACAGCGACACCTGGAACGACTGACGTCCTGACCCGCCTGTCCGGCAACTGAAAGTCGGGGCCTCAGCATCCCGCTTTGTTTCAGCGATGAGGCCTCACGCCCAGCATCCGTCTTCCCGGAGCAGACGCCCCCAACCATCAATTGAGGAACCCCAACGGACAGCACCACGTCCGCGAGAGCGGCGCCGGTTTAGGCGCAAGATAGCGCGGGGACCGCCGCACCCCCCGTTGCCGGGAGGGCGGGACGACGGCGGTCCCCGCGAGGGACGCGGGCCGGGTCAGGGCCGGGCTGGCGCGTCCTGGGCGTCGGTGGAGGTCCGGGAGCCGCTCCGGAGGTCCGTGACGCCGTTCGGTTGTCGGCTGGGGCGGGGAGCCGCTCCCGCCCTTGCCGACAACCACTACTCTGCCGGTCGCGTGTTAAGCGTGTGCTGCGCGGACGTGACACCCTCGTACCACTTCCACGAAGTCTCCGTCCGAAAGCAATCCGAAAGGAAACGGAAGGGGACATCGCGGCACAAGCCGCAAGTTCGCCTCCGACATGCCCCGTTCACCGGATGTTCGCTACACCGGATGTTCGCTACTGGTTGCTGCCCTTGGCGAGGAAGGCGAGCAGGTCCTGCCGGCTGACGACTCCGGTGGGCTTGCCCTCGACGAGCACGATGGCCGCGTCATGGGCGCCGAGTACGGACATCAGGTCGCCGACGGGTTCGCCGGAGCCGACCTGCGGCAGCGGCGCCGACATGTGCTTCTCCAGCGGGTCGACGAGGGAGGCCCGCTGGGTGAACAGCGCGTCGAGCAGTTCGCGTTCGACGACCGACCCGACGACCTCCGCCGCCATGACGTCGGGGTGACCGGCGCCGGGCTTGACGATCGGCATCTGGGAGACGCCGTACTCGCGGAGCACCTCGATGGCCTGACCGACGGTTTCGTCCGGGTGCATGTGGACGAGGGAGGGGATGTGGCCGTGCTCCTTGTACGCGAGGACGTCGGCGACGCGCGCGGAGGGGCCGGTGTCCTCCAGGAAGCCGTAGTCGGCCATCCACTCGTCGTTGAAGATCTTGCTGAGGTAGCCGCGTCCGCTGTCGGGCAGGAGTACGACGACGACGTCATCGGGGCCGAGCCGCTCGGCGACCCGCAGCGCGGCGACGACGGCCATCCCGCAGGAGCCGCCGACCAGCAGACCCTCTTCCTTGGCGAGCCGGCGGGTCATCTGGAAGGAGTCCTTGTCGGACACGGCGACGATCTCGTCGGCCACGGTCCGGTCGTAGGCGGTGGGCCAGAAGTCCTCGCCCACGCCCTCGACGAGGTACGGCCGCCCGGAACCCCCGGAGTACACGGACCCTTCCGGGTCGGCCCCGATGACCTGGACGCGCCCGTCACTGGCGTCCTTCAGGTAGCGCCCGGTCCCGGAGATGGTCCCGCCGGTGCCGACGCCCGCCACGAAGTGGGTGATCCGTCCCTCGGTCTGCTCCCACAGCTCGGGGCCGGTGGAGTGATAGTGCGAGAGGGGGTTGTTGGGGTTGGAGTACTGGTCGGGCTTCCAGGCGCCCGGCGTCTCGCGCACGAGCCGGTCGGACACGTTGTAGTACGAGTCCGGGTGCTCGGGGTCGACGGCGGTGGGGCAGACCACGACGTCGGCGCCGTAGGCGCGCATCACGTTGATCTTGTCGGTGGAGACCTTGTCAGGGCAGACGAAGATGCACTTGTAGCCCTTCTGCTGGGCCACGATGGCCAGCCCGACCCCGGTGTTTCCGCTGGTCGGCTCGACGATCGTGCCGCCGGGCTGAAGCTCCCCGCTCTTCTCCGCCGCCTCGATCATGCGCAGGGCGATGCGGTCCTTCACGGATCCGCCGGGGTTGAAGTACTCGACCTTCGCGAGGACGGTCGCCTGAATGCCCGCGGTCACACTGTTGAGCCTCAGCAGCGGGGTGTTGCCGACGAGGCTGATCATCGAGTCGTGGAATTGCACCGTTGTCTCCGGTTGCCGCACATAAAAGTGGTTGTCATTGGTGCGGCCAGCCTAAGGGTCCACCCCCTCATTCACCTCACGTCACGATTGACGGACGGCAGGTTCGGGGCAAGGAGTGGTTGTACGGCTACGAGGAGGTGGCGGCGACGCATGACGAGCATGTCCAGGGCAAGAGTGGCCCGTCGGATCGCGGCCGGGGCCGCGTACGGCGGTGGCGGGATCGGCCTGATGAGCGCGGCGGCCGTGGGTCTGGTGCTGGCCGAGGTACGGCTGGCGAGACGCCAGGTGGGAAACGGCGGCGGTCCGCACGCGCCGAGCGCGGACGGCCTGTACGGGCGCGGATACACGGCCTCCGGTGAGCCCCCGATCAGACTCGTCATGCTGGGCGACTCCACGGCGGCCGGCCAGGGCGTCCACCGGGCCCGCCAGACCCCGGGCGCACTCCTCGCGTCCGGTCTGTCGGCGTTCGCGGAACGCCCGGTGGAACTGCTCAACGTGGCCTTGCCCGGCGCCCAGTCCGACGACCTGGACCGGCAGGTGGGCCTGACCGTCTCGGACTCCGGCCGGATTCCCGACATCTGCGTGATCATGATCGGCGCGAACGACGTCACCCACCGCATGCCCCCGACGCGCTCGGTCCGCCACCTCTCGTCAGCGGTACGTCGGCTCCGCACGGCCGGCGCGGAGGTGGTCGTGGGCACCTGTCCCGACCTGGGCACCGTCGAGCAGGTCCAGCAGCCGCTGCGCTGGCTGGCCCGGCGGGCGTCCCGGCATCTGGCGGCGGCCCAGACGATCGGGGTCGTGGAGCAGGGGGGCCGCACGGTGTCGCTGGGCGACCTGCTCGGCCCCGAGTTCGAGGCGAACCCGCGTGAACTGTTCGGCCCGGACAACTTCCACCCCTCGGCGGAGGGCTACGCGACGGCGGCGATGGCGGTGCTCCCTACGGTGTGCGCGGCCCTGGGCCTGTGGCCGGCGGACGAGGAGCGTCCGGACGTGTCGCGCCGCGAGGGTTTCCTGCCGGTGGCGCGGGCGGCGGTGGAGGCGGTGTCGGAGCCGGGCACGGAGGTCACGGCGGCCATGCCGACGGGCCCGAGGGGCCCCTGGGCACTCCTCAAGCGCAGGCGCAGGCGGCGGGTACCGGCCACGGACCCGTCCCCTACGTCGTCGACCACGTCGAGTTGAGTGTCGATCGGCTGATCCGGCCGAGGGCGTCCCGGAGGGCGAACTCGCCGGGCGCCTCTCCGGCCCAGCGAGCACCGATGTGCCCGTCGGGCCGGACGAGCAGCGCGCCCCGGGCCCCGAGGCCGAACAGGTCGGCGGAATCGGCGGAACCGGCGGGCAGGGCCTCGACGCGCAAGGGCAGGGGCAGCCCGGACGAGGTGGCCCGGGATGAGGTGACCTGCGGCTGCCAGTGGGCGGGGTCCGGGGTGAACAGGGTGAACCACTCGCCGAGGGCGTCGAGCGTGGAGCGGCCGGGCGCCAGCCAGAGGTGGGGCATGCGGTGCCCCGGCTCGGCGGTGGGAACGTAGTCCGTGCCGGGCTCGGGCAACTCGCCCGGGGCGCGACCGCCACCGTGGGGGTCACCGTCGGGGTCGGCGTCGGCGTCGTAGGCGACCCCGAGCACCAGCCCGAGCTGCGCGAAGTACCGCTCCGACCAGGGCAGTTCGACCGGGCCCGAGGCCATCGCGCCCGCCCCTGCCCGGAGTTGCTCGCGGCGCCGTTCCTGCGCCTGGGACATGAGCTGGGCGTTGGCCACCGCCTGGCGGAGGTTGAGACGGGCGACGGGTTCCCGCTCCGGCTCGTAGCTCTCCAGCAACCCGGCACCCGCCCACCCCTGGACGACGCCGGCCAGTTTCCAGCAGAGGTTGTGCGCATCGGCGATGCCGACGTTCATGCCCAGACCGCCGGACGGGGGCAGCGCGTGCGCGGCGTCACCGGCCAGCAGGACCCGCCCGCGCCGGAAACGCTCGGCGATGTACGCGGTGGTCGTCCAGTGCTGGACCCGCAGCACGTCGGCCCGTACGCCGTGTCCGTCGGGCCCGAGGGCGCGCGAGACGAGGCCGGCCCAGTCGGCGCGCCCGGTGGTGTCCTCGGGGGTGGGCCCGAGCCAGGCCCAGCCGCCCTCCGGGTACAGCGGCAGGAACATGCCGTGCGCGGTGGCGTAGACCCCGGCGGGCTGAGCGGCGGACCAGGCGGTGAGGTCGGCGTCGAAGACGACGGTGGTGACGCGCCCGAGCGCACCGGGACCGGCGGTGCCGATGCCGAGCAGTCCCCGGACGGTGGAGTTGGCGCCGTCGGCGGCGAGGACGTACCGGGCGCGGACGCGGATCTGGACACCGCGCCGGTGATCGACGATCCGGGCGACGACGTACTCCGCCTCCTCGACGTCGACGAGATCGACGACCTCGGCCTCGAACCGCACCTCCGCGTCCACCGCGTCCGCCCCTGCGAGCAGGGTGGGCTCAAGCCGGTCCTGTGAGGTGAGTACGCCGGTCACGGGGCTCTCGGGCACCGGCGCGTCGACCCCGATCATCGCGGCGGTGGCGAAGTCGCGGCCGAGGAGGGTGTCCCGGAAGCGGATACGTCCGTACTTCGGCGGGAAGGCGCGGGCCGCGACGGTGTCGGCGAGCCCGAGCTGCCGGAAGATCTCCATCGACCGCACGTTGACCAGCCGCGACCGGGGAAAGGGCGACAGCTCGGCCCGCTTCTCGACGAGCAGCGTCCGTACCCCCCAGCGCTCCAGCAGGACCCGGGCGGTGAGGCCGACGGGCCCGCCGCCGACGATCAGTACGTCCACGTCCAGGTCATGGTCCACGTCGCCGACAGCGTCCGGAACGGTCATGAGATCAATCATCCGCGACCTGAGCCCGACCGCAAGGGCAGCGCGGGCGCCCTGCGGAGCGTTAGCGTCGCTCCCATGATCGTATGGCTCAACGGCACGCACGGCTCGGGCAAGACGACGACCAGTCCGCTCGTCCAGCAACTGATCCCGGATTCACGGGTGTTCGACGCCGAGAAGGTCGGCGAGACGCTCATGGACATCTCGCCGGGGCTGCCCGAGACGGACAACTTCCAGCACTGGCCGCCGTGGCGGCCACTTGTCGTGGAGACCGCGCGCCGCGTACTCGACTACACCGGCGGCACTCTGGTGATCCCGATGACCGTCCTGGTCGAGGAGTACTGGCGCGAGATCAGCACGGGCCTCGCCCAACACGGCATCCCCGTACGGCACTTCGTCCTCCACGCCGACCAGGACACCCTCCGGGGGCGTATCGCGGACGACACCGTCGTTGGCCCCAACTCCACATTCCGCCTCAAATACCTCGCGCCCTACGCGGAGGCGGCCCGTACCTGGCTGCACGACGAGGCCGAGGTCGTCGACACCACGCACCTCACGCCCGTACAGGCGGCCGCGCTGATCGCGAAAGCCGTCGACGCCTGACCTGACCGGCGTCTTCACGGAACACGGATCTACGGAATCCCCAGTTCGAAGAGCGCGTACCCCGCGTACGAGCCCGAGGCGACAGCCGTGATGCCGAGCAGGGTGAACAGCGTGGGCAGGCTGAGGGTGCGCATGCGGACGGCGAGTGGGATGAGCAGGGGGAAGAGGGGGAGCAGGTAGCGGGAGACGTTGCCGAACATCTGCTGGCTGCTCAGGATCAGGGTGAGGGTGAGGATCGTGAAGACGATCAGGACGGCCGGCGGGCGCAGGCGGATCAGGAGGGGGATGAGGAGCAGGTCCAGCAGGACGACGACCACGCCGATGGTGTCCTCGAAGCGGTAGGCGTAGAGGTAGTCGAAGCGGCCCACCGCGATGGAGGTGAAGACGTCGAGCGTCTGCCTGCCGTAGTCGAAGGTGTGGCCCCAGCCGCCCTTCTGGAGTGCGAAGTAGCCGCCGAGGTTGCCCATCTCGTTGCCGACGTAGAGCAGATAGCCGCCGAGTCCGAGCGGCGCGATCAGCATCGCGATCCACGGACCTGCCTGGTTCGCCCCGCGGCGGTAGAGGGTCAGCAGCGCGGCGACCGTGAGGGCGGCGATGAGGGCGACGGAGGTGGGGCGGTTGAGGCCGGCGGTGAAGGTGAGGATGCCCGCGGTGATCCAGCGGTCGGTCATCACGGCGTGGCAGGCCCAGACGGCGAGGGCGATGTAGAGGGACTCGGAGTACGCCGTCCACTCCATGCCGGAACCGGGCCACACGGCCCACAGTCCCACCGCGGCCAGCCCGGCCCGCCTGCCGCCGAACCGGACGGTGACGGCGTAGATGCCGAGGGCGGCGACGAACGAGCAGACGACCGATACGAGCATTCCGGCGCCGTACAGTCCGAGGCCCGTGCACTCGGAGACCAGCCGCATCGTCGCGGGGTAGAGCGGGAAGAAGGCCGCCGAGTTCTGGTGGACGGTGATCATCCCGGTGGCACCGGGGATGTGGACGAGCGCGGGGTCGTACCCGTTTGCGGCGATCTGCTGGTACCACCAGCCGTCCCAGCTCGCCAGCACGTCCCAGGCGTGGGCGCCGCCGCCGAAGCGCGGGTTCTTCTTCCGGAACTCCCCGGCGGAGTCCAGCAGATACATGAAGACGGAGAAGCCGATGAGCTTCGTCACGCCGTAGAGGGCGAGGACGGGGAGGTGGTGCCGGACTGTACGGCGCAGACGCGGGGCCAGGGCCTCGTCGCCCGGCCCGGAGTCGGCGTCAACGTCGACGACGGAGGCGGAGGCCCAGGAAGAACCGAGGTCGGGACGGCCCACCGGTTGCGTCGCGTTGTTCCTGGAGTTCATGGGGCTCATGGGGTTCACGGGGTTCATGGAGCTCATACGGCCGTGGACTCCGTTCGTCGGCGGCGACGGCCGGGGAACACCCATGCGCGCAGGAGCAGGAAGCGGACGACGGTCGCGCCCAGGTTGGCGGCGACGAGCACCCCGACCTCCGTGGCACGCGCGGCGCCGGGCGCGAAGTGGTGCAGCGCGCTGAGCGACCCGCTGGTGAGGGCCAGGCCGACCGCGAAGACCAGCAGGCCCTTGCTCTGGTGGCGCAGGACGCCGTCACGGCCGCGCACGCCGAAGGTGAGCCGCCGGTTGGCGGCCGTGTTGGCGATCGCGCAGACCAGCAGCGCCAGGGCGTTGGCGGCCTGCGGTTCCGCCACTTTCCGAAGCGCCGCGTACAGCAGTACGTATCCGACGGTGCTGACGGCTCCCACGGCGCCGAAGCGCAGCAACTGGCCGAACAGGCCGCCGTCCCGTGGTGCGTCGGCTGGTGCGTCGGCGCCCCTGCTCAGCGCGGCCGTGGGGAGCTTGCCACGGGCCAGGTCCCGGCCGATCCTGGCGATGCCGCGCAGATCGGCCAGGGCCGTGGCGAGGATGTCGACCCTGCTGTCGGGGTCGTCGACCCAGTCGACGGGCACCTCGTGGATACGCAGCCCGGCCCGCTCGGCGATCACCAGCAGCTCGGTGTCGAAGAACCACCCGGTGTCCTTCACCAGGGGCAGCAGCCGCTCGGCGACATCGCGCCGTACGGCCTTGAATCCGCACTGGGCGTCGGAGAAGCCGACGGAGAGGGTGGAGCGCAGCAGGATGTTGTAGCAGCGGGAGATGACCTCCCGCTTGGGGCCGCGCTCCACCAGGGAGCCCCGGGCCAGGCGGGTGCCTATGGCGATGTCGGAGTGCCCGGATATCAAGGGGGCGACCAGCGGCAGCAGGGCATTCAGATCGGTGGACAGATCCACATCCACATACGCCAGCACGGGCGCCCGGGATCCCGCCCACGCGGCCTGAAGGGCCCGGCCCCGGCCCTTCTCGGCCAGCCGCAGCCACTCCGCCTCGGGCAGTTCGGCGGCCAGCCGAGCCGCTATCCGGGGGGTGTCGTCGGTACTGGCGTTGTCCGCGACGGTGATCCGGAACGGATACGGGAAGGTCTCCCGCAGGTGCGCGTGGAGCCGCCGCACGCTCGGCTCCAGATCCGCCTGCTCGTTGAACACCGGCACGACCACGTCCAGGACGGGCTCCCGGTGGTGCGCCGACAGCGGGGTGCGGAGCGGAAGTTGATCCATCGATGTTGTCATGCCTATCCAGGTTCGTGTCCTACCGCAGGCATGACGTTGTCACCCACGGACGTACTGTGGTCAGAGCCTACGGATGATCGGCCGGAAAAAGTCGGCGTGGCCCCCATTACCAGGCGTCCACCGGCCTTACGGGCGCCGACACCGATCGAAATTCTCCGCCTGACGGTGCTCCATCCGCGCCTCCCCTCATCCGGCCATTCCCCTATACGTAGGGAAAGCCGTTGGGCCCGCCCCGCGTTGCACTCGGCTCCTGTGACCTGGATTACACGCCCCTTGTGAAGAGCCCGGCTCGAAACGGAAGTTGGGGAGCGGGGTGCGCGTGCGACACCCTGCTCCCCAACCGTTCACGGCCCGGCCGTCGAGTTCAGCTACGAGCTTCCTCCGCCGGGGCCACGGCCCGAACCCGGTGATGACATACACAGGCACACACGAGGTAGCGCACACCGGGTACGCCGGTGTCGCGGGGCTCGGAGTCCTGGCAGTGCGGGTGCCGGCTCAGGACACAGCGGGGGGAACGGTACGGGGGTTCAGCCGCCCCGGCCGGTTCGTGGGCCACCGGCAGCCCCTTCCCCTCACCGCCGAGGTCCGCTCCCCCGACGAGCGGAATGAGCCCCCAGCGTGCACCTTTGGAATCCTGGTGGTCACCCTCATGCCCCTCGGGGAGCCCACAGGCACCGCTCTCGCTGAGGATCGGCGCCCCGTAGAACAGGGAGGCGCGGACGGTCCCGCATTTGTCGGTCGCGCCGGTGAGGCTGGCTGGCTCGGCGGTCATCCGACACCTCCGCCGTACGCCCGCCGATAGTCGTCCCACAGCCCTTGCCCGCTCCCGCACCCGTCCTGCACCTTGCGGACACGCTTGCAGTCGTCGCACTTGCGGGCGTGCTCGAACCAGAGCCGATAGGCACGCAGCATGGGCAACTCGGCCTGCCGTACGGCGGATCCGACCCGTCCGCCGGTCATCGGGAACTCACCCCGTCCAGCACGGAGTGAATGTCCCGGATGTCGAGGCTGACGCGG
This sequence comes from Streptomyces graminilatus, assembly GCF_001418565.1. Classification (GTDB taxonomy): domain Bacteria; phylum Actinomycetota; class Actinomycetes; order Streptomycetales; family Streptomycetaceae; genus Streptomyces; species Streptomyces graminilatus. The sequence continues at coordinate 38,085 of NZ_LIQQ01000094.1, read as the reverse complement.
AAGTCAGCGGCCAGAACCATCACAGCGCGACGGCTCCACCGAGTCAGACGTTCGCGCGCGGTCCAGTACGGCCGCACGCGAGCCGCGTGGGACGCTACGGTCAACTCCGTTGCCTGGTCGACGAGGTGGGGCAGGTACGGCCGCGAAAGCCGGGACGCGGAACCGTCAAGGAGAGCCGTGTCGGCGCTGTACGGCGACCGCTGCCGCAACGGAACCAGGTCCATCAAATGCCCTTTGTACTGCACGTTCTCGCAGGTCATGACGGTCCTGGCTGGTTCCGAAGCCGCCTGTCGCCGTCTGCCTGTCCCCGGCAGGATCCAGGCCATCAGGGGCAGCAACACCCCAATGAGTACGGCCGCGCTACGCTCGCGCATGTCGTCAACCTCCCAACGGTTGAGGGCCACGCCCCCGGACTGGTCGCACAGTCGCGGGGGTCTCGCCTGCTCCATTTGCTTACCGCAGTCACCATAACCACTTTCGACAGCGCTCGACAGTGGACGGCAGTGGTTGACAGCAGTTGACAGTTTTCGAGGATGCACGCAAGTTGCCGGACGTTTACGTTCGAGTGCGTGGAAGAGAAGATCAATCCTGCCGCCGCGTCCTACCACTACGAGCAGCTCGCGAAGATCATCGAGAACAAGATCCGGACCGGTGAGTTCGCCGCAGGGTCGCGCCTGCCCGGCGAGATGATCCTGTCCCAGGAGTACGGCGTCGGCTCCAACACGGTCCGGCGGGCGCTGGACATCCTGAGGGAACGCGGACTGCTCGTGACCGTGAGAGCGCGCGGATCGTTTGTGGTCGAACAGCTGCCCGGCATCGACAACGGGCAGGACGAGCAGTAGCCATGGACCTCGACCGGGGCAAACCCGTATGGACCCGGTTCGCCGGTGAGCTGCGCCGCAGGATCGACGCGGGCACGTATGTTCCCGGTGCGCGCTTCCCCGCCGTGGTGGATCTCGCCGCCTAGTTCGACGTAGTGGCGTCGGCGATCCAGAAGGCCGTGGCCGCGCTGCGAGCGGAAGGCAGGCTACGCACGGTGCTTGGGCAGGGCTCGTTCGTAGAGGACGCCCCCAGCGGCAAGGGGTAGGCACGCACGTCGACATGGCTCACGGGCTCCGTACTGCGTCTGCGTAGAGGGAAACGCCGAGCCCTGTTCGGAGAACGGCGAGCGGGTGCGGTGGCCCTGGGTGCAGCGAGCGCGCCGGGGGCCACCAGTGGTGTTCGGCACTACAGGGGCGGAACGGATTCGAGTCGCTGAATCTCGCCATCGCGGACGTAGACCAGCGCCCCGATGGCGAGGGCCTGTAGGCCGAGCAGAGCGCGGGCGCCGGCGCGTTCCGGCAAGGCGGCGACAGCCTGCACGGTGGGCAGGACGCGCACCTCGGCACGAGGGTCGCGGTAGGTGAGCGTTTCCGCCTGTCCACGCGTGAGAGGAGCGGTCACGACGATGTGGGTGATGACCTTGCGGCGCCACATCTGCACCTGGTCGACGGCGACTCTGCGCCGCACCGGCAGCCCATCGGGAAGGCCAGTGAGGACCGCCTGCGCGGCCTCTTCAGGGCTCTGGTCGTGTTCGACTGCCCCCGCGGGCAGCACCAGCATCCTGCCTGACACGCAAGCGAGGGCGAGTTCATGCGCGGCGACGGGTACCAGGACACTGACACCGATGATTGGGGGGGCGCCAGTTCTCGTACGGAGCAGTCCTTCGCGCAGGATCGGGGTCGTCGCTGCGTAAGGCTGGTACGACGGTTGTGATGGTCGACATCAGTCGCCGACCTCCACAGCAGCCACGATCTCCGCGAGGTGGCGCGGCTGGCTGGTGCTGGGGATGGGGGCGACGTGGCTGCCGTAGTCGAGGAGCCATTGCAGCGGTTTGGTCGGCCCGTTGGCACTGGCGAGGCGGCCGGCGTCGAGCGGGCGGTAGGCCACGTACGGAATGCGGAACTCGGCGCACAGCTCGACGACATCGTCGAAGCGGTCGGTGGTGTTGAGGACGTTCTGCACCGCGGCGATGGTCAGCTCTTCGCCGACTTGGTGGACCTGGCTGGGAGTGACCTTCGACAGGCCGATGTGCCCGATCTTGCCTTCGTCTTGCAAGGCCTGCATGACATCGATCTGGTCGTCGAGATCCACCTCGGGGTCGATGCGGTGCAGGTAGCACAGCTCCAGGCGCTCGACTTTCAGACGCCGCAGGCTCGCTTCCACGCAGGCCCGCAGGTAGAAGGGATTACCGAGTGGCTTCCACTGGCCCGGCCCGGGGCGGACCATGCCGACCTTCGTGGCGATCAACACGTGGTCCGGGTACGGGTAGAGCGCGTCACGGATCAGATGTTCGGCAGTGTGGGGTCCGTAGCCGTCGGCGGTGTCGATGTGGCTGATGCCGTACGTGTTCACGGCCTGGACGAGCATGCCGCGCGCCGCGTCGCGGTCCGGAGGGTCGCCCCAGGTGCCGGGGCCCGTCAGGCTCATGGTGCCGAACCCGAGCCGCGACACCGTCTTCCCGGCGATGGTGATGGTGATGGTGCCCCCAGGCGGAGTGAAGGTCATACGAGGCTCTCCTTCAGACAGCTCTGCACGGCTTCTTCGACGATGTGGGCCTGGTTGTCGGGGTCGCTGGTCACCTGCAGGTGGGGGATGCCGTCGCGGTCCAGGAGCTGGTGCACGTGCCGGTCGACGAGGCGTCGGTAGCGGGCGTCGTAGTCGTGACCGGTGTCGACCGGCAGACTCTCGTCGAGGACCGTCGCCAACAGCAGGTGGTACTTGGGCAGTTGGGTGGCGGCAAGGGTGAGAAGGCGCTCGCGTTCCAGCCGGGGAACGGTGCCGCCGCGGTAGTCCAGCGCGGCGTGGAAGTAGGCGATGGCGTCGTGGGCGGCCCGGTCCAGGAGGACAACCTCGACGCCGCGGGCAGCCGCGCCGATCTCGTCGGCGATGCCCTGCGTGATGATCCACTCGGTGGACTGGACGGTGTGGTGCTGCATCTTCGGCAGGCCGGCCGCTGCGGCGCGCTTGCCGAGACGGCCAGTGCGTTCCACGGCGACCCCTTGAGCGCGCAGTTCCATCTCGATACGCCGCAGGAGCATGGTCTTGCCGGTGGAGTGGGTGCCGAGCACCCCGATACGGATGGGCCGGACGGTGGTCACCACAGGGTGGGTTCCTGTTCTGGTTCGGGGGCGCCGGGCAGGCCGGGCGGCACAGCCGCGGCAACCACCTGGTCCCAGGTCTCGTAGTGGTCAGCCATGGCGAGCAGAAGCTGCGCCGTGGCGTAGGCGTCGTAGGTCGCGCGGTGTCGGCCCACGAGCGGGGCCTGTGACAGGTCTGGCGCCACGTGCTCGATCAGGGCGTCGAGGGTGTACGAGGGCAAGTTCTTGTAGGTCGCCCTGGCGAGGCGAAGGGTGTCGATGACCCCGGCCGGCTCCCACTCAGGAAGGTGTCGGAGCAATTCCCGGTAGTCGACGTGCGCGTTGTGAGCGCAGATCCACTCCTGGCCGAGGAAGTCGTGCACCTGGTCGGCGAGTTCCGCCCAGGCCGGTTTGTCGGCGAGGACGGGGTTGGTCAGGCCGTGGATGCCGGCCGCGCGTGCCGTCACCGGCCGCGCGGGGCGGATCAGCCACGCCCCGGCCACGCTGGTGTCCGGCTGTCCGGCGCGTACGGGCAGTGCGGCGATCTCGACGAGGTCAGGCGGGTTGGTCCCGTTGCCCTCGACATCGACGACGAGCAGCGCGGGCCAGGAGGAGAAGTCGTTCACGGGGTGTCGGGTCCGTTCTCCGCCTCCCAGCCGATGGGGGCCCGGCCGTGCTGGCGGTACAGGTGGGGTTTGGCGCGGTCGTGACACTGGTAGCCGAACCCGTGCTGGAGGTAGTAGCGGGGCGGCTCGTCCAGTCCCTCCACGACGATGGCACGGTCGTTGACCTCAACGTCGCCGACCGCCCCGAGGGCGTGCGCTTCGCGGGTGACCTCTGCCAGATCGGGCTTGACCCACGCCCTCGCGCACAGGGCGATCTGTTCCGGCGGGCAGATGTCGCACAACTCCCGCACCCCGTAATGGCCGTTGTAGTCGGCCTCCCCGTGGGCGTGGGCGACCCCGCAGCTCGTCTTGCGGAACAAGACCCCCCACGGCGCTCCTCCGTGGGACTGCGCCGAGTCGAAGGCGTCCAGGATTCGCTGCTCCGCGTCCTCCGGCATGATCTTCCGCCGAGCCGTGCCCTCGTACGGCATCGGCAGCCCATGCTCTTCGTAGTACGCGGCCATCTCCTCCCGGAAGAACAGGCCCGTGAACACCGTGGCGTGCGCGTGCAGGGACAGTTCGCGGGCCCGCTCGATGTGCTCGTCGGAGTCGTTGAGTCCCGGCACGATCGGCCGCCAGTACAGCACCGTCTTGTACCGCTCGGCGTGCTCGTACAGCGTGCGCAGGCTGTCGGCGGCGATCGAGGAGTTCACCGGCTCAATGGCGGGGTGCTCTATGCCGGAGTGGGTGACGAGGACAGTCAGCCGCAGCTTCTCGAAGGAGTTGAGGACAGCGCAGTCCTCAGCGCTCACCCGCCACCGGGTGATGATCAGAACGTGGTTGGTCAGGCCCTGCTGATCGAGCAGTCGAAGCACCGCGAAGACGTGCGGCTTGACCTGCGGAAGCATCGGGTCGGTGGCCCGGTTCAGAAGCTGAATCGGCGTCCTGTGAGGCCGGAAGTACGGGTGATTGACGAGCTGGGCGACCGCGGCCACGTCGCTCATCAGCCGCCGCGGGGTCTTCATGCTGAAGTTGTCGAACAGGTGACGGACGCAGTATCCGCACTCCAGCGGACAGCCGACGATGTGGTTTACCGACAGGCCCGACTTGCGGTATTCGATCACATCGGCAAGTCCGGGCTTGAGCCCGCTGATCTGAGCCGGGGTCAGGAACGGAAGCGGGCGACGGGCGACGATGGGCGCAGTCACGGGGAACCTCCAGGGGAATGGGGGTCAGCGGTCGGCGGGCGTGGGCTGGCGCGGCACGCCGGCCGGAGAGGTGAGCAGCAGGCGGCGGTCGGCGCCGAACCAGGTCCCGAAGTCACGACGGGCCGCATCCGGGTCGTCCGACGTGTGGACGAGGTTGTGCACCAGGCGTCGCCCCGCGAGGGCGGCTTCGAGGCTGTCGTTGCCGTAGTCCCCGCGGATCGTGCCGGCGGCGGCCCGGATCGGGTCGAAATGCCCGATGACCTGCCGCAGCCGGGCGTGGATGCCCGGCTCGCCGTACGCGAGCGCGACCGTGACCTTCTTGCCCGCGTACGCATCGTCCAGGCACGCGGGGATATCGCGGTCGGGGAAGTAGTCGGCGTCGACGAGGAGATCCCAGTAGTGCACATGGGCCTGCCACGGCTGCACCGTGACGTCGGTCCGGCGACGAACGGAGACGCCGGCGGCCTCGATCCGCTCCAGTACGGCGTCGACCAGGCCGCGCTCCACCGCGTCCGGCTTGCACAGGATCACGGAGCAGGTGTCGAAGTCGGACTCCAGCAGCCTGCGGCCGGGTCCCCACCAAGTGCCGTACTCGCGGCGGGCGCAGGCCGGATCGTCCGACGTGTGGACCAGGTTGCGGATGAGGCGGTTCTCCGCATTCGCCACGGCAAGGCTGTCATCACCGAGGTCACCGCGGATGGTGCCGGGCACCGCCCGGGTCGGGTCGGTGTGGCCGATGAGCTGCCGCAGTTTGGCGTGGATACCGGGTTCGCCGTGCGCCAGGGCGACGGCGACCGTCCGGTTCGCGTACGCGGCATCGATGTAGGCAGGCAGGTCACGCAGATTCCGGCGACCGGTGTCGGCGAGCATGTCCCGGTACACGACGTGCGGCTGCCACGGCTGCGCAACCACGTCCATGCGGTCCGAGACTGCGAAACCCGCATCGGAGACCATTCCCAGGATTCGGGTTACCAGACCGCGTGCCACAGCGTCCGGCTTGCACAGGACGACCGCCCAGCGCTCGAAGTCGACGCCCTCCGCCACGGCGCCGCTCATGGGCCTTCCGTTCCCGCTCATCGCACACTCCCCTCGGGGGAAACGGCGCAGACCGGCCACTTGCGGGCCATGAGCCATCGCAGGCCCGGATCGAGTGCGGCAAGCAGGTCGGGGGCGACGGCCGCGGTCTGGTCGTGCGTGATCTGCCGGTAGAGCTCGAACAGGACCACCGGTTGCTGCCAGTACGGTTCCAGGCCCAGGTTCCGGATGTGGTCGGCGCTGTACTGGACCTCGTTCCTGCGCAGTGCCTCTTCGTGGTCCAGTACGTCGGCGATGGTCGCCACGGTGGTGCTCGCCGGCATCTCCGGGAACTCGAAGGAGGGCACGGCGGGGCGGGAGTCGGCCTCGTCCAGGACGCGCTTGACGCGTTCGGCATTGCGGTCGTTGACGTGAGCGGAGCCGATGAAGTGCGTGTACGTTCCCGGGCGCAGGCCGAGTTGGACGGCGGTGTACTCCTGGATCATCGTGAAGGAGAACACGTCGGACAGCAGGCCGCAGTCGAGATCGTTCGCACGCATGTTGCACACCATGTGCAGTTGCCCGTCCCGCAATAGCAGGTGGAGGCCGGCCAGGCACGCGACGTCGGGGTTGTCGCGGTCGCTGAGTTCGTGCGCCGCGAACACCGGCATGTAGGCGCGCTTGCTGTCCGTCTCTCTCTGCAGCAGCCGCATCACCTGGTCAAAGGGGGACTGCTGGGCGCCGTCGGCCTGGCTGAACAGGGTGTGACCGTACGCAGATCCGCCGAGGTGGATGCCGTCGGCGCTGCTGGCGCGCATGGACGGCGCGTAGTAGCCGATCATCTCCAGATCGCGGCGTCCGGCGAGGTACCAGAGCGCTTCGGCGAACTGGAACACCGGGTTCACCTTGCGCTCAGACAGATAGGGAAGGCGCTGGCGGGGGTCGGTGAGGCGGAATCCCACACCGATGACCTCGCTGGCCTCGTTACCGCGGGCAGCAATGTGGTGTTCGGCGTCCTCGGCCGCCAGCCGGAGAAGGGCCAGGTAGGCGCCTTCCACACTGGTGAACTCGGGGGTGGTGAGCATGAGGCTCCAATCGGAGGGCGGTGGTGTACCTGCGCAACGACCTGGAACGGAAGTCGTCCGGGCCGCCGGGCAGGAGACCCGCCCCAAGCTGTGGTTGCACACGGGGAGCCGGGGCAGGCGTTTCATACGGCGCTGGGGCTGATCACCTCGGGGTGCGGATCAGTGGGCCGGTTCGTGACGGCGAAGACCGGTCGAGGGCAGAGCTCTGCGCGGAGGTCTCGCCACCTCTCCTGTCACCGAACGTATCCGGATGGTGACAAGAGAACAGCAGGAGGATGGAAGAGGGAAGGAAGTCTTGACGACGTTGACCCGTCAGTAACCCGCGACGGGGTGCCAACAGCCACGTAGGGGCTGACATGCTGAGGGACATGGCGACACTGAACGAACAGCCCGCAACAGCCGAGCACTTGCTTCCCTTGGCGCTGACGTCGTACGGGCACTTCACATCCATGCGCGTCGATGCCGATCGCAGTGTCCGCGGTCTCTCCCTGCACCTGGAGCGACTCGTACGGGACAGCAGGATCGTGTTCGGTGCGGACGTGGACACCAGTCGAGTCCGTGACCTGGTCGGCAGGGCTTTGGATGGGCAGGAGGGTCCTTGCGTCGTCCGCGTCACCCACTTCGACCCAATGGTCGAGATGGGGCACCCCGAAGGCGCCACCAATCCGCAGATCCTGGTGACCGTGCGAGCAGCCGGCGAACTTCCCCCGCCGCCGTTGACCGCGATGAGCGTGCAGTACGAGCGTGACCTTCCCGAGGTCAAGCACTGCGGCCTCTTCGGTGCCCTCCACGTCCGGCGCACGGCACGGCTCAAGGGCTTCGACGACGCCCTGTTCTACGGCCCCGACAATCGGGTGTCCGAGGGCGGAACGTGGAACGTCGGCTTCATCGACGAGAACGGCACCATCATCTGGCCCGAAGGCCCAGTACTGCCTGGCGTGACCGCGGCGCTGCTCCAGCAACGCACCGAGTACAAGGTCGCTTCCGTCACCCTCGACGAGGCCAAGGCCATGCCGGTTGCCTTCGCCACCAACACCTCCATCGGTGTCCGCTCCCTCTCGGCCATCGATGACACACCCATGGAGGTCGAGCACCCGGTGCTGAGCATGCTGCGCGAGACATACCTCTCCGTCCGCGGCGAGGAGTTGTAAAGGAGCGCCGGCATGACGGGGGTCAATAGGTGGACCGGACGCGAGATTTTCCTCTTACGCACCGCCATGCGGAAGAACCAGCGCGACTTCGCCGCCATGGTTCCCGTGAGCCAACGACAACTGACCACCTGGGAGGGCCGGGGAGAAACCATCACTCCCTTCCCCGGCACTCAGGAGGCCCTGGACACGCTCCTCGCTCGTGCTGCCCCCGTCGTCCAGCAGCGGTTCGCGCAGTTCCTCACCGAGAGGGCCGCCGTCGAGCACGACGAGCGTGCCGAAGAACTCCTGCGCAGCGACCCACGCACCGTCAAGCACCCCATGGACGGCAAAGTCATGGTGCTGGTCGCGGAAGGCATCTACTTGTCCGGCCCGGCGAACACGCCGACCTGGCTGGACGGCTTCCGCATCGACGTCTACCCGACGACCAACCTCGACTACGCGCGATTCGTACACGCCACGCGCCACCGGCCGCCGCGACACTGGCCGAACGGCCGATGCCCCGATGACCTGTTCGACCACCCCGTGGTGTGGGTGACGTGGCACGACGCCACCGCATACTCCCGCTGGTGCGGCAAACAACTGCCCACCGCCCAGCAGTGGGAGAAGGCCGCCCGCGGCTCGAAGGGCCGCACATTCCCCTGGGGGGACGAGCCCACGGCCGCCAAGTGCAATGTCGGGGAGGCCGAGATAGGGAGGACGACTCCCGTCTCACGCTACCGATCCGGAGCCAGCGTGTACGGAGTCTTCGACCTGTGCGGGAACACCTGGGAATGGTGCTCCACCGAGGAGGAGACCGGACGGTACGAGCTGAAGGGGTCCGCGTTCACCAGCCCATTCGAGCGCGCGGCGCCCTCGTTGCGGAATGCGGCGAACGCCGCGATGAAGGACAACGACACGTCGTTCCGCTGCGTGAGTCCCCCGTAGCGACGGGGTGGTGTGGCCGGTCACCGCTGCACCACCTCCGGCTCACCTTCGGGGATGACCAGGGCGACGAAGCCGAAGTGCGGTCACCCGATCCCGATGGCCTTGCGTACCTGCTCCAGCACGGTCCGGGCCCGACTGCGGGCCTTGACCGCGCCCATCGCCAGCAACTCGTCCAGGTCGCTCCCCGGCTGCAACAGCATCCAGTACAGCGCGTCCGCCTCGATCAAGGCGTCGGCGTCCGCGAACACGACCACGTCCGCGGCGAAGCGGTACACCACCGCGCCGCCAGGGTGCGCGTTCTACTCGTTCGGGTCCCAGTCCGCGAGCTGCTCCATCGGCTCGGTGTCGCCGGTGAGCTCCAGGCCATCGAGCGGGACGCGCGCGTAGAAGTAGAGGACCAGTTCGCTCGCTGTGCCTCGCATCGCCATGTCGCCCGGCTCCGCGTCGGCGGCGAGGTCGTCGCAGCGGACGCCGTCGGCGTTGAGGGTCAGGCGCCAGGAGTGGCCCTCGGTCGTATGCAGGTCGATGGTTGCCGGCTTGAACGGCCAGGGGACGGTCGTCGCCGAGACGGTCGTCAGGAACTCGTCGACGCCCTCGACCGCGACGTCCGTCGGCAGCGGCAGTGCGGCGCCCTGGGTGAGCTGGACGTCGTAGGTGTGGACGGCGATCTCCTGGATCTGGTGCCGGGCCACGGCTCCGCTGGTCTCCGGGGCCTGCGAGCGGCCCCACCAGGTCCAGCAGCCGCGGTCCGGGCCGGCCTCGCGCATCGCGTCGAGCATGAGCTCGGTCGACTCGTCGAGCCAGGCGTCCAGGGCCTCGCGGTCGCGGGGCGCGGTCGGGGCGCCCTTCGGGTCCGTCCTCGCCGGGGGCTCGGCGCCCGGGCCGGCCGCGACGATGGCGGCCTGGCGGCGGCGGCCGTCACCGAGGTGCTGCGCCAGTTCGCGCAGCGTCCAGTCCGGGCAGGTCGGGACCTGGACGTCAAGGTCGGGGGCGGATGCGATCGCGGCGCGGAACGCGGCCGAGCGGTCTTCGATCAGCCGCAGGACCTCGGGGAACTCCAAGTTGTTTCGCACGGCGGTTGTGTATCACGGCGCTCCGGCCGCCGGACAGCCAATTTATCGGCGGCGGCGGCCAGGGGAGTGCACGCCTGCGTCCGCCTCGGCACCATCGCCGCCGCAGCAGCACTCGTCATCCGGCTCCGCCCGCGATCGCCGGGACAGCCTCTAGTCCGGCTGCGCGGCGAACAGTTCCAGGTGTGCGCAGACAGGGCACCGATAGGCGTCGATCTGCCAGCGCGGTCGCCCCATCCTCTTGGCGCCGCCGAACGGGCCTCGTTCAAGGGGCCCCGCGATCCACCGCGAGAACCCTTGAGCGCCCTGTCCGGAGTCCTCGACGAAGCCCGGCTCCAGCCCCACCGCACCGCACTGGCTGCACCGTATGTTGTTCATCGTCGGAGTGTATTGAGCGGCTGCGGGCGTCGGTCATCGGCACCCTGCCGGTCGGCTCGCCCCTTCCCGCGCTCGCCCCCGGCCCGTCCTCACCTCACCAGAACCGCCTTCCGGTCCGGCCCCGCCGGGTCCAGCGTGAAGACCGTGCCGTCCGTGGTCGTCACCACCAGGGCGCCGCCGTTGAGGAGGACGGTCGGCTGGCCGCCCGAGAGGGGGAGGTCGGCGCGTGAGGTCGTTTCCCACAGGACGGTGCCCTTCGCCGCGTCGAGGGCCGCCACCCTGCCGCTGCCGGTGGCCATGTACACCGTGCCGCTGCCGCTGTCGGCCGTGATCGTCCCCGGCGATTCGAGGGTGGTGGGGCTCTCCCACACGCGCTTGCCCGTGCTGGGCAGGACGGCGGTGACCGCCCCGCCGGACCGGGAGAACCAGAGCCGTCCGCCGCCCAGCGTCACGTTCCCCCGGTACCCGTCGCCGCCGTCCAGTTCGGTCACCTTCCGCTCACCGCTCCTGGGGTCGATCCGTACGACGGACGTGTACAGCGAGTCGGCGCCGTTGGCGCTCGCGTCGATGTCCGTCTCCGCGAAGACCAGCCGCCCGTCGAGGGTGCCCACGAAGCTGCTCCCGGCGGACGGCGCCGTCAGCCGCCGTACGGACTTGCCCGCGGGGTCCACGACCAGGAAATCCGCCGCGCCGGAACCCCCGGCCCCGGCCCCGTTCCCGGTCTCCGCGACGCACTCCGCGTACGGGCGGTCCGCCACCGCCGTCAACGTGCACTCGCGTTGCGCGGGCAGCGTGAACTTCCAGCGCGCCGTGCCGTCGCGCGCCGAGCGTACGGTCACCGACCGGACGTCGTCCTCCTGAAGGAAGACCAGCCCGGCCGCGTACACCGACCCCCTGCTCTCGTTGGTCACCTGGCGGCTCCAGACCGTGCGGCCGGTGCCGCCGTCCAGGGCGACGACGGTCTGCGACAGCGTCACGCCGTTCGCGTCGGTGACCAGGAGCTGTACGACCAGTACGCCGTCCGACGCGCCGAGGATGGACGTGACGTACTGCCCGGCCGGGGCATTGCCGGGCCTGATGTCGGCGCGCCACAGGGTCCGGCCGGTGGCCCCGTCGATCCGTTCCGGCAGGAGCGCGCTGCCCCCGCAGTACACGGCCCCCCGGTCCACCAGACAGGACGGCGACGGGAAGCTGTCCTTCGTTTCCGGGGCCTTGCGCACACCGGTCTCCGCGTTGTTGGACACGGTGGTCTGCCAGGGCTTCCAGTCGGCCGGGAGGCCTGCCCAGCGGTCGCCCCCCGGTACGCCCTGCGCGGCGCCGTCGCCCGTCAGCGGGCCGAAGAGGAGATAGCCGGTGAGCGTCATCGCCGTGACGGCTGCCACGCCGACCAGCACCGCCGGGAGCCGCTGTCGGCGCTGTCTGCGCTGCTGCCGGCGCTCTCGGCGCTGGTGACGGCCGGAGGACGTCTCCGAACCCGAACGGCCGGAAGACGCCGTCCCCGAGCGCAGGGCGAAGGTCTGGTCGTCGGTCCCCGGGCCCGTCGGGCCCAGGAACATCGTGTCGGGTTCGCCCGGGACGGGTTCCGGCAGGACCTCGGCGAACCGCAGGGCGAGTTCGTCGAGTCCCGGCCGGTCCGCCGCCTCCTTCACCAGGCAGCGGAGCAGCACCGCGCGCAGTGGTTCGGGGACGGCGTCGAGGGCCGGTTCGTCGTTCACCACGCGGTACGCCGTCACGAACGGGGTCTCCGCGTCGAAGGGGCCGTGGCCGGTCGCGGCGAACGTCAGCAGGGCGCCGAGGGAGAAGACGTCCGAGGCGGGGCCGACCGACCGGGCGTTGGTGATCTGCTCCGGGGACATGAACGGCGGGGTGCCGATCATCTCCCCGGTCTCGGTCAGGGCGAGGGTCAGGTTCTCGGCGCCCCGGGATATCCCGAAGTCGATGACCCGGGGGCCGTCCTCGGCGATCAGGACGTTGCCGGGTTTGAGGTCCCGGTGCACGACTCCGGCCCGGTGGATGTCCCGCAGGGCCTCCACCAGCCCGAGTGCGAGGTGCCGCAGCGCCGCGCCGCGCAGCGGGCCGTCGGCGCGGATCCGGGCGGAGAGCGAGGGGCCGGGCACGTACTGGGTGGCCATCCAGGGGCGCGGGGCATACGCGTCGGCGTCCAGCACCGGGGCGGTGAAGGCGCCGCTGACCTTGCGGACGGCCTCGATCTCCTGCCGGAAGCGGGCGCGGAACACGCTGTCCTCGGCGTACTGCGCGTGCACCACCTTCAGCGCGACCTCGCGCCCCGAGCGGGACTGGGCGCGGTAGACCACACCCATGCCGCCGGCCCCGAGCCGGTCCACTATCCGATAGCCGCCGAGCGTGCTCGGGTCGTCCTTGCGCAGAGCCACCGACCCGGTCCCCTTCCCCTGCGGAGCAGTTGGGCGCTCAGCATAGGCAACCGGAACCCGGGAGTAGGCCCTTGTGGCGGGAGAGGCTGGTTACTTCGTTCCGACGATTGTTCAGATGTCAACCGGTTCAGGCGGTTTGTCGACCCGGCACCTTGGCCAAGGTGCCGGGTCGATCGCCGTTCTGTGCCCTACCTCACCCGGTACCCCCGGATCACCCGGTAGTCCACCGCGCCCCCATCAGCGAACCCCGCACTCGCCCGCAGCGACACGTACCCCCCGCCCTCGGGCCGCCCTTCCTCGGGCAACTCCACGACCCACGCGTCCCGTCCGGTCTCCACCAGCCGCGCCTCGCGCCAGTTGTCCCCGTCGTCGTACGACACGTCCACCGACACCGACCGCACCGCCGAGGCGGTCGCCCCCGGCTGCCTCAGCAACCGCATCGGCAGAGCCGACAGGCTCCCGGTGTTGGTCCGGTCGACGGCCGGCGCGAAGTCGAACGCCGACAGACCGGCCGCCGTACGCCCGCTCGTCTCGCCCGAGCGGAAGGTCCACGACCCGCTGACGCTCGTACCGATGTCGAAGGCGCCGTCGGACGCGCCGCGCACGGCGGAGTACTCCAGGCGGTAGGTCGCCTCGGCCGCCGGGACCGAGCCCGAGGCGTCGGTCCAGGGGTAGCTGAGTTCCACGAGTTTCTGGTCGCCGTGGTAGAGGGAGACCTTGCTCCTGTCGAACACCGAGTAGCCGGTGTGGCCCGCCTGGTCGCCGGTCATCGGGACGTTGAAGGAGAGGCGGTTGCCCTCACGGGCGACGAAGGTCAGGCCGCTGAAGCGCGGGCCGGGGACCGCCTTCTGCCAGGTCACCGTGTAGCGCTTGCCGGGCTCGTAGACCGCGTCGTCCGACCAGAACTGGGTCTGGAAGGTGCCGCCGGGCGCGTTCTGGGTGTAGCGCGACTGCCACGTGACGTCGTCGGCCTTGTAGTAGACGGTCTGCCGTCCCGGGTTGTCGAACCAGATCGCGCCCGCCGACATCGCGGTGCCGCTCTCCGGCGGGTAGCCGAAGTGGTACAGGAAGGCCCGCGAGGGCGCTCCCGGCTTCGACGGCGTCACCGAGTGGAACCGGTGCGTCACCTGCGCCAGTTCGCTCTGCCTGACCACCCGGCTGAAGTTCGTCGGCAGGTGGCCCCGTTCGAACCACGCCAGCACGTATTCGTACGGCGAGTCGTTGTACGTGCCGTCCGCGCCCTTCTTGGCCCAGGAGCCGCGTACGTCCGCGACCAGCGTGCCCTCCCCGGGGCCGACGTCGTCGCCCAGCGCGGCCGTGAACAGTTTGCCGAAGGTGTTGGCGGTGGCCCGGATGCCGAAGCCCATGCCGTTGGTGGTCTCGCGGCGGAAGCCGGCCGCCGCGAAGCGCAGGCTCGCGTCCTTGCGCGGGACGGTCGCCGAGATGGGCGTGCCCTTGCGTGCGTCGAGGACGATCTCGCTGTCACCGGTCACCGTGAGGCTGGGGCGGACCAGCAGGGTCGTACTGTCGTCCGCCGGTGTGATGACCGACGCGTCGACCGTGTAGCGGCCCTCCGGGAGGGAGACCGTGCCCGAGCCGGACGGGTTGTAGACGAAGCGGTAGACCGAGCCGTCCAGGCTCGTGATGTCGGTCCAGTAGGACGACGCCGGTTTGCCCGTGCGGTCGAACGCCCTGACCGTCAGTTTGTGAACGGACGCGGCCTTGGCGATCTTGAGCGGTACGCGCACCGAGGTTCCGGAGGCCGAGTCCACCCCCACCAGCGCGCCTTCGAACACGCCCGAGTCGCTCGGCACGCGCGTGTCGGCGGTCACCGTCACCGTGGCCGCCCCGCCCGCCGGGACGGTCGCCCTGTCCGGGCTGACCTCGAACATGCCGGCCGGGGCGGGCGAACCGTCCGGGCCCGTCACCTTCGCCGTGACATCGAGCGTCACGGGGTCGGTGCCGTCGTTGCGGTACGTCACCGTCCTGACCACCGGTACGTCGTCGTCGGCCGGGGCGGGCTGGGTGCCCAGGGGCAGAGAACCCGGCGTGGGCAGGACGGCCTGGTGGACGGCGCGGGCCACATCCACCCGGCCCGCGCCCTGCGCGTTGACGTTGGCGCCGGGAGTGGGCGTCGCCGACGCCATCAGTGCCGCCTTCAGCTCGGCCGCCCGCCAGGCCGGGTGCTGCCCGGCGAGCAGCGCCGCCGACCCGGCCACGTGCGGGGTGGCCATGGACGTACCGGAGAGGGAGGTGTAGCCGGGCTCCACCTCCACGTACTCGCTGCTCGCGTGCACGGCACGGGCGGCAACGATGTCGACGCCCGGAGCGGTGATCTCCGGCTTGATCGCGCCGTCCTCACGCGGGCCCCGGCTGGAGAAGGGGGCCATCACGTCCCGCTTGTCGACGGCGCCCACGGAGAGCGCGGCGTCGGCGGTGGACGGGGAGTCGACCGAGCCGTCCGCGCTGCCGTCGTTGCCCGCGGCCAGCACGAAGAGGGCACCGGTCCGCGCCGTCAGCTTGTTCACGGCCTCCTCAAGGACGTCCTCGCCCGGGGTGTCGTCGCCGCCGAGGCTCATGTTGATCACCCGGGCGCGCGGCGCGGCCCACTCCATACCGGCCAGGATCGACGACTCGGCGCAGTTCCGGTCGACGCACACCTTCCCGACGATCAGCGAGGCCCCGGGCGCGACCCCCTTGTACTTGCCACCGCCGCCCGCCACCGTCGAGGCGACATGGGTGCCGTGGCCGACCTTGTCGTCGGTGTCGGGCGCGTCCGTGAAGTTCACGGCCTCCTTGATACGCCCGGCCAGGTCCGGGTGGCCGGCGTCGACACCGGTGTCCAGGACGGCGACCGTGACACCCGTACCGTCGTACCCGGCCTGCCAGGCGACGGGCGCGCCGATCTGCGGCACGCTCTTGTCGAGGCTGATCCGCCGCTTGCCGTCCAGCCACAGCTTGGCGATACCGCCGGCCGTCCGCAGTCCTCTCGTACCGGTACCGGCGGTGACACCGGCCCAGAAGCCGGCCGCCGCCTTCTTCTCCACGGCCACCGCCGCGCCGTCGACCGTGCGCAGGGTGCGGGTCACGCGGGCGCCGTGGGTCGCGCGCAGGCTGCGGCGGGCGAGGGCCGCGTCGGTGTACGTCACGATCGTCGGCAGTACGGCCGTGGCGGCGTCGTCGTAGCCGTCCGCGGCCAGGCCCGTCACGTCGAACAGCCGCCGGTCCACCTGCCCGCCCGCGACCAGGCGCAGGGCGTCGTTCGGGACCACGTACTGGTGGCCGTCGCGCTCGAACTGCTGGAAGCCCATCGCCTCGCGGCCCGCGCCGGGCTCGATGGCCACGGCGGTGCCCGACAGGTTCACACGGTCGCCGGTGACGAGGGTGACTGTGTGGGTGACGGCCTGCCGTCCGGTGCCGGAGGTCCAGGCGGAGGGGGCGGGCTCGCCCGTCGCGGCGGCGACCGGCGTGCTCGCCACAACTCCCTGTACCAACAAGGCGGTTACCAGTGCGCCGCTCAGTCTTCGGGACATGCGGGACATAGGGCCTCCACTGGTGCGGTGGTGACGGTGGTGACTCGGGTAGCGACCGACTTTCCGCCCGGCGCGATCTTCCCGGTACTCCCAACCGCCCATAACATCGCGCTATGGATCTGGAGGTCCGTCACTTACGCGTCCTGAACGCCATCGCCGACACCGGCTCCATCACCCGTGCCGCCGCCGTCCTCGGCTTCACCCAGCCCGCGCTGACGGCCCAACTCCAGCGCATCGAGCGGCTGTTGGGCGGCCCCCTGTTCGTACGGGACGGCGGTGGCTCCCGGCCGACGGCGTTCGGCGCGATGGTGCTTTCGCACGCGCACGGCATCCTCACGGCCCACGAAGATCTCATGCGTGACGTACGGCAGCGCGGGCCCGGCGACTCCGACCTGACCGCCGTACGGCTCGGCTCGGTCCCCGGCCCGCTGACCGCCGTACTGGTGACCACCGCGCGCCGGCTGCTCCCCCGGGCCGAGATCACCCTGCACACCTGCGACACCGAGGAGGAGCAGCTCGAACTGCTGGCCACCGGCCGCCTCGACTTCGGGCTGGTCGTGGACTACCCGGAGTACGAGCTGGCCCCGCGCCCCGGACTCAGCGACGCCCTCGTCGCCGTGGACCCGATCTTCGTGCTGATCTCGGAGCGGCATCCGCTCGCCGACCGGCCCGACATCCCCCTCGCCGCGCTCTCCGGTGAGCCCTGGCTGACCGGGGAGTACAAGGACGTACGGATGCGGGCGCAGTTCCGGGCCGCGTGCCGACGGGCCGGGTTCACCCCGCGCCGGGTGCAGCGGCTGAGCGGAAGCGTGGTGTTCCCGCTGGTCGGGCAGGGGCACGGGGTCGCCCTCGCGCACCCGCTGGTGACCGAGCGGGAGGGTGTCGTCGTACGGCCGCTGACCGGCGACCCGATGCACATACGACAGCGGCTGGTGTGGGCGGCCCGCAGCCCCCTCGCCGAACACGCGCCCGCGCTGCACGAGACGCTCACGAAGGCGTACTGGGCCGAGGCGCGGCGCGCGGGTGTGTACTGGGAGTGGCTGGAGAGCAGGGGCCGGGTCCCGACCGACTCGGCGGGACTCCCCCGACCCCCCGGGCTCCCCTGAGCAAGCGCTTAGAAAAGTGCGGCCCGCGTCACACCGCCACACCCGTGACCGAGGCCATACGTACGGGTAACTTCCCAAGCAGGTCTGCGTAGTCCGCACACTCCGCTTTACACCCACGTCGCCAATGGAGCCGTCATGCCGGAAGCCGTCATCGTCTCGACCGCCCGCTCCCCCATCGGGCGCGCCTTCAAGGGCTCCCTCAAGGAACTGCGCGCGGACGATCTCACCGCCACGATCATCCAGGCCGCGCTGGCCAAGATCCCCGAGCTGGACCCGCGCGACATCGACGACCTGATGCTCGGCTGCGGTCTGCCCGGTGGCGAGCAGGGCAACAACCTCGGGCGGATCGTCGCCGTACAGATGGGCATGGACCACCTGCCCGGCTGCACGATCACCCGTTACTGTTCCTCGTCCCTCCAGACGTCCCGCATGGCGCTGCACGCCATCAAGGCGGGCGAGGGCGATGTCTTCATCTCGGCCGGTGTCGAGATGGTCTCCCGGTTCACCAAGGGCAACTCGGACTCGCTGCCCGACACGCACAACCCGCTCTTCGCCGAGGCGGAGGCCCGTACGGCCGCCGTCGCCGAGCAGGAGGGCACCTCCTGGCACGACCCGCGCGAGGACGGTCTCGTGCCGGACGCCTACATCTCGATGGGCCAGACCGCCGAGAACCTCGCCCGCATCAAGGGCGTGACGCGCCTCGACATGGACGAGTTCGGGGTCCGTTCGCAGAACCTGGCCGAGGAAGCCATCAAGAACGGCTTCTGGGCGCGCGAGATCACCCCGGTGACGCTGCCCGACGGCACGGTCGTCAGCAAGGACGACGGTCCGCGCGCGGGCATCACGCTGGAGGGCACCCAGGGCCTGAAGCCGGTGTTCCGTCCGGACGGGCTGGTCACGGCCGGCAACTGCTGCCCGCTGAACGACGGCGCCGCCGCCGTCGTCGTCATGAGCGACACCAAGGCGCGCGAGCTGGGCCTCACCCCGCTGGCCCGGATCGTGTCGACCGGTGTCTCCGGCCTCTCCCCCGAGATCATGGGCCTCGGCCCGGTCGAGGCGAGCCGCCAGGCCCTGCGCCGGGCCGGCCTCACCATCGACGACATCGACCTGGCCGAGATCAACGAGGCGTTCGCCGCCCAGGTGATCCCCTCCTACCGCGACCTCGGCCTCCCGCTGGAGAAGGTCAACATCAACGGCGGCGCCATCGCGGTCGGCCACCCCTTCGGCATGACGGGTGCCCGCATCACCGGCACGCTCATCAACTCCCTCCAGTTCCACGACAAGCAGTTCGGCCTGGAGACGATGTGCGTGGGCGGCGGCCAGGGCATGGCGATGGTCATCGAGCGCCTGAGCTGACCCACCTCACCGGCCGCCGACCCGGCGACCCAGGCCGTCCCGAGGATCCCCAACCGGCGGAATCGCCTCGGTAGTCGAGCGAACGCGCTGCGTGAGAAAACAGCCCGGAGCCCCGTAACCAACGGGGTTCTGGGCTGTTTTGTGATCCAATCTCCCCCAGGATGTGACCTATCTCGCTCCGGCGGGGTATATGCGCAGGTCACAGTAGGTTCGACACCCACCCCCGGGCCCAAAGTCCTGTCCGTTTCGTGACGTTACGCACTGACAGGTGGTTAGTCCATCCTTCAAGCTGATGTAGGAAGTCGGGGGCCGACTTTGAACCGGGAGTACGTCAGTGAGCGCTGTCCCTCTTGCTCTGCTGCTCGCCACAGCCACCGTCACCACGGCTGTGGGCGTCGCCGTTCTGCGCACCCTGCTGGGGCTGCGCCGACAGATCGCGGCCCTGCACGCGGAGCTCGCCGCCCAGAGTCTCGCCGTCGGCGCGCACGGTCTCGTGCCGCAGGCCCGTACATCCGGCGACACCGACCGGATACGCGCCGCCGTGGCCGAGGCGCTCGCCGAGGAACGGGAGCGTGAGCTCGCCGAGGCGCGTGCCTTCTGGGCCGCCCAGGAGGCCCGTGACGCCTCCGACGCGCCCTCGCTGCTCGGCCTCCCCGACAGCGAGCTGTTCCTGCCGCGCCCGGCGGATTTCGCCGGCCTGGAGTCCCTGGAGCCGGTGACCGAGCCCAGCACGGACGCCGACGAGTTCGCCGGGGAGTCCGCCGAACTGGCCGCCGCCCGTCGCCGGCACCCCTCGCACCCCGACTTCGTCCCGGCCCAGTCGCCCGTCGTGAACGACCACGAACGCACGGTCGCCTGCCTGGAGGAGCTCGCCGAGTCCCGCACCGCCCTGTCCGACGTCCGCCCGGGCCCGCTGGGCACCCTCGACGTCTACGTCTTCACCGACGGTACGACCCTCTGCATGACCCCGGGCCACCGCGAGACGGCGGAACGTCTCTCCGCCGCCCTGCGCTCCGGCGAGGCCCCGGTCCTCCTCGGCGGCTCGGGCATCTCGGGCGCCTACGCCCTGACCTTCGAATGCGGCGAGGAGACGGTGTACGTACTGGCGGACAGGGTCATAGCTTCCCTGTAGCCGTACGTCGCCGCAGCCGCCGTACCTACACCGCGGCCCGCTGCTGAGCCTCCGCGACAAGGGCCAGCGCCGAGGCCAGCTCCCCCTCGTTCCGCAGGACGAGCGCCAGATCGTGCGCGGCAAGAGTCACCTGGTCCGCGGCGGCGAACATGCCGACGTCGGGCATCACCCGGGGCTCGTCGCCGGGCGACTCCAGAAGCTGGGCACGCCGTGCCAACTCCCTGGCCAGCCCCAGCGCCTCGGCCGCGGCTCCCCGCTGCAGCCGGCTCTGCGGCGCCGCCCGCAACCGTTCGGCGAAGTGATCCACTGCGAGCGTCAAAGACGAGGTATCCAGCACGCCGTGAGACTAACCGTCGTGGCGGCACTGTTGCCAACGGCCCAACGAACAGGCACGGTGACATGAAGGACCGGCTTACATCCCTTTTGCGTCCGGAGGCGCCGATGTCCCACGTCCTCTCCGAGGAGACCCACCGCAACATGCTCGCCCGCATCCCCGAGTGCACCGGTCGTGAGGTCGCCGACTGGCTGCGCACCGTGGACGAGGGCCCCTCGCTCTTCCGCTTCGAGGAAAAGGTGAGCTGGCTCCGTCACGAGCACGATCTCGCGTACGGCCACGCCAAGGCGATCATTCACGAGTACGACCTGAGGAGGGCCGCGCGCAAGTTCCTGTGAGGGAGAAAGCCGCGCACCGACACCACGGAGAGGGCCCCGGAAGTGACCCCGGGGCCCTCTCCACTGCCCTACGGCCTGCTGCCTACGGGCCCCGCCCTCAGAGCAGGTCGAGCGCGTCGAAGCCGTAGCTCGGGCTGAGGTAGCCCCCGCCTCCCGCCGACCCGCTGGCCGCGCCGATGCGCAGGGTGTTGGTGCCGGTCAGCAGCTGGGCGGCGGGGATGACGTATTCGTACGTGTGATTGTTGCCGCGATAGTTGCCGACGGTCAGGGTCCGGGTGGACGGCTCGGGGGCCGCGGCCGGGAGCGCGGAGGTCCAGGTGTTGTTGACGGTGATCTGGGGACGGCCGTTCGCCTTGGCGGTGGTGATGCCGATGCGCAGGGTGCGGTCGGTGGCGGCCTGGGTAGCGGTGAGGGTGAAGGAGACCAGCAGGCCCTGGTTGATCTCCTTGAACTGGTAGGCGGGCCAGGCCGAGGCCGTCGAGGAGCCGATGACGTAGGTGCCGGCCGTCCAGGCGGCGGCGCGGGAGTCGGAGGGGTGGGCGAAGGTGATCAGGGAGGCGGCACCGGCCGCGTCCACTCCGTCACCGTCGAGCAGCGGGGACCGGTGCGCGCCGTCATCCGTATCGAGGGCGAGCACGAGCGCGGCAAACGCTCCTGGCTGCCCTTCGTCCTCCGCCTCTACCTGTACGCCGGGTCCGAGGCGATCCGCGTCGTCCACACCATCACGTACGACGGCAGCCAGAGAGCCGGCAAGGCGGGCGGCGACTTCATCAAGGGCCTGGGCCTGCGCATCCGCGTCCCCCTCACTGACGAGCTCTACAACCGCCACGTCCGCCTGGCCGGCGCCGACGACGGCTTCCTCACCGAGGCCGTCCAGGGCGTCACCGGTCTGCGCCGCGACCCTGGCCCGGCCGTGCGCGCCGCGCAGGTCAAGGGTGAGCGGCTGCCGGACATCTCGACCTGGGACACCCGGGTCTCCTCCGCCCTCCAGTACGTCCCCACCTGGGGCGACTACTCCCTCGCCCAGTTGTCGGCCGACGGCTTCACCGTCCGTAAGCGCACCAAGGCCGGCCACGGCTGGATCCACACCACCGGTGGCACCCGCGCCCCCGGCTTCGGCTACATCGGCGGGGCCGGCGGCGGGCTCTCCTTCGGCCTGCGGGACTTCTGGCAGAAGCACCCCGCCCAGCTCGACATCCGCGGCGCCACCTCCGACGAGGCGACCGTCACCCTGTGGCTCTGGTCGCCCGAGGCCCAGCCGCTCGACCTGCGCTTCTACCACGACGGCCTCGGCCAGGACACCTACGACGAGCAGACCGCCGGGCTCAACATCACCTACGAGGACTACGAACCCGGGTTCGGCACCCCGTACGGCATCGCCCGCACCTCCGAGCTCTACCTGTGGGCCAACGCCGCCACCCCCACCGCCGCCGCACTGGTCGCGCAGAAGGACGCGCTGACTGCCCCGCCGCAGCTCGTCGCCGCCCCCGAGACCCTGCACAAGGCGGGCGTCCTCGCCGGTCTCTGGTCCCCCGTGGACCGCTCGACTCCCGCCAGGAAGCAGCTCGAGGACCGTCTCGACCTGCTCTTCACCTACTACCGGGACCAGCGCGAACAGCGCCGCTGGTACGGCTTCCTGGACTACGGCGACGTCCAGCACACCTACGATCCGGCCCGCCACACCTGGGCCTACGACGTCGGCGGCTACGGCTGGGACAACTCCGAGCTGTCCACCGACCTGTGGCTCTGGCTCGCCTATCTGCGCTCGGGCCGGGCCGACATCTACCGCTTCGCCGAGGCCATGACCCGTCACACCGGCGAGGTCGACGTCTATCACCTCGGGAAATGGGCGGGCCTGGGCACCCGGCACGGCGTCCAGCACTTCGGTGACAGCGCCAAGCAGGTCCGTATCTCCACGCCCGTCTACCGCCGCCTCTTCTACTACCTCACCGCCGACGAGCGCACGGGCGACCTGATGCACGCCCAGGTCGACGCGGACAGGACCTTCCTCACTCTCGACCCCAACCGCAAGGTCCGCACCGACGGCTACACCGCCGGCGACCGCCATGCCCTGTCCATCGGCTTCGGCACCGACTGGAGCGGCCTCGGCTGGGCCTGGTGGACCGAGTGGGAGCGGCGCGGCCCCAAATGGCAGACGGCGAGAAGGAAGCTGCTGGCCAGCGCCTCGACAATCGCCGCCCAGCCCAACGGTTTCGTGCAGGGCAGCGGTCTGTACGACCTCGACACGGGCGCCTTCGCCATCCAGACCGCGCCCGTCATCGCCGTCTCGCACCTCTCCGCGAGCTTCGGCCTGCCCGAACTCGCCGCCGAGCTGATCGGCGCACTCGACGAGAGCGACATCCCGGGCTTCCGGGCCGCCTGGCTGGACTACTGCCGCTACTTCAACGCCACCTCCGCCGAGCAGAAGGCCCGCTACGGCGCGAGTTTCAAGGTGAGCCTGGTCCAGGGCCACTCACGCCTGGACTCGTACGCGGCGAGCCTGACCGGTGAGTCCGCGCTGGCCGCCCGAGCTTGGAAGAAGTTCACCACGGGCGACGGCTATCCGGACGCGAGCACCCCGTGGACGACCACGCCGGTCAACGGCCCCACCGTGCTCAACGCGGGCACCGACGCCCCCTGGATCAGCACCAACTCCACGGCGCTGTACGGTCTCGCGGCCATCGAGAACCTCGCCCTGGCCGGTGACACGCTGAACTGAGCCAAGGGCACCGCACAACGGGTCCGGCCCCTGCCGCGTGAGCGACAGGGGCCGGACCCGTTGATCCAAAAACCTGATCAGTCGTTGCCCTGGAGGATGGCGACGAGTCGCAGGAACTCCAGGTAGATCCAGACGAGGGTCATCGTGAGGCCGAAGGCGGCGAGCCAGGCCTCCTCGCGCGGCGCGCCGTAGGCGATGCCGTCCTCGACCTGCTTGAAGTCGAGGGCGAGGAAGCACGCACCGAGCAGGATGCCGATGACGCCGAACAGGATGCCGAGGCCGCCGCTGCGGAAGCCGAGGCCGTCACCGCCGCCGAAGACGGCGAACAGCAGGTTCACGGCCATGAGAAGCATGAAGCCGAGCGCCGCCGCGATCACGAAGCCGTAGAAGCGCCGGTTGACGCGGATCCAGCCCGCCTTGTACGCCACGAGTACGGCGGCGAAGACCGCCAGCGTGCCGATCACGGCCTGCATGGCCGCGCCGCTCGCGATGCGGTTGTCGACGACGTTGGAGACGACGCCGAGGAAGACACCCTCCAGCGCCGCGTACGTCACGATCAGCGCGGGCGAGGGCTTGCGCTTGAAGGACTGGACGAGGCCCAGGACCATCGCGACCAGAGCGGACCCGATGGCGATGCCGTAGGACCGGCCGATGTTCGCGTCGTCCACCGGCAGCAGCGCCCAGGCGAGCGCCGCGGTGACGATCAGCACACCGAGCGTGGTGGCCGTCCGCATGACGACGTCGTCCATCGTCATCCGGCCGGTGGAGACCGGGGCCTGCGGCGGTGCGCCGTGCTGAAGGTCCTGCTGGGCGTACGGGTTGGTCGCGTACGGGTTGCCGGCCTGCTGGCCCGCGTACGGGTTGCCCGGCTGCGTACCGACAGCGGTGCCCCCGGCCTGCGGCGCGGTGTTGAAGCCCGCGTAGCCGTTGTCGCGGCTGAACCCCCGTCGCGAGAAGACCGGGTTGCTGCTCCTCATTTCACTCCTCCATGGACACTGTGCGTGGCCTTGGGCTCAAGAGTAATAGGTGGGCAAAGGATTGACCCTAGTGCTTGGGGAGGATCTTTCCCTCGTCCTGTCGCGAACACGCTACGCGCCCCCCTGATTCCCTGCCAGGAAGCCCCGATACCGGGACCAACCCGGTACAGACCCGAGACCGCCCCCTGACCAGCGGGTGACGGCCCCTCACTCCGGTCGCTCTCCAGCTCACTCCAGGGGGAAGCCCGTGTACCCCTCGGCGAGGTCGGTCTCCGCCGAACGGGCGCCGGCGATCCGATCCAGCCGGGCCACCTGGAGCCGGTCCTCGAAGGGGGTGGCGTCCGGGGTCCGGTGCAGGAGGGTCGTCATGTCGTACGAGAACCGCTCGGCCTGCCAGACGCGGCGCAGACAGGTCTCGGAGTAGGCGTCGAGCAGCTCCGCCGACCCCGTCTCCTTCTCGTACGTGAGTGCGCGCGCGAAGGTCACGACGTCCCCGACGGCGAGGTTGAGCCCCTTGGCGCCGGTGGGCGGCACGATGTGCGCGGCGTCCCCGGCCAGGAACAGCCGTCCGTACCGCATCGGCTCATGGACCCAGCTCCGCATCGGTGTGACGGACTTCTGGGTGATGGTCCCCCGGTCGAGCCGCCAGCCGTCGGTGGTCTCGAAGCGCCGTTCCAGCTCGTCCCAGATCTCCTCGTCGCTCCAGTCCTCGGCGTCGGTGCCTTCGGGCACCTGGAGGTAGAGCCGGGAGACGGACGGAGACCGCATGGACAGGAGAGCGAAACCGCGATCGTGGCGTGCGTAGACCAGTTCGTCGTGGGAGGGCGGCACATCGGCGAGGATGCCGAGCCACCCGAAGGGATAGGCCCGCTCGAACACCCGCGTCAGCTCAGCGGGGACGGCCGCACGCGCCACGCCCCAGAACCCGTCGCACCCGACGACGTAATCGCACTCCAGCACGTCCTCACGCCCTTGATACCGGAACCGAACGCGGGGGCTGCCACTGTCGGCGCCCTCCACCGCCAAGGCCTCCGCCTCGAAGAGCAACGGACCGCCCTCGGCGAGCTGAAGGGCGATGAGGTCCTTGCAGACCTCGGTCTGCGCGTACACCATCACGGACCGGCCGCCGGTGAGGGCGGGGAAGTCGACGCGGTGCCGCTTCCGATCGAAACGCAACTCGATGCCGTCGTGACGGAGCCCCTCCCGGTCCATACGCGCACCGGCCCCGGCCGCGCGCAGCACGTCCACGGTCCCCTGCTCCAGGATCCCGGCACGCTGCCGGTGCTCCACGTACTCCCGGTCGCGGCTCTCCAGGACGACCGATTCGATACCGGCGTTGTGAAGCAGCCGCGCGAGCAGAAGCCCGGCGGGCCCGGCTCCGATGATGCCGACGGTGGTACGCATCGGTCGTTCCCTTCATGCAGTGGCGTGGTCATGCGGTACGGTCACCCAGCGCATTCATGTTCGCGTGGTGAACTTTTCTTCACGATATTCTGTGCCGAGTGTCCGACCGCACACGCCCGCTGTCAACGGTTCCGGGGGCTCAAGGCCGGCGGAACACCTCGGTGGGACGGAACGGCCGCTCCGGGGCGGGAGGCAGGGCGGCCAGACGCGGGAGGCATACCCGCCCCGCCGCGTCCCACGGACCGGTCTCCCGTACGGCCGTGGCCTGGTCGTCGGCCACGGCGCTGGGGGTCCACTGGTGGCCGTCCCACTCCAGCACCCCGCGTGGGGCGTCCGGGTCGACATGGCCGCCTCTCCCGGGGCCGTCGCCGAGGGGGACGGCCTTGCGGTCGCCGGGTGCAGGCCGGCGTGCGTCCCGGCGCGCGGTCCACTCAGCCAACGGCTCGTCATCCTTGCCCATGGGCTTCCCCTCCCTGCTCGTCTCCCCGCTCGTCGTGCCAGTCTGCCCGGGCCGGTGCCGGCGCCGGAACCCCGGCGGGTCAGACGGTGACGGTCCAGCCGCCTCGGGCCAGAGTGGTCGCGCCGTCCGGCGTGATGGTCACCCGGGCCCCGTACACGGGCAGTTCACCGGCTTCGATCCACCGCCACCGAATGTCCTCGAGCAGGGTGTAGAGACGGCGGGATCCGCCCTGGTGGATGGTCGTGGTGCGACTGCCCGGGGTGGTGCGTGCGCGCGCCCAGGAGCCGTCCGGGTGCAGCATCCATGCCATCCGGCCGCCCTCGTCGTCGGTGCCGGTGCGGTGCTCGATACCGGGGGCGGCGAGGGAGAGCATCGACCACACCTCCCATGCCTGCATGACGTCGAGGACCGGGAACGGGGACACTGTGACCTCGTCACCATCCTGATCGCCGACCTGCCTGTACAGCTCGTCGAGCAACGGCGGGTAGTCCTCGCTCGTGCGGGTGGCCATGAACGCGGCCCGGTCCCACTCGATCCGTCCGGCAGCGCCCCCGTCGTCGGTCTTGTCGGCGGTGAGGATCAGTCCGGTTCCGGCGATCGTGGTCACCAGGCGCCCGCCCGGCCGCAGCGCGGGCAGCCACGATGCCGGGACGCTGGGCACGGACACCATGGACACGATCCGGTCGTACTCGCCGGGAAGAGGTGCGGCCGCGTCCTGCGTGAGCACCTTCGGGTGATGGCCGAGGGCATCGAGCCGTTCGGCGGCGGCCTCGCTCAGATAGGGGTCGACGTCCACCGTGGTCACGCGGTCGTCCCCGATCCGCGCGCACGCGAGGGCGGCGCTGTAGCCGGAGCCTGTCGCGACGTCCAGGAGATCTCGGCTCTCGTCCAGCCGCCCGTACGAGAGCATCTTGACCACGAGGCTCGGCAGGGTGCTGGACGAGGTGGGCCGACCGGTCACCGCTTCGCCGTCGGGGGCGTGGTCGGCGTGCACCGGACCGACTCGGGTCACAAGGGTCTGGTCCCCGTACGCCCCTCGCGCCCACGCTTCCTCGTCCGCGGGGCCGTCCACGGGTGTCCAGCCTTCGGGGCCGGCGGCGTACCAGCGAGGCACACACAGGTGACGAGGGGTGGCCATGACCGGCGGGTACCAGCGGGACGTGGAGTGCACCGCCGTACGGGCGAGTGCGGCAGCGTGCTTCTTCCACTCCATCAGGAGACTCCTTGCAGTTCATCGGCGATGGCCGCGGCGATCGGCTGCCCGGTGGCACCCTCGATCCAGTCCCATTGCCCGCAGGGATTCACCTCAAGGAACCACCACCGGCCAGCGGGGTCAACGACGAAGTCGGCTGCCCCGTAGACGAGTTGGAGTCGTTCCATCAGACGGCGCATTCCGAACTCCACGTCGGGAGGAACTGTCGTGGTGGCATACGTGAGGGAGCCGTAGTCGGCTCGCCAGTCCTCGTGTGCGGCGTCGCTGCCGGCGTGTACTTCGGCGGCGAACATGCGTGAGCCGACGACCGTCAGGCGGACTTCGTGGCTCTTGTCGATCCAGGCCTGGAAGAGGTGGGCAGTGGTGTCGATGCCTCGCAGATCGGCGAGATCGTCCGGGGTGAGGCGGTGGGTGTAGACGGCTTTGAGCCGGCCGTCCTCGATCAGCACCGGGGAGGCTACGGGCTTGCAGATCAGCGGGCCGGAAATGTCGGCGGCGAACCGCCGCACCGCATCCGCCCGGTTCGTGATCAGGGTGGCCGGGATACGCAGCCCGCACGCGCGGGCCGCATCGAGCTGCACCGGCTTGTACTCGGCGCGGGCCATGAACGTCGGATGGTTGACCCATCGGCAGTCCAGCACGGACAGGACGCCGCCGAGTCCGGCGCGGGCCTGCGCGGCAGCGAACCGCTCCTCGGGTCCGGTCATGGCCTTGAGGAACTGGAACGCCCCGGGGGCGCGGTAATACACCGCGCCGACTCGGGGCAGCGCCACCGTGCGGTGCACGGTGGCCAGTTCGCCCCTCCATCCGTGTGCACGGTCGATCCGGCCGGTCAGTGACAGCTGCTGGGGGAAGTCGGCGGTGTCCATGCGGAACACTTCGGCTCCCCGGCCGGTCAGCTCGGTCACGACTCGATCGGTCGGCCAGTCGTCATTCGCCGCGATCACCAGCACGGGCAGAGACATGGGTCAGTCCTTCGGTCCTTCGTCCAACGGCGGCGGGTTGGTTGTGGAGCCGTCCGGCACCGTCGGGCTGTGGGTGTTGGCCATACACGTCAGCAGACCCCCGTCGTAGGACAGGTTGACCTGCCGATCGGTGTCATAGAAGTGAGCCGGGATGTCAGCGGCCCCGGTCGAGTCGGGGGTGCGGGCGAACCGCAGCACGAACGGCCGGGTCCGCGGCCCAGACGGTTCCTCAGCGCTGTAGGAAAGCCTGCCTGCGGAAAGCGGGAACGCTTCAAGCGCCCGCTCCGGGGTGGGGATGGTCATGCCTGTCTCCTTCAGTCCGGTTACTACGGGAACCCGGTCGGCGCCCGTCCATGTGGACACCGCTCGTTGCAGGGCTCACAAATCTGGAGGAGTGCCTTCCGGTAGGGGTGTGTGACGGTCGTCCTGAACTAGCAGGACGCGGCCTGCGCGTCGGTGCCGATCGGTCGTGCGCTCATACGGTCCTCCGAAGACCAGCAGGGAAACCCCGCCCCCGGCCGCAGGCGGGAAGACGCGTGCGTGAAGACAGCCGGACGTGAGAGCTTGGGCTCCGGCCGCCCGCCGACGGGGGACGGTGGACGACCGGAGGTCTGAGGGGCCGGCCGCTACACGGCGGCGGGTCGTTCCGAGAGTGGGATCAGGCCGTAGCTCTCCCTGCACTTCGGGCACGCGGACAGCACAGCGCCCGGACCCGTCCCGGCCTCGACGGAGTGGATGACGCGTGTGCCGGTCTTGTACGAGTTGCACCAGCAGCAGTACTCCACGCGGTCCGCCGCCTTGGCCGCGAGGCTCACCAGCAGCCGGCAGTGGAGTGCCAGGTTTTCGAGGTAGAAGGTGCTGGTGGGCTCGTCGCCCTCCAGTGTGTCGCGGGCCCACTGGACCAGCTTCCCGCGCGCCTCACGCAGGTGAGCCGCGTCCGCGCCAACGGGCTGCGGCGAGGTCTCGACCACGACCAGGAGCTGCCTCACGTACCCGCACAGCCGTTCGGCGCACGCGGCAGCCTCGTCGGCCTGGTCGTCGGTGAACTTCGGCACGCCCTTGGCGGCATGTCGGATCGCGTCGAAGTCGATCGCGTTGCCTTCGGTCGCGGTGGCTTCGGTGGTGTCTGTCACGCCTGCACCCGCTGTCCGGAAAGGAGTCGAAGCCGGCCGATCTCCACGAACTGAGCCACTGCCGGACCAGAGCACAGGTCGAGGCATTCGTTCATCGGCACCGCCCAGTAGCGGAGGCCCTCCCCGGCCCGCGTCAGGCGGGGATCGGGAAGCCCGATGAAGTCGCTGCCGAGGAACCACACATCGGGGGGCTACAGGGCATGGGGCTTCAGGGCAGGCGTCGGGCCCGCACAGGCCGGGAGCAGCACGGAGTAGTTCCGGGCGGCCATGTCGTGCACGACAGGTCCACCGAGGAGCGCCCGGCGCAGACGCTCGTCCGTCTCGGCGGGATCCGTCGTGCCGACGGCCGCATGGACCAGACCGGCGGACATACGAACGGCACGGAACAGAACACCGCACTTCAGCAGCGTCACCCCACGATTCGCCCAGTCCCGACGGGCGCTCATCTCATCCTGTGCGGCCCTCACGAGCCACGTCCGTACGGCAATGTTGTGGTCGGTGATGGCGTTGCTCACTGGGCTGCCCTCGCGGTAGCGGGCGGACGGCCTCGGAGCACGAGGTTGCTCACGCGGACCGGGTCGCACAGCACACCGGCACTGTCCATCGGGACAGGCCAGTACGCGAACCCCTCCTCGTACTCGGTGCAGCGCGGCGAGGGCACGCCCAGGTAGTAATTCCGTTGCAGGCACTCGCTTTCCGGCAGTCGCCAGTGACGGGCGGTGCTCGCCGGTACAAGCACGTAGTAGCGGGTCAGGCCGGAGTCGGTGAACACCGGGCCGCGCAGGATGTCGGCGAGGCCGGCATCAACCGTCGTACGGTCGTCGCTCCCGGCAGCGGCACGGACGACGTCCCCCGGAATACGGACGGCCGTGAACAGGCCCCCGCACCTGAGGAGCACGGTACGACCTGCCGCCCAGTGCTCGCGAGCTGTCATCGGGTCCTGCGCCGTGGACATGAGCCACTGCTCTACGACTAGCAGGCGTTCCGCACGGGACGTCACGAGCGGCTCACGATGGCCGGAGCGTCGCCGTGCCGGGTTCTCCCCGGGGCCTCCCGGTAAGGTCAGCCAATTTCCCACAGGGTTGGAACGTGCATTCGGCATGGCTGGGCAGCCCCCAAGCGGCTAGCTCCTTTGTGGTCCCGGCGAGTACAGCGGGCCGTATGGTGAGAGAGCTAGTGCCTGCGGGCGCGAACCTGTTTAGCGTGTTTAACGCCCTGCTTGGGAGGGTGGCGACAGCCGATGAATCACCCCCGCGCGCGCAACGACGCGCTCCTCGAAGCCCTGAGAGAAGCGCGGCTGACGTACGAGCAGCTCGCCACCGACGTGCGCGCCATCGCCGCCGAATCAGGCGACAGTCTCCGCACAAACCGGTCCGCCGTCGCCCATTGGGTCGCCGGACGGACCATCGAGCCCCGCACCGCCTCGTTCGTCGCTGAAGCGTTGAGTCGTCGGCTCGGCCGCCAACTGCAACCGCACGACCTGGAGTTGGCGGCCCCAGAGACAGCTCAGTCCCAGAGCGCGCTTGGGGCGCACCTGGGACCGGACCCGGTCGACACCCTGCGGCGCATCGGCGAAGCCGACATCCAGCGCCGGAAACTCCTCACCGGAGCCGCGTACTCCGTCGTCGCAGCCGCCCTTCCTCTCGGCCTGGACCAGGCTCTTGCATACCGCGCCCGTGCGGCAGGCGGGACGCGCGCAGGCCGCGCCGAACTCGACGCCCTGCGCGACATGACGAGCGTGTTCACCGCCCTCGACGAACGCCACGGCGGCCAGCACGGCCGCAGCGCTGTCGTCCAGTACTTGCGATCCGACGTAGCCGACCTGTGCCGCGCGACGTTCGCCACCGAGGACGAGCACCGGGAGGCGCTCTCCCTCGCCGCCAACCTGGTCTACCTGTGCGGCTGGAAAGCCTACGACGCCAACGAGCACGGGCTGGCCCAGCGCTACTACCTTCAGGGCCTGGCCCTCACCCGCGAGGCCGACAACGACCTGCACACCGCGTGGATGATGCGGATCATGGCGCACAACGGCATGGATCTGCGCCGCCCCCAGCACACCCTGAACCTCGCCGAAGCAGCACTCGACCGGGTACGCGGCCGAGTCAGCCCGGTCACCGAGTCTCTTTTCGCCGTGACCCGGGCCCGTGCCCTCGCCACCGCCGATCGCGGCCCGGAAGCCACCGCCCAGATCCGCCGGGCACAAGACCTCGCCCTGACCGGCGACCCCGCCGACATGCCCTTCTGGGCCGCCCTGTGGGGTGCGCCCCGCGCCACAGTGGCCAGCCACACAGGGAAGACCTTCGAGGCTCTGGGCGACCACGCCCACGCCGAAAAGCACTATGCCGACTCGACTCGTGCACGACCCAATGGCGGGCACCAGCGGATCACCGCACTTGACCTCGCTGCCCAGGGACGGGCGCAAGCCGCCCAAGGCCACCTCGAAGCCGCGTGTTCCACCTGGTCCCGGAGCCTCGACATGTTCGGCGGCGTCCGGTCCTCCCGCGCCACCAAACAGATCAGCAGCATCCGCAGGCTGCTCCGCGTCTTCGACCAGCGAGGCGTGCAGGCCGCCCGCGACCTCGACGAGCGGGCCCGATCCTGGCAGGCCGCCCACGCCTGACCGGCTGCCAGTGGCAGACCGTACCGTGGACGGCATGTCACCCGCGCAGGCATCGTTTTCACGGGAACGCACCGATGTCTGACGAGACATCAGGGGCCGGCGTTCCCGCCATGCTCCCACGGCACGGAAAAGGTGCGACGCCCCTCCCGCCGTTCCGCCAGGTCAGGGTAGTAAGGCATGCGTGGTGCCCGGAGCCGGACTTGAACCGGCACGCCCGCGAAGGGGCAGCGAGGTTTAAGCTCGCCGTGTCTGCATTCCACCATCCGGGCAGGCCCTGGGCTCCGCATCGAGGTTCCGAGCCTATCGGGACACCCCACCCGAACTGCGGGTGAGGGTCGCGATGTTGTCTTATTTTATTGACTTCTGAGGGTGCATCAGCACCTGGAACGAGCCATCCGCACTTGCCAATAGCCTTTCGTGAGGCGGCTCGGCGTGCATGCGGAATGACGGAATTTCACCGTCCGAACAAGGGGGCTCCACCTGTTCTTGCCACCCCGCGACAGGAGGACCTAGGGGACGACCGTCATCCCCAGGTATGACACGGGCTCTCCGGCTACCTCCCGAGGCTGTCTCCGGAACCGGAACAGCGGCTGACTACACGGCGGCTCCTGGCCATGACGATGGATTCACGGGTTCGGAGCTCCGAGGTCTGAACTCCGAATTCTGAGCTCAGAACTCGGATCTCAGAGTTCCGGACTCGAACCTCCCAGTTCCGGACTCTGACCTCCCAGTTCCGGACTCGGACCTTCGTTCCGGACTCGGACCTCTGATCGAACCCAGTACATCCGTGTACGTCCATGGCCCATCGCCGCGCACCGTCGCCGTCCCGACAGGAGCCCCACCCGTGACCTCAACGCCCCTCGCCGACCGGACCACCACCACGGTGGCCGCCCGCGCCACGGAACTGTCCAAGGTCTACGGACAGGGAGAGACCCAGGTCGTCGCCCTCGACCGCGTCTCCGTCGACTTCAAGCAGGCGGAGTTCACCGCGATCATGGGCCCGTCCGGCTCCGGCAAGTCCACGCTGATGCACTGCGTGGCGGGCCTGGACTCCTTCTCGTCCGGCTCCGTGCGCATCGGCGACACCGAGCTCGGCTCCCTCAAGGACAAGCAGCTCACCAAGCTCCGCCGGGACAAGATCGGCTTCATCTTCCAGGCGTTCAACCTGCTGCCGACCCTGACCGCCCTGGAGAACATCACCCTCCCGATGGACATCGCGGGCCGCAAGCCGGACAAGGAGTGGCTGGACTCGGTGATCTCGATGATC
Organism: Streptomyces graminilatus; assembly: GCF_001418565.1. GTDB lineage: Bacteria > Actinomycetota > Actinomycetes > Streptomycetales > Streptomycetaceae > Streptomyces > Streptomyces graminilatus. Next base: position 4,581 of record NZ_LIQQ01000094.1, on the reverse strand, counting down.
GGCCTCGCCGACCGCCTCTCCCACCGCCCGTCCCAGCTCTCCGGCGGCCAGCAGCAGCGTGTCGCCGTGGCCCGCGCCCTTGCCTCCCGCCCCGACATCATCTTCGGCGACGAACCGACCGGGAACCTCGACTCCCGCGCGGGCGCCGAGGTGCTCGGCTTCCTGCGCAACTCCGTACGGGAACTGGGGCAGACGGTCGTGATGGTCACCCACGACCCGGTGGCGGCGGCGTACGCGGACCGGGTGGTCTTCCTCGCCGACGGCAGGATCGTGGACGAGCTGTACGGCCCGACGGCGGACGGCGTCCTGGACCTCATGAAGCGCCTGGACACCAGGAAGATCCGCACCAACTGACGCATCACCACCGCCCGGCGCGCTCCGGGTTGACGTCCGGTCAACTCCCGTACGCCCGCAGCCCTCTCGGCAGGGGACCTCGCCCCCCAGCCTGATACCCGATCCCGATCCCGATCCCGATCCCGATCCCGACGGACTGAGACGACACACACCCATGTTCCGTACCGCCCTGCGCAACGTGCTCGCGCACAAGGCCAGACTCCTGATGACCGTGCTCGCCGTGATGCTCGGCGTCGCCTTCGTGTCCGGGACGCTGGTCTTCACCAACACCCTCTCGAACGCCCTCCAGAACAGCTCCGCCAAGGGCTTCGACCAGGTCGACGTCGCCGTGCAGCCGCGGGCCCGGGACGACGCGGGCGACACGATCGGCAGGACGCCCGAGCTGACCCAGGCGCTGCTCGACAAGAGCGCCAAGGTCCAGGGCGCCGCGTCCGTCATCGGGGTCGTGAACGGCTTCACGGCCGTCGCCGACAAGGACGGCAAGCTCATCGGCCGCGGTTTCCAGTCCCAGGGCGGGAACTACTGGGGCACCAAGGACGCCCGGTACCCGCTCACGGACGGCGCCGCGCCCAAGGGCGCCGGCCAGATCGCCCTCGACGCGAAGACCGCCGGCCGGGGCGGCTACAAGGTCGGCGACACCGTGCGCCTGTCGGTGAACGGCCCGGTGCTCTCCCCCACGCTCTCCGGCATCTTCACCACGGACGACGGCAACGTGACGGCGGGCGGCAGCCTCGCCCTCTTCGACACGGCGACCGCGCAGCGACTGTTCGGCAAGGCGGGCACGTACGACGAGATCGACGTCAAGGCGGCGGCGGGCACCAGCCAGAGCGCGCTCAAGGCGGCCCTCGACAAGGCCCTGCCGCGCGACACGGTCGAGACCACGACCCGCGCCCGGCTCGCCGACGACCAGGCGAAGGCCATCTCAGCCTCGATGAGCGGCCTGAAGCAGGGCCTGCTGGTCTTCGCGGGCATCGCGCTCTTCGTCGGTACGTTCATCATCGCCAACACCTTCACCATGCTGGTCGCCCAGCGCACCAAGGAACTCGCGCTGATGCGGGCGGTCGGCGCCTCGCGCGGCCAGGTCACCCGGTCCGTGCTGATCGAGGCGTTCGTGGTCGGCGCGGTGGCGGCGGTGACCGGGCTGATCGCGGGCATCGGCATCGGCGTCGGTCTGAAGGCCCTGATGGGCACGATCGGCGCGACCATGCCGGACGGACCGCTGGTCGTCACACCGGGCACCGTCGGCGCGGCCCTCGCGGTCGGCATCCTCATCACCATGCTGGCTGCCTGGCTGCCCGGCCGCCGCGCCGCGAAGATCCCGCCGGTCGCCGCCATGAGCAGCGTCCACGCGACCGCGACCACCAAGTCCCTGGTGCTGCGCAACACGCTGGGCGCGCTCTTCTCGGGCGCGGGCGTCGCCGTGGTCCTCGCGGCCACGACGATGAACGGCACGGACGGCCAAGCCCCCATGGGCATCGGCGCGGTACTCCTCATCATCGGCGTCTTCATCCTCACGCCGCTCCTCTCCCGCCCGCTGATCGCCGCCGCCGGCCCGCTCATGCGCGTGTTCGGCGTCGCCGGGAAGCTGGCCCGCCAGAACTCGGTCCGCAACCCCCGTCGTACGGCGGCCACGGCCTCGGCGCTGATGATCGGACTCACCCTCATCACCGGTATGACGGTGATGGCGGGCAGCCTCCAGACGTCGATCGACAAGATGGCCACGGCCGCGATCCGGGCCGACTACATCGTCTCGATGGCCAACGGCAACGCGCTCTCCCCCGATGTCGCCCGGACGCTGACGAAGACGTCCGGGGTGAGCGCGGTCAGCGCCCTGAGCAAGGCCCCCGTACGCATCGACAGGACGACGGAGTCCGTGACCGGCGTCAACGGCGCCACGATCGGCGAGCTGACGAGGCTGACGGTCGACAACGGCACGTTCAAGGTCGGCGGGCCGCAGGTCGTCGTGGACGACTCGACCGCCAAGTCCCATGGCTGGAAGGCGGGTTCGGACTTCACGGTCGGCTACGAGGACGGCCGCAAGCAGCGGCTGACGGTGGCCGGCGTGTACGAGGGCAACGAGGTGATGAGCGGCATCCTGCTCGACGGCACCCTGCTGGCCGCGCACCGGACGGGCCCGGCCGGCAACACCGACGCACAGGTCATGGTGAAGACCTCCGCCGGTGCGACGGACGCGACGAAGGACGGGCTGGAGAAGGCCCTGGGCTCCAACCCGGCCATCAAGATCCAGGACAAGCAGGACCTCTCCGACGAGATCGCGCACATGTTCACGCTGGTCCTGAACATGCTCTACGGCCTGCTGGCCATGGCGGTCCTGGTCGCGGTCCTCGGGGTCATCAACACCCTGGCCATGTCGGTCTTCGAACGCTCCCAGGAGATCGGCATGCTCCGCGCGATCGGCCTCGACCGCAAGGGCATCAAGCGGATGGTCCGCCTGGAGTCCCTGGTCATCTCCCTCTTCGGCGGCGTCCTGGGCATCGGCCTGGGCGTGTTCTTCGGCTGGGCGGCCGGCGAACTGCTGGGCACGAGCATGCCGACGTACGAACTCGTCCTGCCCTGGGCCAGGATGGCGCTCTTCCTGCTCCTCGCCGGCACGGTGGGCGTCCTGGCGGCCCTGTGGCCGGCCCGCCGCGCGGCGGGCCTGAACATGCTGACGGCGATCAAGTCGGAGTAACGGCAACCATGGAAGAGGGGGGAAGACAGGGGGAGTTGGGCCCCCTGTCTTCCCCCTACCGTCAGTTCCTGTTCCAGGTACGACCGTCAGTTCCAGGTACGGGCGCGCAAGGGCATCCCGGAGGCGCCGGAGGCGGAGGTGCGCACGGCGAGGATCTGGTTGACGCCGAGCCGGTTGCGTTCGAAGGCGAGGGCGCAGGCCGCCATGTACAGCCGCCAGACCCGGGCCCGCCCCGGGCCGACGAGCCGCAGGGCCGACGCCCAGCCGGCCTCCAGACTGGCGACCCACCGGCGCAGGGTCAGCGCGTAGTGCTCCCGGATCGACTCGACGTCACGCACCTCGAACCCGGCCCGTTCGAGCTGGGTGACGGTGGTGCCGACGGGCGCGAGTTCCCCGTCCGGGAAGACGTACGCGTCGATGAACCCGTCGAGGCTGTACGCGTCCTCGTCCGACCGCGGCCGACGGGCGATCTGGTGGTTGAGCAGCCGCCCGCCCGGCTTGAGCAGGGCATACAGATCGCGCGCGTACGTCAGATACTGCTCGGTCCCCACATGCTCGGCCATCCCCACGGAGGCGATCGCGTCGAACGGCCCGTCGGTGACATCCCGGTAGTCCTGCACCCGGATCTCGACCCGGTCGGCGAGCCCTTCCTCCGCGACGCGCTTACGGGCGTACGCGGCCTGTTCCTGCGAGAGGGTGACGCCGACGACCTGGACGCCGTGCTCACGGGCGGCATGGACGGCGAGGGACCCCCAGCCGCAGCCGACGTCGAGGAGACGCAGGCCGGGCACCAGGGCAAGCTTGCGGCAGACGAGTTCGAGCTTGTCGCGCTGGGCGGCCTCAAGGTCTCCGCCGGGGGCTTCCCAGTAACCGCAGGAGTAGACCATGGACGGGCCGAGGACGAGTTCGTAGAAGTCGTTGCCGACGTCGTAGTGGTGGCTGACGGCGCGTTTGTCGGTGCGCTTGGTGTGGAGCCGTCGGCGGCGGCGCGGCACCTCCTCGCGGGGCGGTACGGGGGGCAGCGGCAGCCCGGCCATCTTCACGAGCCCGCGCGCGGCGGCCCGTACGCCGGGGTCGCGCAGCGCCTCGGCGAGACTCCGGGCGTCCTCCTCGCGCTCCCAGACCACGTCGGACAGGTGATCGAGGGCGGCGTAGAAGTCCCCCTCGATGTCCAGGTCACCGGCGACCCAGGCCCGGGCGAGGCCCAGTTCGCCGGGTTTCCAGAGCAGCCGGCGCAGGGCGCGGCGGTTGCGGACGACCAGGGTGGGAGCGCCGGGCGGCCCGGCCTGCGAACCGTCCCAGGCGCGGATACGCACCGGGAGCGGGGCCCCCAGCAACTGTTCGGCAAGGCTCTGGAGCCGCGACGCGGCTTCGGGCATGACGCACACCTCCGTGACGACATCACCGGGAATGTCCAACACCCACCAAAACACCAACGGGCCGGGCCCGCAGTCCCCAGAATCAATCACAACTGGGCAAAAGACCACGATCCCGAGCCCACGACACCCGGGGCCCGCCTCCACCCACGTCTACCC
>NZ_LIQQ01000093.1 GCF_001418565.1 Streptomyces graminilatus | reverse complement strand
GGGCTCACCGGGGCGGGCGGATCCAGTCGGTCAGGGGCTTGAACTGGCCCTTGCCCTCGTACTGGTAGAACCTCGCCTGGTCGTTGCAGACGGCGGGGGCGTCCGGGTACTTGCCGCACTTGACCTCGGCGGCGCCCATGATGACCGGCCCGGGGAACTTCTTGAGCTGCTCGGTCACCGACTCGGGAGTGATCTTGTCCGGGCCGATGGCGTTGAGCACCTTCGCGTACGTCAGGACAGTGCTCCAGCCCAGCGGCGCGAACACCTTGGACTGGTCGTCCTTGCCCAGCCCGGCCTCTGCCGAGGCCTTCAGGAACGCCTTGGAGTCGGCGGCCGAGGAGTCCATCGGCAGCGTCTGGGCGACGCCGTACGTCCAGGTGGGCAGGTCCCCGCCGAGCCCCTGGGCGACATCGGGGGACATGCACAGCGGCGTGGAGACCACCGGCTTGGTGACATTGAGCTGCTTCAGTGCCTTGGCGATCCCGACGCATCCGCCACCGACGGAGATGGGCACCACAACATCCGAGGTGTTCGCCCCGGCCGCGGTGACCGGGCCGATCAGGTCGGTGGACTGCGCGTCGAATCCGACGGACTTCACCTTCAGGCCGGCCGCTTCCAGGCCCTTCACCGCCGCCCCGGAGGCGATCTTGTCGCCGGGCGTGTTCGTGTGGATCACCGCCGCGGTCTTCGCCTTCAGCACGTCACGGGCGTACGTGCCCCAGGTGCCGAAGATGTGCGGCAGGTCGCCGAACGTGCTGAAGGTGTTCTTCGCGGTGGGCATGGTCGGGCCCGTCGCCACTCCGACCAGTACGGGCTTCTTCCCCGCGATCACGGAGTTGAAGGAGGCATCCCCGAGGTAGAGGTTGCCCGCGCCGATGGCGGAGACTTCCTTGTCGCCGAGCAGTTGCTGGCCGCACTTCTGCCCCTCCTCCTCGGCGGACACCACGGCGCAGACGTTCAGCTTCAGCGGGTGCCCGCCGATACCGCCCAACGTGTCGTTGACGTACTTCACGGCGGCGCGGGCACCCAGGGTGGCTTCGGGGTTGCCGCCGGGGCCGCCCTCGACGTTCACCCAGCCCAGGGTGACCGGGGCGAGGCCGGCGTCGGCCTTGCCCGCCTTTCCACCGACGTAGGCGAGGTAGTCGGTCACGACGTCACTGGCCCGGCGTGAGTCCGCTTTCGCGGCGGCGCCACCCCCGGAAGTGCCGGTGGACGAGGATGCGCTGACGCCCGATCCGCCGCATGCGGCGATGCCCAGCAGGGGCGCCATGGCGGCGGAGACGAGGCCGATTCTCAGGGGACGTGAGTTTGTGGGCATGCGGGATCCTCCAGGATCGGAAACGGCAGGGCGGCGTTGCCCGGCACGGCATGCGGGGAGAGCAGGGAAGGCGGAGAAAGGCAGGAAGAAGGCAGGCGGGCGCACCGGGATGACCGGTGCCTCGGACCAGCCCGAGGAACTTCGAAAGGCCAGGTGATCGGAGGTTTCCGAGTTCCGTAACTTTCTTACGGATCGGGAATCTAGGTGTACTCTGGCGCCCTGTCAACGCCCTGGTTCACACCGAATTCACGATCACGCATTGGGAGGGGAAGGACATGACGGAGCGCGCGGTGAGACGCAGGCTCCCTCGGCGCTCACCTGAAGAGACCCGGGACCTCATGCTGGAAGCGGCCACCGAGCTCGTCTGCGCCGGCACCTCCGACACGAGCGAGGCGGCCGTCTCCGCGGCCCTTGCCCATGTCCGCGTCAAGCGGGTCACCGAGGAAGCCACCCGCATCATGCGGGAGAGGCTGGGCGACGACACGGCGCCGGCGATCACGACCGGATCCATCTACCAGATCTGGCCCGCGCAGGCCGACTTCCAGGCGGATCTCCTCTTCCACCTCACCGGCCGACAGGCCAAACTGGTCCCGGGGCTGGAGGAGAGCATCCGTCGTTTCAAGAGGGCGGTCGACAACGGGACGACCTGGCAGGACGCTCTCAACGACGTTCTGACGGACAACCACGAGAACCACCGCGTGGACCCGATCTACCGCGTGCTGCTCGGCTTCTACGCCAGCGCCTCCAACCCCCGCGTCCGCGACGCCCTGGGGCACTACGGCGAGTCGTTCACCGAGGTCGCCTGCGAGGCGTACCAGATGCTGCTGGACGTCTACGGGCTGCGCATGCGCGCGCCTTACAAGGTCGAACACATGGCCACCACCATCGCCGCCCTGCTCGACGGCTTCCACATGCGCTGGATCGCCGGACACCCCCACCTGGAGGACCCGGAAGGAGACGACCGCTGGTCCCTCGCCACCCGCTCCGCCGTGATGATGTTCGACCAGTTCACCGAACCGGCGTAGAGGGGTTCGCGCGGCCATGTGTCGTCGATGAGTGCGCCGAAGGCCGCCACATCGCGGACGGAGCGCGTCACCAAGACCTCGAAGCGAGATCTCCGAACCCCTGGAACTCGACATCGTTGGGTCCCGCCAGGCCGTGATCCTGGTCGTTCTCGGTGGATCCGATCGGCACGCTGCGACCCAGGTCCATACGCGGTCCGGTGGCTGGGGTCGCCTCTTGATGTCAGGGATGATGTCCCACCCCGGTACCCGGAAGGGGCATCATCGCGTCGTTCGGGGACTCCGCTGTGCGAGGGTTCTATCCCCTCGGCTGAACCGGGCGGACGCGGCTGCTGCTGTGGTGTGCGTCCAACTCATCGACCCCCAGGGGCTATTGAGGGGCCGCAAGGGCAGGATCAGACCGACAAGCACTGCACGGGGCTGACACTGATCAGTACGTCTGACCTGCAAGAACGGCGTGAATCGGCACTGATCGGCAAGGGCTACCAAGATCCTCAAAGGACTCATAATCCGTCGGCCGTGGGTTCGAGTCCCACCGGCCCACCTCGGTGTCCTTGGTGCAGGAACGTTTTCACCTGGTGACAGCTGGTCAGCCCCTCGTGGATCGAGTGGCCTTTTCGTCTTTGGTGGTCGCTGGCCTGTTCGCTGGTGGCTTGAGGGGCAGACGCTCACGACAGGGAGCGGCCCCGGCCGGGGCAGTTGAAGGCCCGCGTCCACTCGCCCGAGGCGGTCGTGCGACAGCTCGACGAGCGCGCGACGGCCCGCATTGACGAGGACGAGGTGGGTTCGGACCTCGATGACATCCGCAAGCGAACAGGGCGGCAGTGCCCGTCGCGGCGTTGGTGGGACCGGCGAGAGCGTCGATGGCGGGTAGCACCAGCGGGCGCGTCCCAGGCGGTGCGAAGGCGTCTATGTGTCGACGGGTGTCGGTTTGTGGGGGCTGGGTAGTGTCCGGGACCTGTCATTGAAGTGAACGGCAAGATTTTTTGCCTGGGCTCGGGCGACTGATCGCCTGATCTTGGACGGACCATTGCTCTTCGGGTGAAGCGCCTCGAACAGACTTTCCGGCACCAAGGGTTTTGTGATCGGTTCGTCAAGTATGTCGGGGGTGGGCTGTGGAGGGTTCGGGCGGTAGACGTGTGCGGTCGTCGCGTACGGCGTGGCTGGCCGCGTTCGTCCTGTTGATTCAGCCTGTCGCGACGGCTGCCGCCCATGCGGCTGCTGCCGGTGGCCAGGACACCGGTACCGCCAGCGCGACATCGATGTCTCCGGAGGTGGCCGCCTCGCAGAAAGCGGCGGCGAGCGGCACTCCGGTGGAGGTCACCGGCGACCGTACGGAGTACACGACGACGTACGCCAACCCCGACGGCACGACCTTCAGGGTGGACCAGTCGACCGCACCGGTGCGCGTAAGCCAGGGCGACAACTCCTGGGCGGCTCCCGATCCGAACCTCGAAGTGCGGTCGGACGGGACGGTCGGGCCGAAGGCGGCCGTGGTGGATCTGACGTTTTCCGACGGCGGTGACGGGTCGGGGCTGGTGGACATCGCCCGGGACGGCAGGTCCTTGCGGCTGGGCTGGCAGGGGAAGCTGCCGAAGCCGACGCTGGACGGTGCGAGTGCGGTGTACGCCGATGTGCTGCCCGGTGTGGATCTGCGCATGACGGCGACGACCGAGGGCTTCCGTGAGCTGCTGGTGGTGAAGACCCCGCAGGCGGCCGCGGATCCGGAGCTGAAGAAGGTCGCCTTCTCGCTGCGGTCGGACGGGCTGACGGTTGCGCCGACGAGCGGCGGCGGGATGACCGCCGTGGACGACGATGCGCGCCCGGTCTTCTCCGCTCCGGCGGCACTCATGTGGGACTCGAAGGGTGACGCGACCGCTTCCGGTACGTCCACCCAGTTGGAGCGGACGAGCCTGGTCACGCAGGCGAGCGCCCCCGCCGCGTCAGCCACCGCGGACCCCTCCACCGGAGCGTCTGCGGACGGTACGGCGGGGCCGGGCGACGGCGACGCATCGGCGGTGCTGCCCGTTCAGGTCGGCACGAACTCGCTGGCCGTGGTGCCGGACTCGGGCATGCTGGCCAACAGCGACAGCAGCGCCTACCCCCTCTACATCGATCCCAGCGTCGGTCTGGACCAGACGGCCCACACGTATCTGCGCTCGGACGGTGTCACCGACTTCAACTGGGACAACGGCAGCAACAACGAGGGCAAGGGAATGGGGCACTGCTCCTCCTGGAACGGTTTCTTCTGCGGTCCCGGGTACACGGAGCGCTTGTACTTCCAGTTCGCGCCGAGTGGTCTGGCGGGCAAGAAGGTGCTGTCGGCGACGTTCCGGGCGACCGAGAGCTGGTCGTTCACCTGTGATGCGCGCTGGGTCGACCTGGACCGCACCGGCAACATCTCGTCGTCGACCACCTGGTCGAACCGTCCCGCGTACCTGGGCACGATGGCCAGCCGCGACGTGTCGGCGGGCCGCAGCTCCCTGTGTGATCCATCGCAGCCGCCGGCGCCGACCGAGTTCAGCGGTTCGAAGCTGACGTCCGCGGTGGGCGACCTCGCGGCGGGTAAGTTCTCCCGGTTGACGTTGCTGCTGATGGCCCGGGACGAGAACGACACCAGTGCCTGGAAGCGGTTCAGGGACGACGCGACGCTGTCGGTGACCTATGTGGGGCTGCCGGCGGTGCCGACCAAGGCGGGCATCGCCGAGGGCAGCGGTATCAGCTGTGAGACCAACTCCGGCGCCCCGGACGTGATCGCCGATCCCACGCCGAGCCTGACCGCCACGGTGTGGACGGCGACCGGCGGCGGAAGCGGAGCAAGCCTTCGTGCTCACTTCTACATGCAGAAGCAGAACAGCGACGGCAGTTGGTCGACGGCGACCGAGCCGGTGCGGCCCACGAGCGGCTTCGTCGGCAACGGAACGGTGCTCACCTACCCGTCACCGGTCACGCTGTCCGAGGGACCGACGTACAGGCTGGCGGTGTTCAGCCGCTCCTACTACAACAGCGGCGCTGACTATCTCGAGTCGCACAGCACGGTGACCACCCTCAAGGACTGGTGCTACTTCAAGGTGGACACCACCGCCCCGAAGCCCCCCACGGTGACCATCGGCAGCCCGTACGCGTGCACGGCCAACCCGTGCGCCCCCGGTGGGGGTCCCGGGACTCCTGGTCAGTTCTCTTTCTCGCCGGCCCCCGGAGAGACCAACACCGCCTACGAGTACAGGCTGGCGACCTCCACCTCCTGGTCGAAGCCGATCCTCGGCAACAAGGTCACCGTGGAGGTCACCCCTCCGTTGGCGGGCACCCAGCAGCTTCAGGTGAAGGCGCAGGACAGTGCGGGACGCTGGGGATATACGGCGTTCGCGACGTTCAACGTCGCCGAGGGGAAGACGGCGATCGGGCGCTGGCACTTCGACGACGCGGCACCGGGCTCCACGGTGACCACGGCCGCGGACACGGCAACGGAGGGAAGCAGCCGACACCCGGCGACCCTCTTCACCGGAGGCGCGGGCTGGTCGTCTCTGGCACGCCGGGGCGAAGGGGACCGGTCGCTGTGGCTGAACGACACCTCCGACACGACCCGCCAGTCCGGATACGCGGCCACCGCCGCTCCGGTGGTCAACACCCAGTCCTCGTTCACCGTTTCGGCCTGGGCCTACCTCTCGGACGAGTCCGACGCCCGCACGGTGATGTCGGAGACGGGCAGCGACGGCTCCGGTTTCACCCTGTACTACTCGTCGGGCATCCAGCGCTGGGTGTTTCTGTGGAGCTGGTACGAGAACGGGGTGCGCAAGTATCTGGGCGCGAATTCCGACGCGGCCGGCGTGCCCGTGCCGCTAAAGGTGTGGACGCATCTGACCGGCGTCTACAACTCCCAGGACCGCACCATCTCCCTGTACGTGAACGGCCGCCCGCAGGGCTCGCCGGTCACGCTGCCCAGCACGTCGGGCGCCACGGTCAGTGACGGCGCTCTGCAGTTCGGCCGGGCCGGTTTCACCCCGGGCAGCTACGTGAACTACTGGCGGGGTCGGGTCGACGAAGTGGCCGTCTGGCAGCGCGTCCTGACGGACGACGAGGTCGCCACCGAGGACCGATTGCCCGACGCCAACGGCGCGAACGGCGTAGAGCTGATGGGTGCTTGGAAGCCGAACGGAGCCAGTGGCACCACGCTGGCGGACACCACGTCCGGATACGGCCGTGCCCTCACGCTGTCCGGTGGTGCCTCACTCGACGGCCAGGCCCTTGTCCTGAAAGGAGCGGACGCCGCCGCCACAGCCCCTGGCCCGGTACTCGACGACACGGCCTCGTTCACCGCCACCACGTTGGTGGACGTGGACAGGGACGCGCTGGTGTCCAAGCCGGTCGGTTACACCGGCCAGGTCATTGGCCAGCGCAGCACTGACGGCTCCGCCTGGGGCTTCTGGTTCCAGCTGACCGGCACCGACCTCGACCCGGACACCGACACCACCGTCCCGGCCGGCAAGTGGTACTTCGGCCGGCTGAACAAGGACGGCAGTTTCGACGGAGTGGTCTCCGACGAGGCCGCGGCACTTGGCAGCGCGGTACGGCTGACCGGAACCTACGACGCCCCGTCCGGCACGATCCACTTCTACCTCGGGCCCGAGGAGAACGACGCCGAGGTAACCCACCCCTACACCGCGGCTGCTGGACTCGGCGACTTCGCGGCCGGTGAGGGATACGTCGGTGGAACGTGGGGCCATTACCTGCTCGGAAAGATCACCGACATCAGGCTCTGGACCGGCGCCATGGCCGACCAGCAACAGGTCAGCAACACCGTCGACAACTGACCCGGGGGACGCCCGATGGGGTGACAGGACAGTCCGCACTACCGGATTTCGCTCCCAAGTCACCTTCGCTTCTTGACCCTTTGGCGTCTCCGGGCGGTCCCGGAACGTGTACGCGGCAGAGTCCCACAGCTTGATCGCATGGAGGTCCCGTCATGAGTTCCGGTACGAAAGCCCGCTGGATCCGCGGTGCCCTGACTCGCGGTGTGCTCCTGCCCTGGCGGGCACCGGTTTCGGAGCGGGACGCACGTGGTCGGCGGGCACCGGTCGTCGCGGCGGTGTGCCTGGCCCTGGCCGCCTCGGCGGGACTGGCGGCACCGGCTGCTCATGCCGCTGGTGGCGGCCCGGGTAGGCCGGCCGTGCCCAAGCAGCGAGTCGACAAGGTGCGGACGAACATCGGCCTCGGCGCGAACAAGGCCAGAGCAGAGGTCGCGAGAACCAAGGCCGCCAACGCGGCCCAGGCCGAACGAGCACGTGCCCAGCAGCACAGCGCCTGGCCCGCCGCCTCAACGGCGACCGGGCGGATACCGGGGCACGGCACCGCGAAGCTGACGGCGGGAGGACTGCCGGTCACGGTCACGCCCGCCCGCGGGACCAACCCTGCGGCAGGTCAGGTGCGGGTACGGGTTCTCGGACAGCAGCAGGCGCGAGCAGCGGGCATCAGAGGCGTACTGCTGACGGCACTGGCCACGGAGCCGGGCTCCGCGCAGGTCAGCGTTGGCTACTCGGCGTTCGCCTCCGCCTATGGCGGCGACTGGTCGGGCCGCCTGCGCCTGGTCCGACTGCCCGCTTGCGTCCTGATCACCCCGCAGAAGGCCGCATGCCGGACGCAGACTCCGCTCGGCTCGCACAACAACTTCGGCGATCAGACGCTCACGGCCAAGGTCGACCTGGGCAAGGCCGGCCGGGACACCGATACGGAGCGGGCCTCACGCTCGGCGCCGCGCACCTCCCTGATGGCCGCCGCCACGACCGGCTCGGCCACGGTGCTGGCCGCCACCGCCGCAGGCGGGGCGTCGGCGTCCGGCGCCGGCGACTACGCGGCCGACAAGCTCTCGGCCTCCTCGAGCTGGGAGGCGGGAAGTTCCTCGGGCGCGTTCACCTGGTCGTATCCCATGGCCACCCCGCCGGCCGCCGCCGGCCCGTCGCCCGACCTGTCGCTGTCGTACGACTCCGGGAGTGTCGACGGCAGGACCGCGTCGACGAACAACCAGGGAAGCGTTGTCGGCGAGGGCTTCGACGACGTGGCGTCCTCCTACGTCGAGCGGTCCTACGCCTCGTGCGACGACGACGGCCAGAAGGGCAAGTACGACCAGTGCTGGAAGTACGACAACGCCTCACTGGTACTGAACGGCAGGTCCACCGAGCTGGTCAAGGACGACACCACCGGAGCCTGGCACCTCAAGGACGACGACGCCTCGACCGTCACCCACTCCACCGGCGCCGACAACGGCGACAACGACGGCGAGTACTGGACCGTCACCACCGGCGACGGCACCAAGTACGTCTTCGGCCTGAACAAGCTGCCGGGCGCGGACACTCAGCGCACCAACTCCGTATGGACCGTGCCGGTGTTCGGCGACGATCCCGGTGAGCCCGGCTACGACCAGGGGTCCACCTTCGCCGACCGTTCCCTGGCTCAGGCCTGGCGCTGGAACCTGGACTACGTGGTGGACCCGCACGGCAACGCGATGTCGTACTGGTACACCGCGGAGACCAACTACTACGGCAAGAACGGCGCGTCGACCGGCACCGCCCAGTACACGCGGGGCGGCTACCTCACCAAGATCCTCTACGGGCAGAACAAGGACACCCTGTTCACCGGCACCGGCACCGCCTCGGACGAGGTCACCTTCGGCTACGACGAGCGGTGCACGGCGTCCGACTGCTCCTCGCTGACCTCCTCCACCGCCTCCAACTGGCCCGACGTTCCCTTCGACTCCATCTGTGCCTCCGGCGCGGACTGCAACGCCAGCGGTCCGGACTTCTTCACCCGCAAGCGACTGACCAGCGTCGACACCTATGCGTGGTCGGCCGCCTCCAGCGCCTACACGGCCGTCGACTCCTGGGCACTGACCCAACAGTTCCTGGACCCCGGGGACATCGGCAACAGCACCGACCAGAGCCTCGTCCTCAAGAGCGTCCAGCACACCGGCAAGAACGGCACCGCCATCTCCCTGGATCCGGTGACGTTCACCTACCAGATGCGGGAGAACCGGGTCGACTCCGCCGCGGACAACATCCTGCCGCTGAACCGGCCCCGTATCGCGACCGTCACCTCCGAGACCGGCGCGGTCACCACCGTGACACTGTCGGACCCGGAGTGCGTACGCGGCTCGAACATGCCGTCGTCCGAGGACAACGACACGAAAAGCTGCTACCCGGTCTACTGGCACATCAACGGCGCCACCGAGGCGTCCCTCGACTGGTTCAACAAGTACCGGGTGCTGGACGTCATCACCTCCGACCCCACTGGGCACGGCCAGACGACGGAAAACCACTACAGCTACTCGGGCCCGGCCTGGCACTACGACAACGATCCGCTGACCCCGGCCGATGAACGCACATGGTCTGACTGGCGCGGCTACCGCACCGTCACGGCCCTCAAAGGCTCATCCACCGAAACCCAGTCCAAGACCGTGTCCGTGTACATGCAAGGCATGGACGGCGACAAACAGAAGGACGGCACGACCCGCTCCGTCTCCGTCCCCGGTACTGGCTTTACCGGCCTGAGCGTGGCCGACCAGACCGACAGCGACCGCTTCTCCGGTTTCACCCGCGAACAGATCACCTACAACGGCGCGACACCGGTCACGGTCACGGTCAACGACCCGTGGTCCAGTCGCACCGCGAGTCAGCAGAAGTCGTACGCCAATATCGAGGCCTACTTCGTCCGTACCTACAAGACGCAGACCTCGACCTACCTGCCGACCGCCGCCGCCTGGCGCACCCGCAGTGTCACCACCACCTTCGACAGCTATGGCATGCCGACCAGCGTGTACGACGCGGGTGACACGGCTGTCACGGGTGACGAGACCTGTGCCCGTACCTGGTACGCCCGCAATGCCGCCCTGGGCATCAACTCCCTGGTGTCGCGCACCCGTGTTGTGGGCAGGGCCTGCTCAACCGCTGAGACCGACCTGAGCCTGCCGGCCTCGTCCAGCTCTCGCGGAGACGTGCTCTCCGACACGGCGACCGTCTACGATGACACCGCCGCCACCGCCTGGACCGCCTCGCAGACACCGACACTGGGGGACGCGAGCTGGACCGGCCGCGCATCCGCCTATCCGGCCTCGGCCACCAACGGCGAGCGATACCCGGCTTCCTGGCAGTCCGTCGCGAGGACCACCTACGACACTCTGGGCCGGCCCCTGACCGTGACCGACACGGCAGGACAGGTGACCAGCACCCTCTACACCCCGATCGCCACCGGTCCACTGACCAAGATCACGGTCACCGACCCCAAGGGCCAGAAGAGCTACACCTACCTCGACTACGCCCGCGGTTCGACCGTCAAGTCCTATGACATCAACACCAAACTGACCGAGTCCACATACGACGCACTGGGCCGCGCGACGGCTGTCTGGCTGCCCAACCGTGCCCGCTCCGCTGGATTCGGAGCCAACTACACCTACGCCTACGCCGTCAGCAACAAAGCTCCGTCCTGGTCGTCCACCTCGACGATCCGCGGTGACGGGGTCTACAACACCACCTACACGATCTATGACTCGCTGCTGAGGCCGCTGCAGACCCAGTCCCCGGCCGCGAACGACGGACGGCTGCTGACCGACACCCGCTACGACAGCCGCGGCCTGGCCTACGAAACGTACGCCGACGTCTACAACTCCGACGCCACCCCTTCGGGCGCGTATGCCCAGGTCAAATACGGCGGCGCACCGAAGCAGACCGACATCGTCTTCGACGGCGTGGAACGTCCGACCACCAGCACCCTGTACGTCTACGGCGACAAGAAATGGTCCACCACCACCGGCTACACCGGGGACTCCACCGCCACCACCGCGCCGGCCGGCGGTTCAGCCGTCCGCACCATCACCGACGTCTTCGGCCGAACCACCGAACGCCGCGAGTACTCGGGCACAGACCCCGCCGACACCGCCTACGGTGCCGGCGTCGGCGCCACCCACACGTCGACGAAGTACAGCTACACCCGTGACGGCAAACCGGACACCATCACCGGGACCGACGGAACCAAGTGGTCCTACACCTACGACCTGTTCGGCCGCCAGGTCACGGCGACAGACCCGGACGAGGGGAAGACGACCACCTCGTACACCGACCTGGACCAGATCGCCACCACGACCGATGCCCGCAACACCACCCTGCTCTACGGGTACGACGTACTCGGCCGCACGACGGACGAGTGGCAGACCTCCAAGGCCGACGCCGACAAACTCGCCCACTGGGCCTACGACAGCCTGGTCAAGGGGCAGTTGGACTCCGCGACCAGCTATGTCGGGGGAGTGGCCGGCAAGGCCTACACCAGGAGAGTCACCGCCTACGACAGCCTGTACCGGCCGACCACCACCCAACTGGTCCTGCCGAAGACCGACCCCCTGGTCACCCTCGGTGCCGTGGCGGAGACGACGACGTCCTCGACCTTCTACAACCTCGACGGCACCCAGCAGTTCGTTTCCGAACCGGCGGCCGGCGGTCTTGCCGCGGAAACCGTCAACACCGGCCACAACAGCGTCGGCCTGCCCACCACCGTGAGCGGCGCCAGCGACTATCTCCTCGGGGCCGCCTACTCCGCCATCGGCCAGACCGAACAGCTCATCCTCGGCACGTCCTCGGCCGCCGGTACCAAGAAGGCCTACATCACCAACGTCTGGGAAGAGGGCACCGGTCGACTCGATCAATCGACCGTCACGGACCAGACCGACATCAACCCACTGCAAAAGCTGAACTACAGCTACGACGACGCGGGCAACGTCACCTCCATCACCGACCCAGCCACGCTCGGCGCCACTGGCAAGGCCGACTACCAGTGCTTCACCTACGACGGCCACCAACGTCTGACCGAGGCCTGGACCCCGTCCACCGACGACTGCTCGGTGTCGGGCCGTACCACCGCGAACCTCGGCGGCGCCGCCCCCTACTGGAGCTCGTACGCCTACACCGGCAGTGGCCTGCGTACCACCGACACCACCCACAGGTCAGCAGGCAACAGCACCAATACTTACTGCTACAGCGCGACCCGGCCCCACGCACTGAACGCCACCACATCGGCGACCTCGTGCTCGGGAGTCACCGCGGCCTACTCCTACGACGCGACCGGCAACACGACCGGCCGGCCCAACGGCTCCGATACGCAGACCCTCACCTGGACTCCCGAAGGCCGGCTCGACACCCTCACCGAGAAGACCGGCTCCGGCACGGTCAAGGCCACCACCAGCCATGTCTACGACGCGGATGGTGACCTCCTGATCCGCCGCAACGCCGGCGGAGAGACCGTCCTCTACCTGGACGGCGGCACCGAGGTCCACCTCGACACCTCGACATCGACCCCCAAGTACTGGGCTCAGCGGTACTACACCGCCGGCGGCTCGGCCATTGCTCTGCGCAGCAACAGGTCAGGGACCTCGACACTGACCTGGCTCGCGGCCGACCAGCACGGAACCAGCGATCTCGCCGTGGATGCCACGACGCAGGCCGTCACCAAGCGGTACACCACCGTGTTCGGCGCCCCACGCGGCGGCACCGGTACCTGGCCCGACGACAAGGCGTTCCTCGGCGCCTCCGCCGACCGCGGCACCGGCCTCACTCACCTCGGCGCCCGCGAATACGACCCGTCCACCGGGCGGTTCATCAGCGTCGACCCAGTCCTGAACCTGGCCGAGCAGCAGTCCCTCAACGGCTACACCTACGGCAACGACAACCCGGCCACCCTCGCTGATCCGGCCGGCACCGATCCGTGCGGCGGCCTCAAGTGCGGCCACGCAGGGGACAAGTGCAGCGACCCCGCCATCTACTGCTACGCCTCGAAACCGGACGGCACGGCTGAGACCTCCGGTGAGGTTCCCTCCATCGGCGGCACGGCCAGCACGAGCAGCACCGGCAAGACCAGCAGCAAGTCGAGTGGCGGTGGCTCCGACGGGGGCTGGCTGTCGAATGCGGCGAATGCCGTCGTCGATTACGGCTCCGCGATCTTCTCCCAGCCCGACGTCTGGTGGGGCTCCGCGGAAACCGCCGGGAGCATAGCCCTCATCAACCTCGGCGGCGATGCCATCGCCGGCGGCGCCGCCATCTGCCTCACCGGCGTCGGCTGCATCGCCGGCGCCCCCATCGCCGCCGGAGGCGCAGGCCTGATCGGCGTCGGCGCCGCCGGCACGGCGGACGGGATCGGGCGTATCAATGACGGGCTGGGGAAGGCGTTCAGCGAGGCAGAGGGGAATTCTGGGGGGTCAGGGGGTTCCAGTTCCGGCGAATTTATCAACGAGGCAGAAAAAGCTACGGATGACGAGATTTATGCCGCTCAAGAAGTAGCTTCCCAAGGGAACAAAGTGGTTCTCCGAGATCCTCCGGGAGATGGTGGAACGAGAGGAATTGATACTTCAGACGTCCTGATCAACGGGGTTCAGGGTGATATCTACAGTCCGTCGTCTGGAAATATGGACAGAATATCTGGAGCCATATCAAAGAAACGGAACCAGGTTGACGGGGGGTACGTTATTCTGAATCTGAAGAACTCTCCTGTCAGAGCCGGTGATGTGGATGTCAACAGCTTGCTGAATCGAGTTAATTCTCGACCGGGTACGTCGCCTCCGCTTAGTGGTATTTTTGTGATTCAGTAGACCGTGATCGCCAAGTGAGACAGAAATAGGTGCCTGCGTCGGTGTGGGGACTCGCTGCGAGTAAACCGTGTAGCCTGGGATTCGGACCCGCGATCTGGAAGGGGGATCAATAAATGGCCAAGTTTCGGTGCCGTTGTGGTGAAATGATTACCATGAGTGGGGCGATTCCTAACCCACTTGAGTGGCATCTTGTATCGGATCAGGAGCTTGAAGGATTCTGGGAATCAGAAGACTTCACAGGGCTGCAGCAAGCGGCGAGGCCTGTCTTCCTGTGCCCTGGATGCGGAAGAATCTGGATCTATTGGGACGGATATGAAGGGAAGCGCGTTTCGTACGTACGCGAAGATGAGTGATGGGCGGGAAGCGCTTGTCGGGCGATCGCATCGGTTTGGTATTTCTGGCGAGTGTCGTGCGCACCGTATCTGGCTACGGATGTTCTCCTGATCAGATATCCGGTAGGGCGGGGCGGGGGCTGGCGCCATATTATCTCGATTGGCTTCGGTGCCGACGCCGCAATGGGCGAGGGTGTGTATCTATCTGGCTCGGCTGCGTTGGTGGCACCCTGTAGCCTCAGGTCATGCAGTTTTCATGGACCCTCTCCGGTCGCGTGGTGACCGCGGACTCGAGCGGGCCGAGTGTGGTTGGTCGGATTCTGTTTGATGTGGCGTTGACGGAATGGAGTGGGAAAATATAGGCGTGAAGATTGGAAAATGACAAGTGTCTTCGGCAGACGAGAAATGGGAATCACTGGTGGCGGTGGAGATGGAGGCTGCTCGAATTCGAGCGGAAATCAACCGGCTGCCGATGCGTAACGAATTGATTGAGCGGGGAATCGAATCTCCCTCGCCTTGGGAACGCTCAACCGCTCTCACCTTCCTTCGACTGCTGCCCGGAGACGTTCCAGGACTGCTGGAACTGCTGGTCGATCTGTGTCTTTCGGCTGGATGGGCGCAATCCGCCAAAGAAGCACTGTGGTCGGCACGTTGTGACATCGAGGTACCGGTACTCAGTGACGTCGTGTTGCGTGAGCTGTCCGACGGTGACGCCGAGGATTACCTCATGTTGGCCGATATGCTGGCGTATATTGAAGCCTGGCCTACTCTCGGTGAAGTGATCAGTCAGGCTGGCCGGAGTCGCGATGCGGAGATCCGAGAAGTCGGTGCGCAATTCCTCCGCAGTTACGAGGGATTGCTGCCCTGAGCTCGGTGCGTGTCGAATCGGATCCATGGTGCCCTTGCGTACGTGGGCATCGGTTGGGTGGGTGTGGTTGGGCTATGAATTCATTGATCGTATATGCGCCACGCGATGTGGTCATCGAAGGGGTTCAGGGTCAGCTGCTCGCCCGTGGAATCAGTACAGAATTCTGGGAGGGGCGGATTGCGGTGTCGCACGCAGGGTCTACTGCCTGGGTCGCGCCGGACTTGGCGGGCGAGTTGGAGAGAGAATGTGAGCCGGATGAGCTCGCCGTCATGGAGGGGCTCATCGGGAGATGGAGCGCTTTTATCATCGATTATCGGGCGGTAGAAGTGGCGGATGTCGTCGTGGCTGCGATGTGCGAACACTGGCCGTGCGTGGTCGATGACGATGACGGGTTCATTGGATGGGCCGCGGACTATCTGGAGCGGCGACGCGGATAGTGGTACGACTGCAGATCTGGACCTTTTCGCGACGGGTGAGCCGTTTCTCTGAGATTCGTACCTGGAAATCTGGGAAGATGGTCGGCGAATGGCCAAGTTTCGGTGCTGCTGTGGCGAAATTTGACGCTGCTGAGGGATTCATTGGTCCCCTGCGCCTGAACGACGGGTTCGATCAGCTCGCGCTGGACGAGCTGTGCAGGCAGATCGACCGGCTCGGGCAGCGGTGGCGCACGGCCGAGGTCATTCCGAAATCAGCCGCCCTCCTGCTCTCGGAGCTGTACCCGGCGATCAGCAACTGCGCCGATGGGCTTGGCTTCCTCGGCAATCGTTGGCTCGGCCGGTACTCGGACGAGTGTGGACGATCATGTGTCTCATTCGCTGTCGTCCTCAGTCAACTGCTCGGCCCTGGTCAGGAAGTCATGAGCGCTCAGTAGGTCCGCGCCGACGTGCTTCTGGCCAGTCATATGGGGCCTTCACTCCTGCGCTCCACTCAGGCCGGTCTGCGCTCCACCAGGTTGGCCCGCACATTCAGCGGCCCCGGCCGGGAGACGCGCTCCGGCCGGGGCCTGGTCCCGCCCGCCTCCAGGTGCTCACGGGGCATGGGCCGGGCGGGAGTTCAGTAAGGAGTGGGCGTCTCCCGGCACGTGTGGGCGCGCATGCGCACGTTGCAGTCGGACTCCCGTGAGTAGTCGCCTGAGGCCCGGGCCTGTGTCCGCTGCCTGTCCAGGCTCGCGCAGACCGCGCAGCCTGGTGTGGGCTTGGGTGGTGTGGTCGGCATTTGCAGCAGGTACGACGTCGGTGTGGTCATCGTTCTCCCTGGTGGCAGGTGCAGCGGCAGCGGGCGATGAGGAGGATGCCCGTGCTGTGCGGCAGGGGGATGTCCTCGGTCTGGCGGCACCAGCCGTGCATGTGGGTGTACTCGGGCCGCAGGGCGACCGTGCACTCGGCGGACAGGCCTGTCTCTTCCGAGGTGTCGGTGCCGCTCATCGGCCGGCCGCCGGGTGTACGCCGTTCAGGTTCTCGTGGTGGTCGCACAGGGCGTTGACGACGCGGGCGAGCTTGCGGGCGGCGGAGAGGCGGATGGGGAGCGTGCCGTCTCCGTTCAGGCGCAGTTTGTTGCGCGCCTCGCCGATACAGGCGAGGGCGCAGTAGCGGGGGATGCTGTCCTTCGGCTCTCGTGCCGCCGCCGTTGCCACCTCGGGGATGAGCAGTTGGATGTGTCCGCGCAGCGTGAGGGTGAGCGTGTCCAGCTCTTCGGCGGTGGGTGGTTCAGCGTCCTGGGTGAGGAGGCGACAGGCGCTCTCGCGCATCGTGGCGATGTCGGGCGGGCGGGAATCCTGCTGTTCAGCGGTTGATGGTGAGGCTGTAACTCGCCTCATGTCGACGCTCCTTCTCGGTGTCGGCCACGCCCCGGGAGTCCTGACCGACTCGCCGAGGTCTTGCCGTAACTGCCGACGCTAGGAGCGCAGCGTGCACACGATCCAGCTTTGTGCAGATCTGTGCGCGCACTGCCCATACGCAGGAGTAGTGGCCGGTTTGCCATCTTGACCAGCTCACTCAGGCCTCCGAACCTGTTGCACAGAACTGCACATGACGATGCGGGAGGCTGCCATGCCGCTACTGTTCATCGGAATCGACCCCACACACGGGAGACCACGAGAGCCCGACCGTGTGGGTCGACCAGGAGAAGAAGGAACTCGTCTTCCAGGGGTACAAGCCTGACGCGGAACTCGAAGCCGAGTGCGCTGCCTTCGAGGTGCCCGGTCACTCCAAGGGGATCCCGGACCACGAGGCAGTGATCCGTATCCCGGCCAGGATGGTGGACATGATCAGGGAGGCGTGCGATGCCGTCGAGCACACCGGCGACGTTCACTGATCTGCTCGCCCGCAGCCGGCACTCCGCCATCCACTTGGAGATGCGCGACACCTACGCCGTCCACTACGAGCAAGGCCCGTTCGCGGACCGGAGGAACGGATACCGCCACGACCCGGCAGACCGCGGCTCCTGGTGGCGGCCGTGGCTTGACCTGATTGAGGACACCGTGGCCCGTGGCGTCGTCGTACGCCGGGCCCGGATCGTGTCCGAACCTGTCAGTGAGTACACCCGGTTCCTGTACGACGGCACGTTCACCAACGTCGCCGCGGGCGAGGACGTGCGGTGGCTGCCGCGCCGCCGAGCGTCCGACATCGCTCTGCCCGGCAACGACTTCTGGCTGTTCGACGAGCAGTGGGTCTACTGGAACCACTTCACAGGGGACGGCACATCGGCTGGCGGCGAGGTCTCAGACGATCGGGCCGCCGCGAAGCTGTGCGCCGAGGCATTCGAGGCTGTGTGGGGGCGTGCCGTCCCGCACCGCGAGTACGAGATCCACTGACAGGAAGCACCGGACAGGCCAGCTCATGCCCTTCTCCCCGTCCTCGTCGGCCCAGGCCGCGCGCGAAGTCGTTGCCCAGCGACTGCGCGACCTTCGCAAGGGGGCGGGACTGACAGTCACCGAGCTGGCCAGTCGGTGCAGTTGGCACCACGCGAAAACGTCGCGTATCGAAAACGCGCGCACCGCGCCGTCGGCGACCGACATCCGGCTGTGGTGCCGCGCTGCCGGGGCACAGGACCAGGCAGAAGACTTGATCGTGCAGTCCCTGCATGCCGAGTCGATGTACACAGAGTGGCGCGACCAGGTACGCAGCGGCCTGAAGCAACTCCAGGACAGCGCTGTCCAGTTCTTCCACGACACGCGGCTCTTCCGCGTCTACTCCTCGTCCCTCGTGCCGGGCCTGCTCCAGACCGAGGGGTACGCGGCCGGGATCCTCGGTATCAGCGCCCGATTCCGGGACCTTCCGGTCGACGACAGCGCAGAGGCCGCGCGAGCGAGGGTCGACCGGTCACGCGTGATCCATGAGCCAGGGCATCGGTTTGTGTTCCTCGTCGAGGAGGCGGCGCTGCACTACCAGATCGCGGACACCGACGCGATGGCCGCACAGTTGGGCTACCTGCTCACCGCCGGAGCGATGCCGCAGGTGTCGCTCGGCATCATCCCCACGGCCGCGCAGGAACGAGGCCAGTGGCCGCGCGAGACCTTCCATGTCTACGACGACACCCTTGTCTCCGTGGAACTGGTATCCGCCCGAGTGAAGATCACTCAGCCATCGGAGATCGCCCTGTACCTCAAGGCGTTCGAGCAGATGCGCAGCATGGCCGTGTACGGGGCGGATGCACGCGCCCTGATCCTCAAGGCCATCGAGGCACTGAACTGACCCCCGGGCATGCCGAAGCGCCCTTGCACGGCCGTCATGACCGTGCAGGGGCGCAGTGTTGTTCAGCGGGCGAACAGGGCGACGGCACCCGTCTCCCTGCCCGCTTTCATCAGGTCGGGGTCGACCTCGTCCTCGTACAGGTAAGGGCGAGGTGCCCAGGACGTCGGTGGGCGCCTCCGCCCAACAGCCTCTAGCAACCTCCGGCAAGAACGTCGAGGGCGTCCAGCAGTCTCGTGCGGGCTGTCTTCGTGGACGTGCCGGAGAGGCAGCGCATGAGGAGGAGTCGTGCCTTCGCGGCCGACAGCTCGCCGGCGAAGAGCGCACCCGCACTCGCCAGCCCCGCGCCGCCCCCGTCTCCGCCGTAGACCGGGAACGTGCCGCCCGCCATGACACGCGACGCGATGACCACGAGCACACCTCTCTCGGTCAGTTCGCCGACCACGCTCGCCAGTCCTCCCGGCAGGTTTCCGAGGCCGAAGCCTTCGAGTACGAGGCCGCGGGCTCCCGTGTGTTCGATTACTGTCCGCATGAGGTCGGGGGCGAACCCCGTGTACGGAGTCATGGCGGCCACCTGGACGTCGGGGTCGAGCGGCCAGGTCGGTGCCCAGCGGGCGATCCTGTGGTGCACCAGGCGTAGTCCGCCGGCGGGATCGAAGGTGGCGACCGGGCCGAAGGCCGGCGACGAGAACGCGTTGACGTGATGCGTGTGGACCTTGCGGATCCACCGTGCCGCGTGCAGTTCGTCGGACGTGTTGACGAGAACCCCGAGGCCCCGCAGTTTCGGACTCGCCGCGGCCGCCACGGCGTTGGAGAGGTTGCGCGGCCCGTCGGGCGAGGTCGAGTCGGCGCTGCGCATCGCCGATGCGAAGACTATGGGCTTGTCGGTGGCGGTTGCCAGGTCGACCGCGAACGCCGTTTCCTCCATGGTGTCGGTGCCGTGGGTGATCACGATCCCGGCCACCTCGGGGTCGGTCAGGGCCTCCTCGATGCGGGCGGCCAGGAGCCACATCCTTCGCGGGTCCATGTCCCAGCTGTTGATCCGTTCGAGGTCGACAGCCGGCTCGACCGAGACACCCGCCGGTATGTCGCATCCGTCGAGCAGTTCCGCGACCGAGCGCCGGGCGACCAGCTGACCGTCCGCCCCCGACGCGGAGGCGATCGTGCCACCGGTGCCGAGCAGCGCGACACGAGTCGATCCCATGGTCAGACCCCGAGATGCTGTTCGAGCCGGCCGCTGTCCGCCAGGGCGTCGAGCAGGCCTTCCGCGATCACCTGACCGCCTTCCAGCAGGAGGCAGCGCCCGGCCATGCTCCGTACCATCGGCACGTTCTGCTCCACGACCACCGTTGTCAGTCCCTCGTTCCGGTTGATGTCCACGATGTTCTGGGCGATCTGCTGTACGAGTACGGGCATGATCCCGTCCGAGGGCTCATCGAGCAGGAGCAGCTGCGGTTCGGACATCAACGCCCGGCCGATGGCGAGCATCTGCTGTTCTCCGCCGCTCAGCGTGCCGGCCGCCTGGGAGCCCCGCTCGCCCAGCCGGGGGAAGTACTCGAGTACCTCCCGCAGCCGTCCGGGACGGCTTCGTTTGCCGGCTGCCATCCTCCCGAGCTGGAGGTTCTCGTCGACCGTCAGATCCGGGAAGACACCACGCCCTTGCGGTACGACAGCGATGCCGTGGTGAGCACGGGCATGGGCCGGAGCGCGGCTGAGGTCGATGTCGTCGAACCGGATGGTGCCTTCACGGATGCGAAGCAGACCGGCCACGGCGCGGATCAGGCTGGTCTTGCCCATCCCGTTGCGCCCCAGGATTCCCACGATCTCGCCGCGCTGGACGGACAACGAGAGTCCGTGCAGGACGGTCCCGTCGCCGTATCCGGCCACGACGTCACGTACGTCGAGCATCAGGCCACCTCCTCGCCGAGATAGACAGCACGGACCTGAGCGTTCTGCTCGATGTCCGACATCGGGCCCTCGGCGATGACCCGGCCGAGGTGCAGCACCGTGACCTCGGCCTCCAGGGCGCGTACGAAACCCATGTCGTGCTCGACCACGATCGCGGCGACGCCCTGGGTGTCGACGAGTTCGCGTACGAGGCCGGCCGTCATCATCGTCTCGCCGGGGGTCATACCGGCTGTGGGCTCGTCGAGCAGCATGATCTGCGCCCGCCGGCCGATGACCAGTCCGATTTCCAGCCATTGGGTGCGGCCGTGGGGCAGGTGGGCCGCCGGATCGTCGAGCGCGTCGCCGAGGCGGACGCTCTCGGCGACCTCCTGCACGCGTACGGCGAGGGCTCGTCGCCGCAGGCCGCTGCCGAGGACGGCGATCTCCAGGTTCTGGCGGACGGTCAGATCGGGGTAGAAGGACGGTCGCTGGAACTTTCGCACCATGCCGGCCGAGGCCACACGGTGGGCGGGCCAGCTGGTGATGTCCTTTCCGCGCAGGCGGATCGTGCCCCGGTCGGGCCTGACATGGCCGGACAACATGCTGACCAGCGTCGACTTCCCTGCCCCGTTGGGGCCGATGACGCATCTGATCGCGGACTCCGGGAGGGCGAGGCCCACATCGGTGTTCGCCTGCACGCCGCCGAACCGCTTCGAGATCCCGCGGACTTCGAGCATGGCGGTCACTGGGCCCTCCTCATCGATGGACGGATCGCCAGGAGTGTCCCCACCAGGCCACGCCGGAAGAAGGCGATGACGACGAAGAAGAGCAGTCCCAGCAAGAGTTGCCAGTACGTGGGGATCCACGCGTTGAGTTGATTCGACAGGGCCGAGATCCCGATCGCCCCGACGATCGCCCCGAGGAAGTACTGCCTGCCGCCGATCGCCACCCAGACCACGACGTTGGTCGAGAACAGCACTCCGCCAAGATCCGGTGACACGAACCCCGCGTCGGTCGCGTAGAACGCCCCGGCCAGGGCCGCGACTCCTCCGGAGATGGCGAAGGCGATCGTCTTGCGCAGCGCGGTGTTGTATCCCAGTGACTCCGTGCGTTCCTCGTTCTCGCGGATGCTCACGAGGATCTTGCCGAAGGCCGACCGCTGCAGTGTGCGAAGGCCGACGTACGTCACCAGGGTCAGGAGGAAGACGACGTAGTACGCGGTGAGGTCGCTCTGCAGGGACAACGCGAGCCCGGGCAGGTCGAGAGCGACCTTGGGGACGAACATTCCGTTGAAGCCGCCGGTCACTCCCGACGCCGTGTTCGCGACGACCTGGGCGATCGTCGAGATGGCCAGAGTGACGAGCACGAAATAGGAGTCCCGGACGCGGGCGCTGAAGAGGAAGTAGCCCACGGCCGCCGCGGCGGCAGCCGCGATGGCGACCCCGAGACCGATTCCGGCCCAGGGCCCGAGAGCGCCCGCGATGTCATGTACCGCGATGCCCATGGAGTAGGCGCCCACAATGAAGAAGGCCGCCTGGCCGAAACTGACCATTCCGCCCAGACCCCACAGCAGGCACAGGCTCATCGCCAGAATTCCGAAGAGCATGTACTGCGGGAGCACGAACACGGGGTAGCCCGCGAACACGTAGGGCACGTAGAACAAGGCGACGAAGACCACCGATGCGGCGATGTTCTCGCCCGAGGCCCATCTGCGCGCCGCGGCGGCTGCCGGATGGCGGCGGACGGACTCGATACGCGTCCCGCCAAGGTCGTCGGACATCACGCGGCCTTCTTTCCCAGGATGCCCGCCGGGCGGAATCGCAGGGCGATCACGGCGAGCGCGAAGACGACCGTCTGCGCGAACACCTGCTGGGCCACCAGGGACACGAGCGTTGTCGCGCCGCCCATCAGCGCACTGCCGGCGAGGGTGCCGCCCACCAGTGATCCGAGGCCGCCCACGGTCACCACGAAGAAGCTGCGCACCAGCCAGAGGGTCCCCATGTCGGGCTCGACGCTGAACATCGGCGAGATGAGTCCCCCCGCGAGTCCGGCGAGCATCGCTCCCAGGGTGAAGATCGCGCGGTACATCGCCGAGGCCCTGACCCCCAGCATCATCGCCATCTCCCGGTTCTGGATCATGGCCCGCACCCGGATTCCGACGTTCGTGCGGTACATGACCCAGGCGGCCGCCGCGAACAGCAGGATCGACACCAGGGACACGACAGCCACGTAGCGTCCGATCACCGCGCCCCCGATGCTGATCGTCCCCCGGATCGGATTCGCCACGCTGTGCAGGTCGGTCCCCCAGAACACCTTGATCAGCTGAGTCGCGACGAGGTAGAAGGCCCAGGTGATGAGCAGGGTCTCGAACTGCTTGTCGTAGAAGTGCCGGATCAGAACGATCTCGAAGACCAGCCCGAACACCCCGACCAGCAGGGCCGACGCGATGACGCACACGACGAACGGCAGGCCGTGCTGCACCAGCGTCCAGGTGATGTAGGCGCCGAGGGCGAGCATGGCCCCGTGGCCCATGTTGATCACTCGGACCAGACCGAACACCACGGCCAGGCCCAAGGCCACCAGCGCGAGCACAAGGCTCGAACTGATGGCGTCGAGCGCAACCGAAAGGACCTGCGTCATGACTGCTTCGCCTTGAGGGGCAGGCTGTCGCATGCCGCGGGGGTGGGCGTCACCGACGCGACCTTGTGGACGACCTCGAACATGTCGTCGGTGCCGGTCCAGTTCGGCCGTACCTTGACGAGGTAGGACGGCAGCACGGCCTGGTGGTCCTCGGCCCGCATGGTGATCGATCCCTGGGGTGCCTTGTCGAAGGTCAGGCCGCCGAGCTTTTCGCGGATTCCGTCAGTGCTGACGTCTCCGGCCAGCTCGATGGCCTTCGCCGCCATGTGCGCGGCGTTGTACATGGCCACCCCCACCGTGTCCATCAGCACGTTGCCGGACGCGGCTCGCACCTTCTTGCGGAACGCCGCGTTGTTCGGGGTGTCGATGGACCAGAAGTAGTCGAAGCTGACGTAGTCACCGGCTGTCGCCTCGGGGCCGATGCCGGACGTGGCGGCTTCCTCGTCGTCCACCGTCCAGACGATGAAGTCCTTCTTCATACCGGCCGCGGCCAGCTGGCGACGGAAGTTCACGGTGTCCGAACCGGTGAGGGTGAGGAAGATGACGTCCGCGCCCGAACTCTTGATCTGGGAGAGGACGGAACCGTACTGCGGGGTGTTGAACGGGATGTAGACCTCGCCGACGACCTTGCCACCCAGCTCCGTGAGCTTCTGCTTCGTCAGCCGGTTCGTCTCTCTGGGCCAGACGTAGTCCGATCCCACCATGAAGAACTTCCCGCCGTGCTTCTTGACGATGTAGTCCATGTGCGGCCAGACCTGCTCCGACGGTTCGGGGCCGAACATGAAGATGTTCGGATTACAGACACCCGGGTAGTACTTCTGGCTCTGGCCCTCGTAGAAGGTGGGATACAGAAGCAGCTTGTCGGCCGCGGTCACCACAGGCCCGGCGGCGTTCCGCTCCGCGCTGCTGAAGGTACCCGCGAGGAACGCGACGTTCTCCTCGCGAATCAGCCGGTTCGCCTGCTCGGTCACCACCTGCGGCTGCGTCTGCGAGTCCGCCTGTACGATCTGCCACTTGCGCCCGAGGGTGCCTCCGGCCGCGTTGATCTCGTCGACGGCGAGCTTGAACCCGGCGATATGGGCCTTGCCGTACACCGTCCACGCACCGCTCAGGGGCGAGATGACGCCCACCTTGATCGGGTCGGTCGTCTTGCCCGACGCGCTCGGGGACGAGGACGACTTCGGCGCGCACGCGCCGAGCAGCGGAACCGCAGCGCTCGCGCCGAGGGCCGCCAGGACAGAACTCTGGAGGAAGGAACGCCGGCCGAGGCCGCGCGATGACGAACTTGCCATGGGATTTTCCTTGGGGTCTGGTCCAGCCGAGAGGGGAGAAGAGGGGGGGGAGAAGAGGAGGGGAGGGGAGATTACGCTCTTGCTTGTGTCGATTTGTTACGGTGCGGGCGATGACCCGCTGGTGTAG
>NZ_LIQQ01000092.1 GCF_001418565.1 Streptomyces graminilatus | reverse complement strand
AGGTCGGAGGCCGTGGTCCGGAGGCCGTGGTCCGGATCAAGAACGGCCGCCGAACGCCCGTCCTGACGCCGCAAACCCGAAACCGAGGTGATCCAGACGAAAGGCCCTAATCCCACCAGAAGGACCAGGTCTGCTTGTTGAGGAGTTCGTGTTCGGCGTATGCGCTCAGGGTGTTGTGGGTGCCCTGCGTGAGGTTGTCCGGGCAGAACGCGAAGTGCTCGGCGGCCACCGCCTCGGCCTGGGCGGCGGTCGTCGGCGGGGCCGCCACGGACAGCACCAGTTGGTTGAAGGTGAGCGCCAGGACCCGTATGCCGAAGCGGTCCTCCCAGGAGCGGAGCACCGCGCAGAGGCGGGCCGTGTCGCTCTCGTAGTTCACGGGCCCCGACCAGCCGATGGCGGCCGGGATGTCGGCGGAACGGCGGGCGGGGACGAGCGCCAGGCGCGGTTCCTTGAAGGCGGAGCCGGGGGCGAGGAGCGAATCGGCCAGCCGGGCCGCCGGCGCGTCGGCGTCGGCCTTGGTGTCGCCGTCGGTGCCCAGGGTGGCGGGGGCCAGTCCGGGCCAGGGCTCGTCCTCGGCCGCGTACTCCTCCCAGAACCCGGCGAGGACCTCCTCGGCGTCGTGGTCGCCGGGGTAGGTGGTGTCGGCGGGCATCAACTCCCAGTCCTCCGGCCCGCCTTGGCCGCCGCCCACCTCGATGACCACCGGGACGAGCCCTGCCGGACGGCCCGCGTCCTGCTGCGCGGCCCAGTCGCCGGGGGCGGAGGGAGCGTCGGCGTGCCAGAGGAGGGGCTCGTGCCACGGGCCCCCGTCCGTCGCGTCGACCAGCCTCCCGGCGGGGAGTGCGAGACCGAGCGCCCGGCCGGCCGGGTCGGTCGCGAGAAGGGGCAGCGGGTTCGGAAGAGTCGCCATATCGGTGACTTTAGGTCCGGCCACTGACATCGCGGCAGGGCCCGGGAGGCCTGGGGAGGGGCGGTGGGCAACGGTTCGAGCTCGGTCCGGTGTCGGCACGGACTCGAATGTGCGTGGAACTGGCGTAGAACCGGCAATGGATCGGCCATGGTTCGGGAGCCGGAGGGGGTGCACGGCGTGAACGCCCGGTGTTCCGGGCAATTTTATCGATGATCTTGTGCGGATCTGTCCTGAAATCGACTCATCGGGTTCGTTCAGCGATGCCGCGGTCTGGGCATATTTCTTCCCGTGAACTGCAACGTCAAACGCTATTGACGAGTTCCCGTCGGCGTCCGTAACTTCTGCCTCTGGCCTGATCCGCTCGGTGGGCCGCACAACTTTTCCCTGGGGGGATCCATGAAATATTTCCTCGACGTGCTCAAGAAGTACCTGGTGTTCAGCGGCCGTGCGCGCCGCAAGGAATACTGGATGTTCGCCCTGTTCTCGATCATCATCAGCGTCGTGCTGCAGATCATCGACAGTGTCATTGGCACCAGCATCCTCGGTATCGTGTACAGCCTGGCCGTCCTCCTGCCCAGCCTGGGTGTCGCCGTGCGCCGACTGCACGACACGGGCCGCACGGGCTGGTGGCTCCTGATCGCGATCATCCCGCTCGTCGGTGCCATCACGCTGCTCGTCTTCGCCTGCCTCGACGGCGACCAGGGCGACAACAAGTACGGCCCGAACCCGAAGCTCGCGCCGCAGTACAGCTGACGCTCGCACCGAGGGCATCGTCCCCGTGCCCAGCCGCCCGGTTTGTCCACCGGGCGGCCTTCGGCGTGTCCTGAACCGACCGGCCGGGCTCAGCCCGCGTACACCCTGCCGTTCTTCACGACGTAGTGCTCCGGGTAGGAGCAGCCGATGGACGGCGTGACCAGCAGGCTCACGGTGAGCCGCGCCCGCTCGCTGCTCGACGTCGAGAACTCGCAGACGGCGCCCTTCCCTCCGAGCGGGTACCAGTACCACCCGTCGACATCGCCCACGGTGACCAGGTCGGTCTGCTTCCAGGCGCCGTTCTTCTGCTTGTAGACCTGGAGTTCCACGGTGGCGGCGTACTGGTCCTCCAGCGACCGCTTCGCGGTCAGCGTGTACTTGTAGTCGCTGCCGAGGACGGACGAGGCGATCAGCTTCTTCTGCGGTGCCGCCGCCGCTTTGGCGGTGGTCGAGGTGGCGGCGGTGGACGCCACGGCGCCGGCGGTGCCGAGGGTGGCCACCGTCAGGGCGGCCAGGGCGGCGGTCGTGGCGCGACGGCCGCGGTTGCGGTTGAGGTTGCGGACCAGGTTCATTTGTTCCCCCGTTGGAACGACTTGTACCGAAAGGTCAGTTTGATTCCTGCGGGGCTTAAGACGCGTCTCGCCGATCCGGGGTTCCGGGGTTTCAGCAAGATTCCCGCGAAAAACGGCGGAAGTCGGGCGCCCGTTCGTCCTGGGGTGCCCGGTTCCCCGGGCGGCCTTGAGGCCATCCGGGGCCTCCTGGAAATCTGTACAGGTTCGTTTGGCGAATTGTATAGTTTTTCCATGTCGATCCTCCGCGAGAACCCGACCGTGCTCTCCGTCACCGAAGCCACGGGTAAAGGAGTCGCCGGGCTGGTCAAGGCGGCCGAGGCCGGTGAGGACATCATGGTCGAGCGGCATCACAAGCCGGTGGCCGCCGTGATCGGTGTGGAGCGGCTGCGCAGGCTGGAAGAACTGGAGGAAGACCTTCTGGACGGGCTTCTGGTGCTGACCCGGGCCGCCACGGACAGTGGTGGCCGTAGCTCGCTCGACGACATGCTGCGCCGCTTCGGGGTGGACCGGGAGGCGGGCCGGAAGGGTCTCGACGCGGAGTTCCCTGAGCGGCACTGAAACCGCCGCGCGGTCAGTCGCGAAGTTGGGTCATCCAGTCCTCCCAGGCGGCAATCGCCTCCTCCAGGCTCATGGCCAGAACCCGCTCCAGGGGAAGGCCCGCCTTGTCGGTCAGTCGGCCGACGAGCCAGTCCGGTACGGGTTCCGGAGGCGGCGGCGCGGGGGTACCTGTGTCGAGGCCGAACCTGTCGAACAGGTCTCGCAGATTCCGGGCGGTCGCAGTGTCGGGCAGGCTTGAGAGTCTGGTCCGGAGTTCGTCGTACACGGCCGCGTTCTCGCGTGGGCCCACGGCCCAGACCTCGGAGACTTCCACGCTGGTCGTGCCGTCGACCTCCTCGACCACGCGCCACACGATGCGCCAGTGCCGGTCGCCGACAACGAGCTTTCGCCAGCCGACGAGGTCGCCGACCAGGGGCCTGCCAGCGTACGGGTCGCTCTCCAGCAGCAGCACCTTCCGCAGGGCGGCACGCGCGATCTGCGGATCCCGGCGGTGCAGAGCCGCCAGGTCGGCTACGGCTGCGTCGGTGAACCGTACGGGGTGACGTGGCGTGTCCGGCATGGTGCCGACGGTATCGGGGAGCTGTCGTTGCCCGCAAATGCCTTGACTGATAAGTACGGTGGGATACGTGACTCACGTGACACATGTCAGATGGCACATGGCATTTGATGATTCTCAGCAGATGGCGACGGAGATGCCTTGACGGATATCACGACGATCGTCGCCGCAGAGGAACTCGGCGTGTCAGTGAACACCTTCAAGAAGCTGATCGCCGCCGGGCTGTTTCCCGAAGTGAACAGGCGCGGCAACCGAACGATGGTTCCGGCAGCCGACGTACGCGCGCTTGCCCGGCGCGACGCCGTCGACCTCGAAGCGCTGGAGGGTGCGGAACTGCCCGTACTCCGGGTGGGGCCCGCCGAACCGACACCGGATGACCCCGAGCGGGCGTGGATCGGGTACGCGGCAGGGCTCGCGCCGGAGGACATGTACGAGGCGCTGCGCGGCTGGTGGCGCTGCGATCCGGAACGGGTGCTGAGCGCGGGCGTGCTGGCGGTGACCGTCGGGCCGTACGTCGTCGCGGTGCTCACCGGGTTCCGGGGCGCCGAGCCGGACGGCGCGGGCCGCTACCGCTTCTCGGCGCGACTGGCCGCGTTCACCAGTGACTTGGTCACGCCTGTACAGGTCGTACGCACGGACGTACCCGGTGCGGCTGAGGCGCGGCGCCTGCTGGGCAGACGCCTCGACTCGGAATCCGGAGGGCCCGTCGCGTATGTGAGGTCTCAGGCGGTGTAGCTCAGCGGGCCGCGTACGCCGTGAACGCCGTCCAGGCCTGCCGGGTGGTGGTGAGGGTGGGGCCGGCTTCGGGGTTCGGGTTCTTGGAGTCGCGGACGTGGATGGTGGACTTCCGCCAGGTGTACGCGACTTCGAGGCACGCGCCGCCCTCGTCGCCGCTGTAGCTCGACTTGAACCACTCAAGTGCGGTGCTCATGCATCTCCTAGCAAACGGTCGAGCAAGCCCCTCGAATCCCGTGGAGACAGGGCCTGTGACCGCAGCATTGCATATTTACGGGCAAGGATGGACACCTCATCCGGGTCGGAAACCCACTGGCTGCCGCGCTGGCTCTCGGTGTAGGCGACGTGCTGGTGGTCGGGTGTCTCCAGGAGGATGAAGGGGCCGTTGAGGCCCGCGTGCGAGGGTGAGGCCAGCGGCAAG
The DNA here is from genome assembly GCF_001418565.1 of Streptomyces graminilatus. Taxonomy (GTDB): domain Bacteria; phylum Actinomycetota; class Actinomycetes; order Streptomycetales; family Streptomycetaceae; genus Streptomyces; species Streptomyces graminilatus. The sequence goes on along the minus strand of NZ_LIQQ01000092.1, from coordinate 6,556 downwards.
AACTGCAGTGTGAGACACGGGAGTTCGGCGCACTCACGCAGATGACAGAGCTGGTCGCGGCGGACCTCCGGGCCGCCCACACCGATGTCCAGGACCGGTTCCCAGACGATGAAGCTCATCGTCGGCGGACACTTGCGTCGGAGGATCTCCTGGCGTGTGATGCGGCCCGCCGTCTTCGCCTGGAGTTCGTCCTCGGGGTACGGCGGTACGCGCTCGCTCAACACCGCGTACGCGTACGCCTCGGTCTGGAGCAGGCCCGGCAGGACCGCGTTGTCGTACCAGGACAGGCTGATGGCCTCGCGCTCGTGGTCCATGTACTCCTCCGCGAACAGGGGGAACTGGTCGATCTCCGGGAGTTCGGCGACCCCGGCAACCAACGCGCCCTTCATGTCGAGGAGTTGGTCGAGTTGTACCGCCAGGTCCGGCATCAGTGTGCGGCGGCCCTGTTCGATCGAGGCGATCGTCTCCTCGTCGATCAGGAGTGCTTCGGCCAGCGAGCGTTGTGTGTAGCCCGCCGCTTTACGGGCCACCTGCAACTGCTTGCCCAGCATCCTCATCGCCGAGTAGTTCTTCTTGCGTGAACTCCGCGAGCGGTTTCCGTGATTCATGCACTCCAACTCCCCACGCCTGACCGGCCCCGACCCTGGATGAACCCGTACAAAAAATCTGTACGGGTTCACGGGGTGATCCACGGTAGTCACTCTGCGCAACTCTCGTACCGTGAATGAGACGACCCAACCCTGCACGCTGCGCGAGAGGTTCTTCCGGCGTGAACGCCGTTCCGTGCCCGCCGCCAGGAGGTTGGCGTACGAGTTCCTGGCCGGCTGGGGGCTTGCCGGTACCGAGCGGGGCGATGACGTGTTGCTGTGCGTGAGTGAGCTGGTCACCAATGCGCTGCTGCACGGCGTACCGCCCGGACGGCAGTTCAAGCTGTTCCTGCGGTACGACGGGCAGGTGCTGCGGGTCGCCGTGCACGACAGCGGGCCGGGGGATCCGTCCATGGCCGAGCAAGTCGACGAGTCCCACGAGGGAGGGCGCGGACTGCTGCTCGTCTCCGCGCTCAGTGACAAGTGGGGAGTCGGGGAGCGTGGTCTCGGCAAGGTGGTGTGGTGCGATTGGGACCTGCCGATCGACGTACTCGTCCCGGTGGCCGGAGAGGCGTTCAGTCCGTCGGCGTCACGATCACGATGACCGTGGCCACGGTCGACCGTGGACGGGTTGTCGGTCCCTACGGATACCGTTGGGGGGAGTGATGGCTTGGGTGGTTCTAGGGGGATGTTGTGGCCGATGGGCCGTTGCTCGCCGACCTGCACTTTGGGCGTGAGGATGCCGAACGGGACGTGACCGAGGGGCTGTTGCTCCGGGGCGGGTTTCTGCCCAACGCCGCGTACCGGGGCGCGCTCAGCGGGCGCAAGATGCTCATCATCGGGCGCAAGGGGTCCGGAAAGAGCGCCATTTGCATGCAGTTGATGGCGGACGGGGAGGGCGGGCACCACGGGGGCAAAGTGCTCGTCACCCCTGACGAGGCCGCAGGGGAGGAGATCCGGCGGTTCGAGTTACAGGGGCTGCCGGGGGACTCGGCCAAGGCGTTGATCTGGCGGTATGTGTTCGCCGTGCACGCGGCCCGATATGTCGTCGACCATGCGAAGGGCGCGCCCGACGGCGGCCACAAGACCGACACCGTGAAGGCGCTGGCGCGGTTCCTCAAGCAGAACGGCGAGGCGGCGGGTGGCGGGGGCCGCCTCGTGGAGCGGCTGGCGCAGGGCGCGCGCGGGTTGCAGACCTCGCTGTCCCTGGAGGCGTTCGGGGTGAAGGCGAACATCGATCTCGCTCAGTCGCCGTCCGAAGGGGCCCGGGCGGCGCGGCAGTTGGAGATCGTGGAGCAAGGCGTGGCACAGGCCTTCGCCGATCTCGGCTGTGACGGTGCCGTCCATCCTCCGCTGCTGCTCATGGTCGACCAGTTGGAGCAGGTGTGGTCCGCCGAACCGGACAGCAACTCCATGGTGATCGGGCTGCTGCTGGCGGCGAAGCACGCGGCGAGTCTGTACGGGCGGTCCGTGCGGTTCCTGCTGTTCCTGCGCGCCGACATCTACGACTCGCTGTCATTCGGGGAGGGCGACAAGTTCCACGGGGACGAGCTCAGGATCGCCTGGACGGAACAGGCGCTGAAGGACCTCGCGTTGGCGCGGGCGCGGGCTTCCGTCGGAGGCGAACTCACCGAGGAACAGTTGTGGAAGGAGCTGTTCCCGCAGACAGTGGGCGGCGAGGAGATCACCGCCCATCTCTTCCGCCGCTGTCTGCCCCGGCCACGCGATGCCATCCAGTTCCTCAACGCCTGTCAGGAGAAGGCCTGGCTGGACCATGAACGGGACCGGATCACCGAGGCGGACGTGGAGCAGGCGGGTCGGCAGTTCTCGGAGTGGAAGCTCAAGGATCTGACCTCGGAGTACCTGGTCGCGCACCCCTTCCTCAAGAACCTCTTCCCGCTCTTCCAGAACACCGGGTACGTCGTCACGCGCGCCGCGCTCGCCCGCCGCTTCGAGGCTGCCAGTCAGACGCTCCATCACGACTTCCCCGCGTACGCCAACGCGTTGACGCTGCCGGGGGTCATCGACGTGCTGTACGGGGTCGGTTTCCTCGGGGTGCGGCGCGGCAACGATGTGGTGTTCGTCGGCGACGACGGACTGCCGGTCCAGCCGCACGAGTCGGAGTTCCAGGTCCACCCCTGCTTCCGGGCCGCCCTGGGTGCCACCACGGCCTTCGACCTGCGGCGCTATGAGCCCCAGTCCGTGGACGCGCGCATTTCGGCAGGCGACTTCAGCTCCGGCGTGTCGGGGTCCTCGTCCCTCAACCGCGACGACCGGCTGCTCATGCTGGTCACTCGCTCCTGCCACTCGATCCTGGCGCAGGTGGGACGCGCGGTAGGACTGACGCGGGATGTGCGGGACGAGATCACGACGCAGATCAACCGTGTTCTGGACGAGACCAATCGCAGATCTCCGGGGTCCGCCGCATCCGCCGGCGCCGACATCGACGAGTACCTCTTCGCCACCGCCCACTACTTCACCGAGCTCGCCGCCCAACTCCGTTTCGCCGGGCTGGAGGAGAACACGGGCATCGGTGATGTCGTGCGCCGCGTGGAGGAGGAGGTACGGCGACTGCGGCGGGCCGCGGGTGGGTCGTTCGGCAGCTCGGGTGACTCGTCGGGCTACTGAAGGCGCCATACTCGTTACCCGTAACGGAGCGCTGGGCCGGACCGTCGTACGACGATGGCAGTCCGCCGACGGGGGAGGGGACCGGTGCAGGGCGTACTGCTTGACGGACGGTTTCGGATCGGAGACCGGCTCGGTGCCGGCGCTATGGGGCAGGTCTGGTCCGCGCAGGACGAGCGGATGCGACGGGACGTCGCGGTCAAGGTCGTGCACCCGCAGGACGGCATGGACGAGGTGGACCAGGCGCGGTTCCAGCGCGAAGTGCAGGCGGCGGGGCGGCTCTCCCACCAGAACATCGTGACCGTGCACGACTGGGGCGAGGTGTCGGTCGACGGGCGCCCGACCCTCTTCCTCGTCATGGAGCTTGTGCACGGCGTGTCCCTCCACCGGCGGCTCAAGGAGTCCACGCCGGCCTGGCCGCTCGCCGTCGGATGGGCCGCGCAGATGGCGGAGGCGCTGCACGCCGCGCACAGCCAGGGCGTCGTCCACCGGGACATCAAGCCGGCCAACGCCATGCTCACGCCGGAAGGGACGGTGAAGGTCCTCGACTTCGGGGTCGCGAAGTTCATGGGGGAGACCATCGGCGCCCGTGCGCTCACCGTCACGGGGGCGCCGGTCGGTTCACCGGCGTACATGTCTCCCGAACAGGCAGACGGCGACAAGAAGATCGATCACCGCAGTGATCTCTACTCCCTGGGGTGCTTCCTCTATCACGCGGTGACCGGCGAGCCGCCGTTCACGAGCACCAACCTGTGGGCGGTGCTGCGCAAGCAGATGGAGGACGCCCCGGAGCCGCCCGCGTCCCGAGTCGAGGGACTCCCGGGCCCCCTGAACGATCTCATCCTGGACCTGCTTGCCAAGAGCCCGGAGGACCGCCCGTCGGACGCCGCCACCGTTTGCGACATCCTGAGCAGACTGCTCGCCGACCACGTCGTCACCGAGCCCGGCGGGAACATCCTGGCCGTCACGCAAGTGGGCCCCAGTCACTCCGTGTCGGGGCGGATTCTGGCGAGGGCGTGGAAGTTGCGTCAGCAGGCGGCCCAACTGGTGTCCAAAGGGACTGCCGAGGCCAACGCCCTGGTAGAGAACGCCCGCAAGGCCGAGGCGCGACGCATGGTGGACGAGCGCAAGAAAGAACTGGAGATCCTCGTTCGCCGCCACGCGGACATCGACGCCGAGATCCAGAAGATCACTGCGGAGGGAGGTCTGTGGACCGAGGAGGACTACTACCTGATCTTCAAGAAGTTGATCGACGGCAACTACCCCACTGTGGACCAGTTCGATGCAGAGGTGAAGGCGATGTACGGCATAACTCTCCTGCCGGGTCAGGCCGGGCGCATCGTCAACCGCTTCATCAACCGCCACACGGCCGAACTCCAGGACGACCACATCGCGTAGGGACCGCCCCGCGCGCTACCGCCGGGCCGGCCCCTTATCGCGACTTGCTCAGAGACGCTCAGGCGTCCGAATCCCCAGCAGACCCATCCCCTGGTGCAGCGTCCTCGCCGTCACATCGCACAGGAACAGACGGTTCTCCACCTGCTCTGCCGTCTCCGCCTTCAGGACCGGGCACTTGTCGTAGAACGTCGTGTACAGCGACGCCAGTTGGTAGAGGTACGCGGCCAGCTTGTGCGGGGCGTACTCCGCCGCCGAGTCCGTCACCGTCTCCGCGAACGCGTCCACGTGCAGGGCCAGCGCCCGTTCCGCCTCGGCCAGTTCGAGCTCCGCGTGCGGCTGCGGGCGTACCTCGCCGGCCTTGCGCAGGATCGACTGGATACGGGCGTACGCGTACTGGAGGTACACGCTCGTGTCGCCGTTCAGCGAGACCATCTGGTCCAGGTCGAACTTGTAGTCCCGGTTCGCCGACGTCGACAGGTCCGCGTACTTCACCGCGCCGATGCCCACCTGGGCACCCCGCTCGGCGACCTCGGCGTCCGAGAGCTGGCCCAGGGTGTCCTTCTCCCGTACGACCGCCGTCGCGCGGTCGACCGCCTCGTCCAGCAGGTCCACCAGCTTTACGGTCTCGCCCTCACGCGTCTTGAACGGCTTGCCGTCCTTGCCGAGGACCGTGCCGAACGCGAGCTGGTACGCCTTGATGTCCTCGTCGTTCAGCCAGCCCGCCCTGCGCGCCGTCTCGAAGACCATCTTGAAGTGGAGCGACTGGCGTGCGTCGACCACGTAGATGAGGCTGTTCGCCTTGAGGCTGAAGACGCGGTCGCGGATCGCCGAGAGGTCGGTGGCCGCGTAGCCGTAACCCCCGTCGGACTTACGGACGATCAGCGGGACCGGGTTGCCCTCCGGGCCCTTGATGTCGTCGAAGAAGACGCACAGGGCGCCCTCCGAACGGACCGCCACACCCGACTCCTCCAGGAGGCGGCACGTCTCGTCCAGCATGTCGTTGTAGCCCGACTCGCCGACGATGTCCGCGTCCCGGATCTCCATGTCCAGCTTCTCGAAGACCGAGAAGAAGTAGATCTTCGACTCGTCCACGAACTTCTGCCAGATGGCGAGGGTGGCGGGATCGCCGGCCTGGAGGTCGACCACCCGCAGACGCGCCCTCGTCTTGAACTCCTCGTCGGAGTCGAACAGTTTGCGGGCCGTCTTGTAGAGGCGGTCGAGGTTCGACATCGCCTCCTCGCCGCTGGCCTCGGTGTCCGCCGCGTTCGCCTTGTGGTCCAGCTCGTGCGGGTGCTCGTCCAGATACTGGATGAGCATGCCGAACTGGGTACCCCAGTCGCCGATGTGGTGCCTGCGGATCACGTTCTCGCCGGTGAACTCCAGGAGTTTGACCACCGCGTCGCCGATCACCGCCGAGCGGAGATGGCCTACGTGCATCTCCTTCGCCACGTTGGGCTGGGCGTAGTCGATGACCGTCGTGCCCGGGTTCGGGACGTACGGCACGCCGAGGCGGCCGGTGTCGTCCGCGTACCGCGCGGCGAGGTTCTCGGTGATCGCCCGGTCCGCGATCGTGATGTTCAGGAAGCCGGGGCCGGAGACCTCGATCTCCTGGATCAGGTCGCCGGACGTCACCTGCGCGACCACCTGCGTGGCCAGCTCGCGCGGGTTGGCCTTCGCCTTCTTCGCCAGCGCGAGGACACCGTTCGCCTGGTAGTCGGCCCTGTCGCTGCGTCGCAGGAGCGGGTCCGCGCCGGCGGCCTCCGGCAGGGTGGCCGAGAGGGCGGACGCGAGATGCTGCTGGACGGAGTCGCTCAAGGACGTGACCGAGGCCATGGGAGTGGGTGCCGTTCTCCTCGTGGGGATGGATATACGCCGCCAGTATCCCACGGGCGGTAAAGCGGTTTTCGGGGATCCGGGGTGACCGGGGGGTATGACCGGGGGGTATG
>NZ_LIQQ01000091.1 GCF_001418565.1 Streptomyces graminilatus | reverse complement strand
GGAGGGGGAGTGGCGGCGGGCCGGGGTGTCGCCGCGGACGTGTTCCAGGAGGGTGCGCAGGGTCGGCTGGACGGCCTGCTGGTCGCCGAACTCGGTGTCCAGGGCGGCCGGGAGGGTCTCCGCCCAGAACTCCCAGAGCGGGCGGAGCCAGCCCTCGACGCGTTCGCCGTCCCGTTCGCGGCGCTCCGCGAGCAGGTCCAGCTGGCGCGGTGCGATCTTCTCGACGAGTTCGACGAACAGGGGGTGCGGATCGCTGCCGCTTCTCGTCAGGCCACGCGGCTGCGCGCCCATCAGCTCGCGGCAGTAGTCCTCGACCGTGCGCTCGTCGTCGAGGACGGTCCAGCGTTCGTAGGCGCGCAGGAGCTGGGCCCAGCTGGAGACTCCGCCCGGGAAGTCGCCCAACCTGAGGCGTACGCCCGGTACCTGGGGGCCTGTCTCGGGGTGCAGGCGCAGCCGGACGCGGTCCGGGGAGGCCGTCTCGCCGTCGACGACGTCGACCTGGCCGTTCCACATGCAGCACAGCAGCCGGTGCAGGATGACCCGGCGGTCCTCCTCGCCGCTGACCATCCAGCTGTCCTGGTAGCCGAGGCGCTGGCGCCACCGCAGGACGTCCTGGGCCTGCTCGTTGTCCTTGGCCCTGGCCCACTGCCGGAGCACCTTGCGGGCCTCCGGCACCTGGGTGAGGCTCATCTCGCTGCGGAACAGCACGACCGTCACCGAGTCGCTCTCGACGCCCCGGTACTCGACGGAGTTCCGGGCGTCGGCGGGCAGGCGGAGCGCCTTGCCGAGGTACTGCTCGACCTCGTCGACCGCCTCCACACGCGGGTAGGTGACCAGCACCCGCAGCGGGCCGGTGCCCTCCGGGGTGAAGCCGACCGGGAGCAGCCCGGCCAGTTTGCGGCCGAACAGGTCGAGGGCCTCCTTGCTGACCTGGTTCGTGGCGTCGGAGTCGCCCGCCGCGGCGGCCAGCAGGGTGCTCATGGACGGCAACAGGGGCCGTTCTTCGAGGCGTTGGCCGCCCTCGGCGAACAACCGGGTGATCTTGCCCTCCAGTTGTGCCTTCACCACCGACACCGCGCTGTCGGGGCTGCGCCGGCTGATGCCGTGCACCTCGCGCCAGGTGTCACCGCTGACCAGCTTGAGCAGCAGCGCCGCCGCGTCGTCCGTCTCGCGCAGGCCCTCGCGCCGGATCAGCCGGGTCACCAGGTCCTCGTAGAAGTGGTTGAGGGTGCGCTGCGGCGGCAGCAGGTACGAGATGCCCGTGCGGTCCTCGTACAGTTCGGTGCCCTTCTGCGCGGAGACCTTGCGTTCCTGGTCGCCGTGCGAGCGGAAGGCGTTGACCAGGCGGGCGATGTCGGAGCCCGCGGTGTCGGCGGGGGCCCGCCAGCGCTGCTGCTGTTCGCGCCAGGCCTCGTGCCAGACGGTCCGGCAGCGCCACTGGTACCAGGCGTCCTGTTCCTGGAGGGCGGCCAGCACGTCGTCGTCGCCCCAGCGGGCCGGTGACATGCCCGCCAGCCGGCCCTTGATACGGGGGATCTTCGGCGGCTGGTCGGTCAGCCCGTCCGGGCGGCGCGGGGCGCGGGAGCGGTTCTCCAGCATGCCGAGGAAGCCGAGCCGGGCGATCGGGTCCTCGGTGTCGGTCTCCGGGACGCCCCGCACGACCCGGTAGGCGTGGAAGGGGTCGACGTTCAGGAGGAGTTTGTCGATGGCGGGGCCCGGGGCGAACAGGTCGGCCATCTGGGCGGCGGAACGTTCGGCGATGGTCCGCAGGTCGGCCAGGAGCCGCTGCATGTCGGTGATGCGTTCGCCGAGCGCGGTCTCGACGGCCTTGCCGCCGCGTGGCAGCGGGTCGGGCTCCTGGACGGGCAACTGCTTGCGTTCCCACAGATCTTCGAGGTGGGAGTCGGCGAACAACTGCTGGATCAGCGGCACGGTGGTCTCGCGCAGGGAGGTCCGGGGCCGCTCCAGGAGCTCGCCGACCGCCTCCCGCAGCAGCCGCCCGGCCACCAGGTCGGCGAGCTGGTCCTTCGGTACGGTCATCGACGCGACGAGGCTGGTGGAGACGCCCTGGCGGCCGATACCGGTGGGGGAGAGCGCGCTGCGGTGCACACCCCGGTTGATGAAGCTCGCGGCGAAGGTCTGGAAGTCGTCGTCGCCGACCGCGGTCCGGCCCCGGGTGCTGGTGTCGCCCAGTTCGGTGCCGATGAGCGACATGACGAGGGAGACGATGGAGCGGCGCAGGTCGTCGGGGCGGATTCCGGCGGTCGGACTGAACAGGAACGAGGTGGGCAGGATGCCGGTGCGCAGCCGGATCGGCTGGTTGCCGGGGTAGCGGACGCCGAGCCCGGCGATCTGGTCGAGGTCGCCGATCTCGGCGCCCTCGGTCGGCGCGTTCTGCCCGTCGACCAGCCGGAACAGGTCGACGAGGGCGCGGGCCGCGTTGAGGTCGGCCTCGCGTCCGCCGCCGGTCGCCGAGGAGAACGACGATGGCATGACGACCAGCGGGTAGATCTTCACGCCGTTGAAGCGCCGGAGCTGGAAGGCGTGGTTGATGAGGTGGAGGTAGTCCAGGAAGATCCCGGCTCCTGTCCCCCCGGCCACCGAGAATGCGACAAACACATCGCAGCCGGTGACCTTTCCCCCGCCCAGCTCGGCCAGTTCGCCGCCGGCCCTGGCCATCGCGTCGATCGCCTGGAGCAGCGGGGTGAGTACGGGATTCAGGCCGTGCCGGAGCGTCGCGAACAGGGCGGCACGCCCGACCGTCGGCAACTGCCCTGCGCCGTTGTGGAGCGGGGTGACACGCGGTTCGTCGGTGCGCGGCGGCAGCCACCCGGCGACCTCCCCGCGCATGCTGGCCCGGAGCATCTTGGTGACCTCCGGTGAACTGTCGAAGTTCGGCAGCAGGTCGTGGGTGGCCCGTGACGTACGGGAGTAGGCGGCGCGCAGCGACGGGTCGACGTTGAACTGCGGCAGCCGCATCAGGTCCGACTCGCTGTAGTCCGCGTACACGAACTGGAGGCAGTCGGGCAGTTGGTAGGGGGCGCTGCCGCTCAGTCTGCTTTGCAGCGCCACGCCGTCCGGGCCGCACAGTTCGGTGCGCAGTCTGCGCTCCAGCTCGGCGCCGACCAGGCCACCGGTGCCGCCCAGGCCGACGAAGAGCATCGGCTGGAAGATCTTCATGGGTTTCCTCCCCGCTCACGGCCGCTGGGCCGCGTGTTCGCGCTCGGTACGTCCGTGGGTGTGGGGCTCACAGATACGTCTGGTCGTAGGTGCTCTTGCTGTCCTGCCACCCGGGGCCGCTGTCGTTCGGGGGGCCGTCGGTACCGCCGGTGTCGAGGGCCAGGCTCACTCCCTCGGCGAGCTGGACCGCTCCACCGGCCGACAGCGCGCTCCTGCCGCCGCCTCGTCGGCGCAGCACCGCGCCGCCGTTGGGGTTGCGCTGGACGGCGTACGGGCCGTGCGCGCGCCGCTCGATCCGGGGGCTGAGGTGGGGCTCGGCGATGCCGAACTCGTACCACTGCTTGTGTCCGTGCCCCGCGATGTGCTCGCCCGGCACGGGCTCGCCGTTCGCGTCGAGCAGTCGCAGCACCAGGCCGTACGGGTCCCGGCGGGCGCGCCGGATCCGGATCCAGGCCACGACGCCCGCGACGGCCAGCGCGAGCAGGACGAGGCCGGCCAGGACCGCCCCCCAGTAGGCGTCCCAGAGTTTCTCCACGATCCCGGGCTGGGGAGTCACCTTCACCGACAGCGCGGACCGTACGAGGGTGAGGCCGCCGTCGGTGGTGTCGACGACGGTGATGTTGCCCGCGAGGGACAGCCCGTCGTCGGTGAGGCGGTCGCCGAAGATGTCGGCGGGGGCGGCCTGGACGGTCACCTCGCGGGTGCCGGACTCGCCTGGTTTCAGGGTGAGTCGGTCGGGCGTGACGCTGAGCAGGCCCGCCTTGAGGTCGGTGACGGACAGCTTCAGGGTGTGCGGGGCGTCGCTCGTGTTGTGGACGGCCAGCGTGCCCGTGAATGTGTCGCCGGGGTGGAGGTCGGCGGCGGGCAGGTCCAGGGCGGTGGTGACGGGCAGCTCGCCGGGGGCGACCCGGCCGCCCTCGCTGCGGGTGTCGGCGCTGAGGCCGGCGGCGGTCAGCGTGGCGCTCACCTTCAGCGCCCCGTTCGCCCGCTCCGGGATCCGGACGGTGCCGGTGAACGAGCCGTCGCTCGCCTTCACGTCCTTGCCGCCGCCGTCGCCCTTGCCACCACTGCCACCACTGCCACCGTGGCTCTTGCCGTCGTCGGCGAGGGTCAGCGGGATCGGGTCGAAACCGGAGCCGGTCAGTTCGCTGCGGACGCGCAGTCCGGCGTAGTCGTCCGGGTCCTTGATCTGGTAGCCCTCGCGGGTCTGGAGCCGCATCGTCACGGTGACCTCGTCCCCGGCGCGCGGGGAGGGCGGGTCCATGCTGATGGCGCCGCGCAGTTCGCCCTGCCACAGCACGCTGACGGCGACGGGCAGCGAGCGGTGCCCCTCCGGGGCCTCGGCGTGCACCTTCCACACCCCGGGCAGCGGGTCGACGATCTTCAGCGCCTCCACGGTGCCGACGCCGCCCGCGAGTTCGAAGCGGGAGTTGTGGAAGGTGCCGGTGGTGGGCACCTCGTCGCCCGCCGGGTCGGTGTAGGTGATCCGCACCGCGGGGTCGCCCTTGTCGACGACGATGCTGCCCACGGTCGCCAGCGGGGAGATGCCGATCTTCATGGTGGCGGGCGGGCGCACGGGTTTGGGCCCCGGCTCGTGGCGCATGCAGTGGGCGGCGGCGAAGATCCGCTCCAGGGTCGTGCCGACGTCCTTCGCGTCGCCGACCTTCTCGGCCTTGGGCCGGGCGGAGTCCAGTGCGACGCAGCCCTTCTGGTAGCCGCCGGCGGCCATCCTGGCGAGCTGCTTCAGGTCGGGCTTGTCCCCGAATCCCAGCGGCCAGATCTGCACGCCCTGGGCGGCGGCGTTCGCCAGCTCCAGGGTCAACTGCCGTTCGCCCTCGGCCTTCCGGTGCGCCGGGTCGCCGTACTTGGGGCTGTCCTCGACCTCCATGATCCCGTCGGTGAGCAGGAACAGCACGCGGGGCGCCGAGGGGTCGGTGCCGGTGGTGAGTTCGTGGACGCCCTGCCGGATCGCGCTCGGGAAGTCGGTGCCGGTGCCCTCACCGTCCTTGCGTTCGCGCAGCTTGGCGGCGCAGGCGCCGACGGTCTCCCGGCCCGCCGCGTCCAGCGTGGTGCGCGGGCACACGGGGTCCACGGCGCTCTGGCCCGGCCCCTCGGCGGCGGCGAACCCGAAGACGGTGACCTGGGAGGACTCGGACACGTCACCCAGGGCGATCCGGGCGGCGGCGGCCTTCTCGGCGGCC
>NZ_LIQQ01000090.1 GCF_001418565.1 Streptomyces graminilatus | reverse complement strand
GGTCCGCCTCCGTGTCGATCCACAGCTGGCACATCCCCTCGCCGTAAGGCCCTTCGCGCAGCACGGTCGGCGGTACGAGCCCCCAGCCGGTCGCCTCGGACACCTCGAACGCCGCCATCTCGCGCCCGGCCAGGGTCCCGTCGGGGAAGTCCCACAGGGGCCGCTCACCGGCCACCGGTTTGTAGATGCAGGCGGCCTCCTGACCCTCGTAGGAGACCGTGCAGTACAGCGCCGCGTTCGACGCCTCGCTGATCCGCCCGCGTACGGTCAGCTCGCCCNNGCGCGGGTGGTCGTCACGCTCCGCGGCGGTATCCGTTCTGGCGCGGACATACGTGTCCTTCCGGGTCGAGCGGGAGGCTGCACAGGGGGCACGGCGGCCGGCCGGCGTTGACGACGTCGAGGGCACGCCTGGCGAAGGCACGGGCCTGCGCGCCGGTGAGCCGGACGCGCAGCATCGGGGGGCCGTTCTCCTCGTCCTGGAGGAGCCGCTCCTCGGCCTCGACGAGGTCCTCCTCGGACTCGGCGTCCAGTTCCACCAGGGCCTGCGCCTCGACGATCATGCGCTGCTCGTCACCGTCCCAGGCGAGCGCCATGGTGCCGACCCGGAACTCCTCCTCGACGGGGGTGTCGAGGGGCCGGGTGTCGGACACCTCGGCGGGCGCCACGGCCGGCACGGGGGCGTTGCCCCCGCTGCGGCGCACGACCTCGTCGAGCAGTTCGTCCATGCGTTCGGCGAGCGCGGCGACCTGGGTCTTCTCCAGGGCCACGCTGGTCACCCGGGGGCCGGCGGTGGCCTGGAGGAAGAACGTACGGCGCCCGGGCAGCCCGACCGTACCGGCCACGAAGCGGTCCGGCGGGTCGTAGAGGAACACCTGACGGGACACGTCCTGTCTCCATTGATGTCGAATGAGTCGGATGAGCGAGTGATGTTCGGTGTCAGCCGCGCTGCCGCGACCGCTTCACCCTACTGCTGCCGACGATCACGGTGCGCCCGCACCGCCCCCGACCGCCGCCTCCTCGCTCGGGGGTTCCTCGCGCGGCACCAGGGAGGCGAAGTCGCCGGTGTCCCCGAGACGCACGAGAAACGGCCTGAGGCGGGTGTACCGGATCGCGGTGATGGAACACGGTTCCACGGACACCCGCTGGAACAGGTCGAGGTGCAGGCCGAGCGCGTCGGCGACGAGGGACTTGATGACGTCCCCGTGCGAGCACATGAGGTAGACGGCGTCGGCGCCGTGCTCGGCCTCCACGCGCGCGTTCCATTCGCGTACGGCTTCGGCCGCGCGCGTCTGCATGGCCCGCATGGACTCGCCGCCGGGGAACGCTGCGGCGGTCGGGTGGGCCTGGACGACCTGCATCAGGGGCTCGTCCGTCAGCTCGGCGAGCTTGCGCCCGGACCAGTCCCCGTAGTCGCACTCCGAGATCCGCTCCTCGATGTGCGGGCGCAGTTCCGGCCGGGCGTCGAGGAGCGGCCCGACCGTCTCCAGGCAGCGCTGGAGCGGGCTGGTGACGATCTCGGAGATCGGCAGCTCGGCGAGGCGGCCGGGGAGCGCGGCGGCCTGCGCGGCGCCCCGCTCGTCGAGGGCGACGCCGGGTGTGCGGCCGGCCAGCACTCCCGAGGTGTTGGCGGTGGAACGTCCGTGCCGGACGAGGATCAGCGTGGGCATGCGGCCCAGGGTAGGCGTACGGCATCCGTGGGCCGGCCGGGGTGCTTTTCCGGCCGGACGGCGGGAGAATACGCATCGTGATCGTCGACTGCGCCATCTACCGTGACGGACGCCGGACGGAGAATCCCTCGGACCTCTCCGACGCCCTCGACGAGTGCCGCGCGGACGACATCGGGGACGCGTTCGTCTGGATCGGCCTGTACGAGCCCACCGAGACCGAGTTCGAGCAGGTCACCCAGGAGTTCGGGCTGCATCCGCTGGCCGTCGAGGACGCGCTCAACGCGCATCAGCGGCCCAAGCTGGAGGTGTACGACGACTCGCTGTTCATGGTGCTCAAGCCGGTCGGGTACGAGCCGAAGGCCGACATCGTCTCCTCCGGCGAGATCATGGTCTTCATCGGCGACTCCTTCGTGGTGACCGTGCGGCACGGCGAGGAGGCACCTCTGGCGGCCGTGCGGCACCGCCTGGAGGCGGAGCCCGAGATGCTGCGGCACGGCCCCACGGCGGTGCTGTACACGATCGCCGACGCGATCGTCGACCACTACGTGGAAGTAGCCGACGAGCTGGGCACCGACCTGGAGGAGCTGGAGGCGGAGGTGTTCTCGCCGTCCGGCGGGGGCTCGCGCCACACGGCGTCCCGTATCTACACCTTCAAGCGGCAGATCCTGGAGTTCCGCCGGGCCACCGGCCCCCTGGCGGCACCGCTCGGCAGACTCTCGGGCACGGGCGTCTTCGGCGCGCGGGTGCCCTTCGTCCATGAGAAGGCCGAGCCCTTCTTCCGGGACGTCAGCGACCACCTCACGCGCGTGAACGAGTCCGTGGAGGGCCTGGACCGGCTGGTCTCCGACATCCTGGCGGCGCACCTCGCGCAGATGAGCGTCCGGCAGAACGACGACATGAGGAAGATCTCCGCGTTCGCCGCCATGGCCGCGTTCCCCACGATGGTCGCGGGGATCTACGGCATGAATTTCAAGCACATGCCGGAGCTGCGCTGGCTGTGGTCGTATCCGGTGCTGATCGCGGTCATGGCCGTGGTGGAGATCCTGCTCTACCGGATGTTCAAGCGCCGGGGCTGGCTGTAGCGGGGCCGGACGAAGGCGGGCCGACTCAGAACTCGGGCGAACTCAGGCGAACTCGGGTGCCGTGGTCGCCGGGCCGCCCAGCGCGTCGCGCCGCTCGGGCATCCGCAGGGAGACCATACGGCGCCAGCCGACGGCGCGCTCATAGACGTACACCGCGTGGATGGCCGCCGCGAGGAGCGCCGCCTTGGGTCTCGGCCAGCCCAGCACTCGCCCCATGTGCGCCATCACCGCGAGGCTGACGTCCCGGTAGACGCGGATCTCGGCGAGCGCGCACTCGCGCAGCGTCCGCTGGATGTCGTGGCCATGGCCGGCCGCCGCGAAGCGCAGGAGTTCCTCGTGGCAGTACGCGAGGTGGTTGTCCTCGTCACTGGAGATCATCCGCACCGCGCGGCCGACGTCGGGGTGGTCGCCGAAGTGCCTGCGCAGCAGCTCCATCTCCTCCGAGGCACGCTGCTCGGTGACACGGCTGTGGGCGAGGTAGGTGACGATGTCCGGCACGGTCAGCGGTTCGTCGCTCCTGAGCTTCTCGTGCGGAAGGCCGATGCCCCGCCGCTCCAGCAGCATCGTGTAGTCGGTGTCGGCCGGGACGTCGACGGGCTGGAGGCCGCGCTTCTTCATCAGGGCGTTGAAGATCCGCCCGTGCTTGTCCTCGTCCGCGCCGTGGCGGCTGATCCTGGGGGCGAGCGCGCGTTCGCTCGCCGGGACGAGGGCGGCGATCCGGGCGTTCTCCCAGCCGCCCTGGGACTCTCCGCCGGCCGCGATGGAGCAGAAGAGGCGGAAGGAGTCGTCGTTGTCGAGGATCTCCTGGAACAGGCTCCTGGCGGAAAGCATCAGAGGCACCTCTCGCACGGGTCCGCGGCGTCCCGCGCGCGTGGAGGGGCGTTGCGGAACGTGTCAGAGAACGAGTCAAGTGCGGTGCCGGGGACGCCGCAACAGCTACGTACGGCGACTGCGCCGAAAGATGGACGGGCGCCGGGGACGAGCACTTTCGAGTCGGCGACCGCTCGGGGAAAACGCCACCACAGCGGCCTACTCATCATCAGTCGGCGCAGGTCACCGCAGTGCCCGGACCGCCACCGACGCGTCCGGCGGCGGGCCGGAAGTCGACTCGTCGATTCGACCAGCATCGAAAGCATGGCGGCGAACGTGCCGTCTCGCGAAACATGCTCCAGTGGAATCCGTCAGCCAAGGAGGAATCGTCATGATTCAGCTGCCTGCGCAAGACGCTCAGGTCCGCGCCGAGAGCCGGACGTCCGTCGAGGAGGAACTCGACCTCTTCATCGGTGAACTGGAGCAGCACATCCCGGACCGCGGCAACGCCGCGGTCGGCACGTGTATTCGCGTGTACTGCCTCCCCTAACCGGCCCACCGGCCGGTCACGCCCGACTGAAGAGCACGCGGTGCCGCCCGGCGACATGCGGGGCGGCACCCCGCACGGGAGGCACAACACCATGATCGAGGTGCTGTGGGACACGACACCGTCGGCCGGTTCGGAGCACAGCCGTCCGTGCCGCTCGGCCGCCGCCGGAAAAGTGGTGGAGGCCGTACGGGAAGGCACCGCCGGCCGGTTGTTCCCCGCAGTGATGCGACCCACCGACGACGGTCTGCTCATGCACGAGCGCTTCCTGGCGGGCGACAGCGACGCGGCCGTCCTGGCGGCGGCCTTCGCGACGCCCGGATTCGCCCCGCTCACCGAACTGCTGGACACCCTTGACACCTGGTGCCGGCAGGCCACGAAGCGGTACGGCGATCTCCTCGCTCCCGGTCTGCTCGACGTGACCGACGACGGCCTCTTCGGTCCCCTCGTGGCCGAGGCCTTCACCGCCTGCGCCGCGGGCGTCCCCTACGCGGCCGACGAGCAGTGCGTCCGCTGGACGGGTTTCCTGGACGAGTTCCTGGGGCGTCTGGCCCGGGACATCAGCGGCCCCTGGTTCGATCAGCCCTCGCTGCGCACGCCCGTGACGGGCATCGAGGCCCAGAGCGGGGAGACGCACAACGGGCGCCGCAGGATCCTGCGCGTGAGCATGAGCGGCGGCGGTTCGGTCGCCTACAAACCCCGCCCGGCAGGCGGCGAACTCCTCTTCCTCGCCCCCGAGGACTCGGTGTTCGCCTTCCTCAACTCCCTGCCGCCCGTGACGGGACCGGTCGTCCTTCCCGTCCTGCGCTGCACGGCGGGCACCGGCCCCGACCGGCTGGAGTACACCTGGCAGGAATGGATCGAGCCGCCTTCGCAGTGGGGGACGATCCGCTCGGCACCCGGCGGCGGCAGGCGGCTCGCGGGGACCAGGCTCGGCCGCAGGCAGGCGGAACGTTACTGGATTCGAGCGGGCTCTCTCACCGCCGCGGCCTTCCGGTTCGGCATCGTGGACCTGGGCGAGGGCAATGTCCTGTCAGGAACCCGGCCCGGACAGCGGGAACCCCTGCACTACCCGGTCGACCTGGAGATCTTCCTCGCGCCGTCACCACGCCTCCACGACACCGGACTGATCGCCGACGCCGAGGCCGGCGACCATCACCACCCGGGACTTGAGGACCAGGCCCGCTGGTGCATGGTGGACGGTCCCGTCGCGCACTTCACCGGCAGCCCCGACGGTGGCCTGCGGCTGGTGCGGCGGAGCCTGCCCTGCGTGCGCCCGCAGACCCGCACGGTGGTCGCAGACGCCCAGGGCCGCACCGGATACGGGCCCTACCTCGCCGCCTTCCTCCGGGGCATGTTCGACGCCTGGACCCTCATGAGCCGCCACCATGACGCGATCCGCGACTTCCTGGCCCGCGCCGGACAGGACAGTCACGTCCGCGTCCTGCTCAAGCCGACAGCGGCGTACACCGAGGTGCTGGCCGACCGGCTCACCGGAACGGGACCGGGCAGCACCGCCGCGGAACCCGACGCCGTCCTCGACCCGGCCGAGGCCGCCCAGCTCGACGTGCTGGACGTCCCGTACTTCTTCCGCCACCTCCACGGCGGCCCACTGCTGCGCACCGGCCCGGCGCACACTCCTGTGGCTCCCACAGCGGCGGAATCGTCCCCGCAGTGGCCACCGTCGGCCGCCGTACGTGACAGCCGGGGCCGCGACCTGGCCGGACTCGGGGTGGCCCTGCGCGACGCGGCCCACTACGCGTACGACCGTACGGAGCCGAGCGCGCTCCACGCGGACGGGGTACGTGTCCTGCTGTCCGACCGGCACACCGGCGAGGCGGGGTTCGACTGGCCGGAGGCCGGGCGCCGGTTCGTCTACACCTGGGACCGCGACACCGTCAGGATCCGCACCGAGCCGCTCGCCCGCCCGGCCCCCGCACTCGACGTAAGGCGCCGCCTGCTGACGATCGACCGGATGGACGCGGCACTGCGCACCCACTGGGTCGCCTCCGGCTTCGGCGACGAGGAGACCGAGGACAGGCTGCGGGCCCTGACAGATGTGGCCGTCCGCTGGCTGGAGGACGTCGTGGAACGGCACGGCTGGCCCGGGCAGGCGCTCGTCGGCCGGGCCGCGGCGCTCGCGGCCTGCCGGCTCGTCCAGCACGCCGAGGGACCGCCGGCCTTCCAGCGCGACTGCCTCCGGCTCATCGAACAGGCCGCCCGTGACGGCGATCTGCCCTGGCGGCAGGTGGCCTATGTGACCGACGCGCTGCGCCTCCTGGAAGGCCGGCCGCAGCTCTACGGGACCAAGTTCCGCATGCAGGAAGGAAACCTGGAGCCGTGCCCCATCGAGCAACCCGACCGGGTGGACGAACTCCGACGCGGTCTGAGGATGGAACCACTCGCCCGGTACGCGAACCGCTTGCGCGACCGGTACCAGCCGAGGACCGGCTGAACGAGTCCTGGCCGGAGTCCCGGTCGGAGTCCCGGTCAGAGTCTCAGTGGGCGTCCAGGTGGGCGTCCCGGTGGGATTTCTTCGCCGCTCACCACTGGGAGCGGAAGCCCGTGGTCGTACCCGCGCCGGGCGGCCCGGGCGTCGTCGACGCCGGCCGCGCCTACACGGCGATGGTCGAGGCGGCGCGGCCGTTCCGCGCCGGGACCCGGTTCCGGGCCCTGCCGGACGTCCGCTTCCTCGTCGACGGCGGGCGGATCGGGGCACCGGGAGACCTGCTGCCCGGCCCGCACGACACCTCCGCCGAGCGGTACGGCGAGCGGCTCGACCAGCGGATGGAGGGACAGGGCCGACTGCTCCTGGTGGAACAGCCGCTCGTGCTCGACCACGTCCTTTGGGCACAAGTACGCTCCCTGGTCGCGCCCTTGTGGGAGCGGGCGGGCCATCCCGTCCTGCCGGTCGTCACGGAACTCGCTCTCGGCGACCGGATCGCGGAGCGCGACGGCCCGGCGGACGAACCGTCGCACTCCACGCTGATCTGGGTACTGCACGGCACCGTGACCGCCACCCCTCGGGACACACCGGGCGGCCCCGCCCTCACCGCCGGAGCCGGCGACCTGCTGCACTGGCCGGCAGGCCAACCGCACCGCGCGCGCTTCGGGCCCCGGACCCTGGCGCTGCGCGTCCTGGTCCCCCGCGACCCGCGGCTGCTGAACGCGGGCGTCAGGGACGTCGTGGCCGCCATGATTCATGAACGACGCGGCCAGGACCGCGTCCCGTATCTGCCGCTCCCTCCCCGCGAAGTCCCGACGCCACCCGACATACCCGAACTGGAACGGACGGCGGAGTTGTTGCGGGAGACGACCTCGTCGCCCCAGCTCAGCCAGGCGCTCAGTGCCGTATGGGCACGAAGGGTCAGCTCCGCCGCACTGGAACCGGTCCCGGACGTACGGCCCCCCGCCGACCTCGCGCCGGACGACCGCCTGCGGCCTGCCTCCACCGTGATCCGCATGCCCCTCGACGACGGCCGCACCTGGATCTGGGCGGTCGACGGTCACGCCTTCACCCTTCGCGGCACCCTGGGTGAGCGCGTCCTTGACCGGCTGCACCAGGGCGACACCCCCACCGTCCGGGAGCTGTGCGCGGTGGCCGGACCGGACCGCGACGCATTGGTCCTGGCACTGCTGAAGAAGCTGCACACGCTGCGCGGCGTGGAAGTGGATGCGGATGCGGATGCGGATGCGGATGCGGATGCGGATGCGGATGCGGAATTGGACATGGACGTGAATGAACGGGAGAACACGGCGTGAGCGGTCCTGTGGCGGTGCCGATGGCGGTGACGGTGGCGGTGGAGACGGAGTTCTCCTGGAGCACCTTCGTGGAGCGGTACTGGGACCGGTCTCCAGTGCTGTTCCGTTCCCTGCTCCCGTCCCAGTCCCAGTCCATGCCGACGTCCATGTCCCCCGCCCCGTTCGTGGCGGAGGAGGTGTTTCGGGCCGCCGTGCACGGGAGTCGGTCCGCGCACCTGGACGGGCGTATGCCGCCCTATGCGCAGTTCACGGTCGAGCGCGTCCAGCGGGACATGGCGGGCGATCTGCTGCCCGCCGCCGAGGACGGCTCCTTCGACGCGTACGACACCCGCCTCGCCGCTCGCCTCGACGGCCGCCGCCACGCTCTCACGGTGAGCAGCTTCCACACCTTCGACGCCGCGATGTGGTCTCGCGAGCGGGCCTTCTACGCCGGACTGTGGGACCTCGTCGGCCTGCCCCTGACGGGCGCCATCACCACGCTGTTCCACGGCACCTACGAGCAAAGTCCCGTCGGTGTGCACAAGGACCGTTTCGCCACGTTCATGTTCGGGCTGCGTGGCCGCAAGCGCATGCGGTTCTGGCCGCGCAGGCCCTGGGACGAGCCCGTCTCCACCAAGGTCGACTACGCGGCCCACATCGTGGAGTCGTTCACCGCCGACGTCGGCCCCGGCGACCTGCTGTACTGGCCGGCCGACTACTACCACATCGGCGAGAGCGCCACGGCGGCTCCCGCGACGAGTGTCAACGTCGGCGTACCCCGGGACGAGCACCACGCCGGCTACGAACTGGAAGACCTGCTCGCCGACCTCGACCCGAACCGGCTCGCCGGTCGCAGCAGCCTGGACAACCTGCTCCCCCTCCACGATGTCCCCGTCACCGCAACGGGTCCCGGCGCCAACGGCGTCCTCTCACCCACACTGCCCGAGGGACTCACCGCCCCGGTGGCGGCTCTGCACGCCTTCGCCCAGCCGGACAGGGCGGCCCGCCGCGTGACCACCGTCTCCCTGCGCCGCTGGACGGCCGGCGGATTCGAGCCCGTACCCGCGGCCACCCCAGCACGCCCCCTCGCCGACACCGACCTCCTGCGCGCCGACCACCACGCGCGCGTCCTCTGGGCCACGGACGGCGACGGCGGCACTCTCTGCGCGGCGAACGGTCACCACACCCGCACTCCGCTCGACCACAGCGACCTGGACCGGTTGACGCACACGCTGACCGCGGCAGGCCCGGTACGGGTGTCAGTCCTGCTGGAAGCAGTCTCCCCGGACTCGGGCCCAGGCGCCCAACGCGACGCGGCCCGTGCCCTGTTGGAAGGGCTGGAGAGCTTCGGCGCGCTCCACCGCGCGCCCTGGACTCCCAACGGGCCGGACGCCGCCGAAGGACCGTTCACACGTTCCTGAGTACGGTTGCCCGAGGCGGCGGGGCCGTAACCGGCGGGTCCGCGGCGCGTTGTGCTCCGTGACGGCCGTGGCGGGGAAGACCCCCCGAGCCCCCACCACGGCCGTCACGGAGCACA
>NZ_LIQQ01000009.1 GCF_001418565.1 Streptomyces graminilatus | reverse complement strand
CTTCATGAAAGCGCGAGGCTAGCTCGTTCAGCGGGGCATAAACCCGGGCTTCTGTTCGGCAAGCGAGTGAAGCCGTCCGAGGTAGTCCTGCGCCGCTGGTTCGGAGCTGTACCGGCGCCGCATCTCAGCAGCGAGTTCGCATCGCGAGCCTGAAACTCAAGCCGCGCTCCCTGGACGACTACTGGTCCAAGACCCGCAACGACATCGTCCCCAGCATCGGCAAACACCGGCTCGACAAGCTCGCCCCGGAGCACCTGGAACGCATGTACCGGACGATGCTCGACAACGGCCACGCGCCATCCCACGTGCTCAAGGTCCACCGCATCCTCTCCCGCGCCCTGAAAATCGCCCACCGCCGCCGCATCATCGGCGAGAACGTGGCCACGCTCGTAGACCCACCTTCGGTCGACGAGACGGAGGCGAACCCGTTCACGACCGAGCAGGCAAAGGCGTTCCTGCAAGCCGCCGCCAAACGGCCCACATTCATGCGCTGGTGCGTGGGTGTCGGGATGGGCTTCCGGCAAGGTGAGACCCTGGGACTCCGGTGGACCTACGTCGACTTCGAAGCCGAGTTGTTCCACCCCAAGTGGCAGCTTCAGCGCCTCACTTGGCGCCACGGCTGCGCGGACGCTCACGCCTGCGGTGAACGCCTGCACCGATTCGAGCCCTGTCCCCCGGACTGTCGGACGCACAAGAACTACAAGCGTGGCTGCCCCAAGCCCTGCCCGAAGGACTGCCGGCGGCACGCCACTGCCTGCCCTGATCGAAAGGGGGGTGGCCTGGTCTTCACCCGTCCGAAGACCAAGAAGAGCACGAACCCTGTGCCGATCCCGCCGCCGTTCATCCCCTACTTGCACGCGCACAAGGAGCAGCAGGAAGAAATGCGCGCCACCGCCGGGGACTCGTGGCAGGAGTTCGACGCGCTCTTCACACGGCCGGATGGCCGCCCCCTCGACCCGCGTGCCGACTGGGCGGAGTTCAAGGAACTGCTCGAAGAGGCGGGCATCACAGACCGCCGCCTCTACGACGGGAGCCGCCACACCGCCGGCACGATCCTCAACGAACTCGGGGTCGACATGCCCACGATCACGGAGATCCTGCGCCACACCCAGATCAGCCAGACCCGGCGGTACGTGAAGGGACGGTCGCACCTCTCAAAGGACGCGATGCGCCGCATGGGCGACCACTTCATGCCCGCGTCCGAAGCGGCGCCAGAACCCGTGACTGAGACCAGAACTGAGACCGCCGACCGCCGCGCGGCCCGCGCTCAGCGCCGCCGCCGTATCCGGTAAAAGCAAAAGCCCCAGGTCACGGCGAGTGAGTCCTGAGGCTTCCACAGAGCCGCCTTCGGGATTCGAACCCGAGACCTACGCATTACGAGACCGTGAGCGATCATGTTGCGTGGTGTTCCGCCGTGCCGTGTAGTGACGTTACGCCTGATCAGAGCACGTACAACAGGTTGACCCGTCCAACCCGATGCTGCACCGTCCAAAGGCGTCCGGCCACCTGCTGGCCACCGGGAAGGCCCCACCGGTGGCAAGAAGTAGAATCATCGAGATTGCAGGCCTCCCACAGACTCTTCGTACTCCTGCCGGGTCCCCCCGCAGGTCACTCCAGAGACGGCCCTTTCCAGCGTGGCCGGCGCAGACCTCGCCGGTTGGCTGTTCCCGCCGATCAACTCCTCGCACCGCCTGATCCTCAGCGACCTGGTCCATCACCCCATGTCACGATCAGTACGCGGCGCTCTCCTCCGCCGCGCACCTCCGTACCCCACTCAGCCGTTTCCACTGGCTGTCCACCGGGCGGGGTTGTTGACAGCCTGTTGCCGCGCCCGTCACTGGGCTGTCAGCAATGCTGTCGTCCGATCGGAGCGACGAGCGGAGGAGGAGCCACGGCCGAGGGAGCCACCCGACCCAACTCACCTCAACGCCCGACTCCGTAGGGCCAGCGCAGCACCTGTCCGCTGACGTTTCCGTCAATTACTGCCGTCAGGTATCACAGAAAGCCGCAACCGCCCCCACCGGATTTGTCTCCAATGGGGGCGGCCGCTTACTTACTCCCGAAGACGCCAGACAGCACGCTCAGGAAGGAAGGCTCCAAATCCGGCGCCGCGGCGATGTCGGTATCGTTCTGGTACCGGATTGAAGTGCGACTGCCTCTAAGAGTTGATTCGATCCACGATATCCAAGTCCCCCTCAGCGGAGACCACTACTATCCACGCTCGATCCTCTGCCAGGAAGTAGTGATGCTCTGGTATCTCAAGGAGCGCAGCTGTAACCGACGCGGCATCATTCCCAGAAAAGCGCACACCGTAGGGCGAGAGCCCGTCCCCTACATGTTCGACTGTAGAGCCTGGCCGAATTCGCTCACAAATCCGCCTGGATGCACTCGCTGTCAGCAAATGCCCATCGTCGATCTTCCAGTGGGTATGCCCCTCTTCCACCAGGCGCCAATCAACCTTCCCTCCATCGAACGCAAAATGGAGAGCAAGCCAATCGAAGGCGGTCGACTCATTTGTTCGCTCTAGGGCACTTAGCGGCGGAACGGAATATACCGCCTCTTCCCAATAGTTACCTGCCACGATAATCCTCCATTAATGGCACCCGTGCAGGGCTTGAATTTTCGTTACCGTCGCCTCAGAGGCATTGAACTTGAAGTGCGGGCCCTTCTCTTTCCCGGACCACACGTTGATGTGAGCTCCGCTTCGCTGATCGAACTCGATCCTGAAACCAGTCTTGCCATCAGCCGTTTGCATGCCGACCGGCTTACCCTTGATCGTCCCGAACTTCCCGATCGTAGGCTTTTCGGCTTTAAATCCGCGAGAATCCAGCCATTCCAAAGCCTTATTCATCGACCGGCTGAAATCATCGCCACCGTCATTGTGCACCAATACCGGCGTAGTCCCCGCCAGCACATAGTACGTGTGAATGTCGGCGACGGTGAGGTTATGCACCGTGGCTGGCTGAGCCCATCGCTGCACTGCGGTGATCCGGACCGTGGCCCCAGTGGACGGGTGGAGTTGTTCGCCGACGGCCAAGTCGGTGGCGGCGACCCATTCACCGAGCTCCGGGACCCAGAAGGGATGTCCGTCCGTCGCGGTGACCGAAGCGGTCAGCTTCTTGCCGTTGGCCTCGATGGACAGCGTGATCTTGACCAGGTTCTTCAGACCCTTGCCGGTGATCTCGGCGGTGACCGTCTTGACTGTGGTGCGGCCGGTCTTGGGGTCTGTGGCGAGGATCTTGTCTCCGGTCCTCACGTCCTCGATAGGTTTGGCGGTGCCGTCGGCCATGAGGACCTGAGTGCCGGATACGAAACTATTGCAGGGTGTTCCCCGACCCATCGCGCCACCCAGGTAGGCAAGCAGCAGGGTGGACACACCGTCCCGGATGACGTTGCCACGGGCGACGGCTGCGGCCTTCTCGTTGCATTCCTCCGCGTGGTACACGCAGTAGGTCGCCGCGATCTCTTTGGCCTTCGCGACGTCCTCGCCACCGTGAAATACGTAGAGGAAGGCCTGACGGCATCCCTCACGCCCGTAGCAGGCGGTGCCCTCCTGGCCCTTCTGGGAGTTCTCGTAGATCGGGTTGTACCAGAAGTCGTCCGTGGCCTCCCCGTTCATCCTGGGCTGCCAGAAATCGTCCGCCATCTTGTCGATGTCGTTCGTGACCGGGGTGTACACCGCCACCCAGTTCTTCTTCGCGGCCTGGGCGCGCTTGTAGATATTGCCGCGGTGGTAGTCGGACGTGCCGGTCTTCGCGTCGTAGCCGACTTCCTGCTGCTCGTGCTTGCTGCAGAACTTGACGTCGTACTGGCAGGAGTTGGGCTTGGAGCCGATCTCCGTGCCCGCCGGGTCGGAGTAGGTCAGCGGGTTGTTGTTGGCGTAGGTGTAGCCGTTCATCTGCTGTGGGTCGCCGGCCGTGAAGACCGGGTCGACCGACAGGAAACGGCCCGTGGCGGAGTCGTACTCGCGGGCGCCGAGGTGGGTGAGGCCCGTTGCCGTGTCGGTGGTGCCGCCGACGAAGCCTCGGGTGCCGGTCCATGTTGTCGGCACGGTGCCGCGCAGGCCGCCGAACGGCAGTGTGCGGCGCTGGGTCAGTGCCTGGGTGGTGGCGTTGACGGACAGTTGGGCGGTGCCGTGGTGGTCGGCCAGGGTGAAGGAGATGGTTCCGTCGTTGGCCTGGACGGCCTGGTGTCCGCCGCCGAGGTCGAAGTAGCGGGTGCCCTTGGCGGCCGTGGCGCCCTTGGCCAGGGTGATCTCCGTGGCGCCCAGGTAGAGCGTGGTCTCCGTCGGGGTACGGCCGATCAGGCGGTTGCCGTCGGCGTCGTACAGGTAGTCGGTGACCTTGTCGCTGCCGCCCTCCACCGGCTGGGTGACCTTGGTGAGGTGGCCCTCGGCGTCCCAGTCCAGGGTCTGGGAGGTGCCGTTGCCCAGCAGACGGGTGTGGGTGTTGCCCGCGACGTCATAGGTGAAGCTGTCGGTGGACTTCACCGTGCCGGTGGTGGTGTCCACCGAGCCCAGTGTGTGCGGCTGGACCGCTCCCGGATCCGGGTAGTGGTAGCTCCGGTTGGTGTCCGGGGCACCGGTCGTGGTGCCGTGCTGGGTCTCGGTGAGCCGGTTGCCGACCTTGTCGTAGGTGTAGGAGGACCAGTACGGAGCCGGGCCGCCCAGCACACCGGTGGTGGGTGCGGTGGCACAGCCGGTGGTCGACTGGGCCCAGGCCTCCGCCACCCGGCCGAGGTGGTCGTAGCCGAAGCACTGGTTGTCGGTGCCGGAGCGTGAGGTGTCCGAGACGGACAGGACGTTGCCGGCCTGGTCGTAGGAGTAGGTGTTGAACTGGTCGACGCCGTTGACGTCCTGACGGTCCACCCGCGAGGTGGCCAGCCGCTGGGTGCCCCACTGGTAGGTGTTGGTCTCGTACGTCGTCTTGCCGCCGTTCGCGGCCAGCGAGTACTGCAGCGGCTTGCCGGTGAGGCTGTAGCTGGTGCTGCCGGTCAGGTTCAGCGGGCCGCTGACCCCGATGGGCCGCAGGGTCCCGTCCTCGTAGGTGTAGGTGACGGTGTTGGCGGCCAGGTCACCGGCCTTGGGGTAGCCGACGCCCTGCACCGTGCCCGCCGCGTTGTAGGTGGTCGCCGACAGATAGGTGCCTGCCAGCGCCCCTTCGGCCGACGGAATCGTCACCGAGGTGCGCAGCGGCCGGTACAGACGGTCGTAGGCGACGATGCTCGACCTGTACTCCTGGCCACCGCTGAAGCGCGAGCTGGACGCGAGCTGGCCCTCGGCGCCGCTGATCGTGTCGTAGACCCACTTGGCCCGCAGTGTGCCGGTCGGGGAGGTGTCCCGCAGCTCGGTCCTGCGGCCCAGACCGTCGTACAGGGCGGCGAGGACGGTGCCACGGGCGTCCTTGGTGGAGGTCACCAGTGAGCGGTCGTCGTACTCGCTGTGGCTGGCGCCCTTGTCGGGGTCCGTGGTGTCGGTGAGTCGGCCCATCAGGTCGTACGTCCACGTCCAGACGTTGCCCGCCGGGTCGGTGACCCTGGTCTGCTCACCGCGCGGCGAGTAGCCGTACGAGGTGGTGTCGTAGGCGGCGTCGGCGTCACGGGAGTGCAGGAGGCGTACCTCGGTCGTGAGGCCGCGGGCGTCGGTGACGGTGGTCTGTGCCGTGCCGCCCACCGGCGGGATGACCGTGGTGCGGTCGCCGCCGTAGATCGTCTTCGTGGTGTTGAGGACGGCTCCGCCGTCGCCGTTGCCGGCGATCTGCCGTACCTCTGTCGGCCGGCCCAGGCCGTCGTAGGTGTACCGGTTCTGGGTCTCCACGCTCAGCGCGTTCTCGGGCTTGAACAGAGTCGTGGAGGGAGCGGTGGTGTCGGTGTAGTAGGTGGCGAACTCCTTGGCCGTCAGGCCGCGTTCGTCGTAGAAGGTGTCCGCCAGCAGCGTCCCGCCGCTCGGCCCCGGGACCTGCGTCTGCCGGGCTCGCAGGAAGCCGTCGTAGAAGGCGTACGAGGTGTCCTGCGCACCCGAGTTGCCGATGGTCCTGGTGGAGACCACGACCGGCTTGCCGTCGGTGACGGTGTAGCCGAACTCGAAGCTCGGAGTCTGGTTCGTGGTCCGGTCCGCCTGCCACACCTTGGTCGTGCGGCCCAGCGCGTCGTACGCGTAGGTGGTGGCCTTCCCGTTGGTGTCGGTCTCCGTGAGCGGCAGCCCGCGCAGCGTGTCGAAGGCAGTCGTCGACGTCTGCGTGGTCGCGCTGTCCCCCGGTGTGGCGGGCGGCGTGGTCACCGTGCTGCTCGTCGAGAACCCCGTGGTCGGGAGGTACGCGGTGGTGGTGGTCCGTCCGTCACCGCGGGCGGTCCTGGTGAGCACGCCCGCCGAGGTGACCGTGACGTCGGCGGTCAGGTCGGTGGTGGTCAGCGCCCGTCCGTAGCCGTCATAGGTGGAGGTGGACTCCAGGTAGACCGCGCTGGAGCCGCTGTACTTCTTGAGTTTGGCGGTCCTGGTGACGTCACCCTTGGTCGGCGCCGCGCCGTACGCCCCGCCGTCGTAGGCGCTGCGGACGTCGGACATGACGTCGGCCGGGCGGCTGGTGGTGGCGTCGCATGCCTTGGCGACCGTCTCGACCCGTACCGGGGCGTCCACGGGAACGCCGCCGGAGACGTAGGTGGTGCGGGTGCACTGGTCGTCGGCGGCGGTCGCCGTGTCGCCGAGGTCCTCGCTCTGGGTGACCAGGCCGGTGGCCGGGTCGTGGGTGTCGGAACCCGAGGTGGTCCGCCACTTGGCGCCCGCGCCGTCGTCCAGCGAGGTCCACGACCTGGAGGAGGCGGTCCCGGTGAAGTTGGCGGTGACGGTGCCCCAGGTCCGGACCTTCTTCGCGGTCTGCTGGTACCAGGGCCTGGTCACCGACTTGGAGAGAACCTTGCCGCCTGGGGCGGAGTAGGTGACGGTCTTGTAGGCGAAGCCGGCCTGCGACTCGTGGTCGGTGATCGGGTCGCCCTCACCCGGGTCGAGGGAGACCGAGACGCTCTTGGTACCGCCGGAGGACGTCTTGCGGTCGCCGTCCATGCCGCGCAGGAAGTACGAGTCCGTCTGCGACTTCATCGCCGAGGCGCCGCCCTGGCCACCGGTGCGTACCCGTACGTGGCCGTAACCGCGCCACTGCGACCAGGTCTTGGACTTCTCCTTGGTCATCCCGTCGTCATCGTCGTAGTGCCAGGCCGCACCGTCCAGGTAGTCGTACATGGTGACCTGGTCGGGCGAGCCGCCGGTACGGTCGGTCGAGGTGACCGTGTTCACCACGTACTTGTTGAACCACTGGCGGTCCGGGTCGTCGGTGGAGCTGCCGCCGATGTACTGGGGGAAGCAGCGGGTGGTGTTGGTCTCCGGGACGGGCAGGGCTGCCGCGTCACAGACCGGGGCGGAGTAGCCGACGTCGATCTGGCCGCCCGACTCGTCCGCGACGCTGGACAGCCGGGACTTGATGTAGGGGGCGTAGCCGTCGCCGATCTTGTCGAGCCGGTTGGCGAGCTGGGTGTAGGCGAGGGTGACCTTCGGCAGGGTGATCGAGTCCGTGCCGTCGTAGCCGGTGTGCTGGATGGAGTCCAGCAGCAGCTGGTAGTCGGTGTCGGCCGTGCCCCACCGGTGGGTGAGTTTCCAGGCGTCGACCTTGCTGTAGGCGCCGGACACCAGCACCTGGGTGGTGACGCCGGTCAGCCGCTTGCGGGTGAAGAACGCCGGGGAGAAGCGGCCGTTGTCACAGTCGGTGGCCGCCTCGCAGTTCAGGTCCCACGGTGTGTCGTACCAGTACTGGGCGCCTGTGGAGATGGACGAGCAGGTGGTCGAGCTGTCGGGGATGCACCGCTCGCTGTTGGTGAAGTCGACCTTCGCCAGTGCCTTCGCCGAGTACATGGCGGTGGACTTCAGCCCGTACTCGATCCGGTCCAGCGTCCCGCCGCGTACGTACGGGGTGTCGTCGGCGGCCTTGAGGTTGCGGCCGTAGGAGTTGCTCTCCTTGTCGTAGTAGTACGCGGTCGCGTTGCCGTGCCGGTCCACGACGTAGTCGAGGTTCCAGCGCCAGCCCTGCTGGCACCAGGACGCCGCGAACGTGGAGGCGTTGCACGGTTCACCTGTGTTGTTGCCGAAGACCGGCACCGTCCACGCCGAGTCGGTGGTCTCGTTGCCGCTCGCCCAGCCCGGCAGCCGGTTGTAGCCGAAGAAGTACCGCGTGCCGTCGGGGGTGGTCACCCGCCAGTACTCGTCGTTGCGCGCGCCGTTGGACCGCACGTCGGACGTCGAGCCGTAGATCCGGTCGATCTTCGTGCCGTCGTCGTTCTGCAGCTTCCAGGAGTTGGTGCCGTTGGGCACCAGCTCCCCGCCGGAGCCGTTCAGCGACATGGTGGCGTTGTCGTACGCCCAGCACAGATCGCCCGGCTTGTTCCCGCCTGCGTTGGTCGCCCCGTCCTCCTCGCACCCCTTGTAGCTGCGCTCGATGAAGCCGGGCGACAGGTCGAAGCCGTCACCGACCCACGATGCCTGGTTGTTGGTGTTCCCGGTCCGGCCGTCGACACCGCCGGAGGAGTACGACAGCCCGACCTTCGGGGTCAGCCCACCGGGCACCTTCGGCACCGGCATGTCGTACGACCAGGCGAAGGAACCGCTGCTCTGATCCGTGGACCAGGTCGACGAGGCCGAGAGGGACGTGGCCTTGTAGTCACCCTTGTCACCGCCGGCCGAAGCCGCTGCCGCGAGCACGGTCGCCGTGCCCGCGCGGAGGGCGACCGACTTCGCGGTCAGCGTCTTTCTGTCGGTGTCGTTGACGGTCTCCACCGGCCGGGTCGTACGGCACTGCTGCTTCTGCGGCGTCGTCAGGGCACACGCGGGCAACTGGACGAGGGTCAGCCTGGACGCGTAACCGCCGCCGTACAGGCCCGCGAACGAGGAGTAGTCCAGCCCGGCGCGCACCTGGCCGCCGCGCTGGGCACCGCCCTGGCGGGGAGTCACTGTGAAGACGGGCCCGTCGACGCCCGTCCTCCGCGCCGCCGCGCGGGACAGTGCGCCCACGGTGTAGCTGCCGCCGGCCGCGTCGTTCGACCGTTCGACACCCGTGTCCAGGGTGAGCGGCAACCCCTTGACCCGGGTCGCCCGCTGACTCAGTGTCACCGTCACGGCGGTGGCCTTCGGCCAGGCGGCGGCCGGCGCCTTGGCGGGCGTGCGGGGCCCCTTCGTCACCCTGCGGGGCACCGCCTTGCCCGCCGGGCCACCGGCGACCGGCGACTCGGCCTGCGGCAGTCCGGGCTTCACCCACCCCTGCGCGACGGCGGGCACGCCCGACGCCTGGAGCAGGGTCGCGGTCAGCACGGTGGCCGTGGCCATCGCCACCCGGCGCCAGGGCCTGCCTGTTCTTGCTCGTGTTCTGGTCTTCATGGTCTTCATGGGGTCTGTCTTCCTCCCGTCGAGTGCTCCGCGGGCGGCGGGATACCGCGCGCGGCGGAGCGAAGCAGGTGGGCGGGGAACGGGCCGACCGCAGGTGGCGGCCGGCCCGTTCCCCGTGGCTGGACCGATCAGTCGCCGCTGGGGACAGCGGTCTCCACGCCCGGCATGCCGACGGCGAGGTGATCGATCTGGGTCTCGGTCAACGCGCCCTGGAAGACCCAGACGTCGGAGAGCGAACCCGGGAAGTACTGACCTGACGTGGTCCCGGTCGTGTCCCGGCCCAGCTGGAGGGTCTTCGTGGCCTTGTACGTCAGTACGTCGTCGGCCCACGAGACGATGTCGGCGCAGCTCGCGTCGTCCTTCACCCCGTCGTCGTCGGCGTCGGCGCAGGCGGTCTCCTGGAGCTCGCCGTTGACGTAGAGACGGATCTCCTTGGCGAAACCGTCGTAGACGATTGCCACGTTGTTCCAGTCGGTGGGGCTGTAGAACATGCCGTTGCCGACGTCGGAGGTGGTGGCGGTGTCGCTGTCGGAGTCGGATGTGACGATCCGCCAGCGGCCCTGATCGGTGGACGGGGTGGCGCTGGGTTCGTAGCGCACCGCGAACGCGCTCTTCCTGGTCCCGGGCGCGCTCATCACGGTGACCGGGCTCGTCGGGACGGCGGCGGTCTGGACGAAGGCGCTGACGGTGAAGCTGGCGCTGGTGTCGACCGGCACCACGGAGGCCGCGGCGTAGTCGTTCGTGCCGTCGAGGGAGACGGCACCGTCGACCCAGCCCGAGCCGATCTGCGCACCGTTGAAAAGGGTCATGGCGTTGCCGGCCGACGACGCGTCGGGCGAGGTCGCCGGGGTACCGGTGGCCGTCTCGAACTTCCAGCGGCCCTTGACCAGCGCGCGCTGCTTGAACAGTTGCTGCACCTCACCGGCGGACACCGGCCGGTCGAACAGTCGTACGTCGTCGATCTGGCCGGGGAAGAACAAGGTGGGCGCCCCCTGGAACGCGCCGGCGCCGATCTGGAACGCGCCCCCGGCGGACCAGGTCGAGGACAGGGCGGTGGTCCCGGCCAGGGTGCCGTTGACGTACAGGGACAGCTTGTCGGCGACGGTGTCCTGCACGCCGACCAGGTGTGTCCATTCACCGCCGCGCGCGGTGGTGCCCTCGGGCTGCAGGGCACGCACCACGGTGGAGTCGGTGGTGTCGGCGCTGTTCTGGTTGAACACCCAGCGGTCGTAGGAGCTGGAGTAGTACAGCGCCGGTCCTGTCACCACGTTGCCGATCTGCGCGGCGACGGCCGCCGCGTGCGTGGGCTTGGTCTTCGGCAGCTTCACCCAGGCCGCGATGGCGAAGCTGTACGTGGTGTTGACCTGCGGGCTGCCCGTGGTGGCGTAGTCGTCGGTCCCGTCCAGGGTCAGCGCGTTGCCGTCCACGCCGTCCGCGCCCGTCACGGCGCCGCCCTTGAGGACCGCTGGGCTCACGTCGGCCCGCGCGCTCAGCTGGGTCGCGTCGGCCGGGTCGTCCATGTGGAAGACCATCCGGGCCGGACGGCCGCCGCTCGTGTTCGAGGTGTAGAGGCTCGACACCTCGGCCGCCGTCAGGGGCTTCTCGAAGGTCTTCACCTCGTCGATGGCGCCAGGGAAGAACGACGTGGGGATGCCGCCCGGGGTGCTGGCCCCGATGACCATGCCACGCCGGCCGTTCCACGGCGTGGTGTAGGCAGTGGTCCCGACCAGGGTCCCGTTGACGTACAGCTTCAGCTGCTTCTCGGCCAGGGAGTAGACGCCGACCAGATGCGTCCACTCGTCGACCTTGACGCCGCCCGCGGCGGACGACATGGCCCGCACCGGAGTCCCGGACGCGGTGTCGGAGCTGTACTGGTTGAACACCCAGCGGTCGTAGCCCTTGGAGTAGTACAGCTCGAAGCCCGGCTGGTTGTTGCCCCGCTGCGAGGCCACGATCGCCGGCCCCGACGGCATCGCCGACAGCTTCACCCACGCCGACACCGAGAAGCTGACATCGGTGTTGACGGTCGCGAGGTCGGTGTCGGCGTAGTCGTCGACGCCGTCGAACCGCACGGCCTTGCCGAATCTGCCCGGCACGTTCGGCGTCGGACCGCCGTGCGTGACCGCGGGCTCCTCGGACGCGCTGCCCACCGCCTGGGTGGCTCCGGCCGCCTCGTCCATCGACCAGTCGGCACGCTCCAACTGCCCCGGCTTGACCCGGAACTGGTAGGTATAGGGCTCGGAGCCGTTGCCGGCCGCGTCGAAGGAACGCGCCGTGAAGGTGTTGAGCCCCGGTTTGAGCGGCAGTACGGGCACGGTCCTGGCCGCTCCCGCCGAGGTGGTGACCGTGTTGGCGGAAACCGGGTCACCGTTGACTCCGTACCAGTACTTCGTCACGTCGCTGACGGCACCGGTGATCACGAAGTAGCCGTACTGGCCCACTCCGTCGTACCAGGGGTCGTCGGGGTCCTCGGAGTTCGCGGCCGGGTACAGGACGGAGGAGATGGTCGGGGCCTTGGGCACGCTGGTGTCGTACACGAAGTAGCAGCCGGTCGCGTCGCCCGCGGACGACCACGGCGACCACTGCCCGCCGTCGTTGGAACGGACGTACCAGTTCACTGTCTTGTTGGCGGGGATGGACGACGGCAGGGTGATCGCGAAGTCCGAGCCGGACTTCTTCACCGACGTCCGACCGGACTTCCAGCGGGTGATCACGCCCTTGCCGTCACCGGTGTCCCAGCTCGCCCAGAACTCGACGGAGACGTTGTCGCCGTCGGGGTCGGTGACGTCGTTGGCGTAGATCTTGCCCCGGGTGCGTACCCGCGGGGCACTGGCGGGCTTCTTGCAGATTCCGCCGTACTCCATGGTCAGCTGGGACATCTTGAGCTGGGGCGGCGGGCGGTTGTACCGCACGCGCAGATAGGCGTCGTCGGAGAACCGCTTCCAGGCGTACTCGTCGGTCTCGCTCGCCGCCTTCAGACCGAAGGTCATCGTCGACCACTTCTTGTCCGCCGCCAGCTGCACCGCGGACTTCACGTCGAACTCCGCGTCCTTCGCGGCGCAGCCGGTGAATCCGTAGGCGAAGGACTCCGTCTTGAGACGGTCGATCCAGAAGCCGTCCGCGTTCTGCGAGTTCCAGGTCGTCGACGAGGAGATGTCCTTGGTACGCCACAGCTCGACGCTCCGAGCCGAGCAGGACGCCGACCAGGTGTTGCGGACCACGAACTCCGCGTTGAGCACGTCCCGGCCGGCGAACCTCGAAGTCGGGATTCGGTAGAAGAGCCGCTTGGTGTCGTTCGGCGCGCAGTAGGACCAGTTGCAGTAGCCGAGGCCCGCGTCCGGGTCACCGTTGAACTTCCACTGCGGCGACGACGCCCAGAACTTGGAGGCCATCGTCCACGCCGAGGCCTTCGGGGAGTACCACTGGGGGTCGATGAACACGGGGTACACCGTGTCCTTGCCCGTGAGCACGCGGCTGTCCGGTGTCAGCACCAGCGCGTCCTGCGCGGCTGGGACGTCCACGCCGACCGGCGCGACGTTTCCCGACTCGGCGGCGGTGGCTTCGGGGGCACCCGGTTCGCCCCCGTCTCCCGTGGCGGTTCCTGTGGCTGCGGCGTTGGCGGTGATTTTGGCCGTGGTCTTGACCGTGGTCTGGGCCGTGGCCCTGGCCGTGGCCTTGGCCGTGGCCTTGGCCGTGGCCTTGGCCGTGGCCTTGGCCGTGGCCTTGGCCGTGGCCTTGGCCGTGGCCTTGGCCGTGGCCTTGGCCGTGGCCTTGGCCGTGGACTTCGCCGCGGTCTCGGATACCTGGGTGCTGGAGTCCCACATCACGGGGCGGGGTGCCTCGAACACAGCGCTTCCGGCGCCCTCGTCGATCGCCGCCAGTCCGCCGCCCGCGGTCTCCTTCACCCGCATGCCGTCCGCGTCCAACTTCAGCCGCAACTGGCTCAGTTCATCACTCGCCGCGGCCTCGGCCGACTTGACGACCAAGAGCTGGGTGAAGCCGTCCTGCTGCGCCGTCATCCGCAGATCGACGCCAGGCAGCACATCCGGGTAGATGACGGTGCTCCCGTTCAGCTCCGGGGCAGGCAGCTTCTCGGGCCAGGACAGCGCCAGTTCACGGCCGTTCCTCATCATCCGCACCAACGGATCCGAGCCCCCGCCGGAGAACGTCAGCCCGACCGTCGTGGTCTTGGGCGCCACGGTTCCGTTCGAGCCCCGAACCAGGGTCGTGTCGATGTCCCGCCACTGTCCGTCCACCCGGGTCCGTACGGGACGCAGATGCTCCCGGGCCTCCAAGTGCCCCTCCGGAGTGGCGTACACCTCGCTGCTCTCACCGCGCAATGAGGTGATCTCCACCAACTTGCCGGTACGAGCCGCCTGGGCCAGCGCCTTGGCGTCCTCGCCCGCTCCTTGGTCTCCTGAGGCCGTAGCCGGCCCACTCGTTTCAGTGGTCCCGGCGGTCTTGGCGGTATCGACGGCCGAGGTGTCCGCCCTCTCGCCGGTCACCGCCATGGCGCCATCGGATGTGCTCGCCGCCAACGCCAAGGCGGCGGCGAGCACCGCGCCGACTGTGCGCAGCCGACGCCTTCCCCCGTACGTATTCATATGTGAACTACTCCCCCGCCAAGCCACGTTGGGCTATGGCTGGTCATCTTCGGTCAAGAGGTCGGATCGCAACATACGGGCGCCGCCACCCTGTTAACCAGAGACTCACAAGCAGACAAAATCTACAAGATTCACCAATCGAGGGAAGTTGTGCGTGAATTACTTCACGTTCACTTGGCGATTTCTCCAAGCTTCAGAACTTAAGCCTCTTTTGTCATGCACTCACCCAACCATCCCCTCTTCTGCGGAGGACGGTTCGCCGGCACGGCAGAGGTTGCGTGGATGAACTCCAGCCTCCGCCGGTCACGATCGGCCGCGCGGTCTCGCCCATCGAGGCCGTGGACACCAAGGTGGGGTGAGGTGCGGGCAACGGCACGCTCCGGCGGCCCGAGTGCCGCCGGAAGCCTTGCCCCAAACCATCCTGGAGGCGGCGCAGCCGTATGCGTCGGGCGGGCAGGGTGATGTCCAGCAATTCAGCAGCGCATAAGAAAACCACAGCTCAGAGCCACTTTTGAACATCGCAGGCGCGCAGCCGCCACCAGAGAGTGCAACTCCGACCCGCGCATTACATGCACAGCCTCAAATAGCCCTCAACACGCACATTTCAATTTGCAGGGGATGTCCGCGACGCTGGCGTTGTTGCGGCCACAAGGTGCGGTTTGAGGAAATCAGGAGGCGTGACCCAGGACGGAACGTGGAAAGCAGGATCCCTGCGGTCGGGGACGAGGTTGCCGTCCGGACCCTCGATGGCCTGTCCCCGACCCCCCATCACGGCCTCAACGCTGCATGCTCCGAGCCCGAAAGGGGCCGGGCCGCCGTGCCGCACGGCACGGCGGCCCGGCCAGTACAGACAGGAGAG
Source organism: Streptomyces graminilatus (assembly GCF_001418565.1). Taxonomy (GTDB): domain Bacteria; phylum Actinomycetota; class Actinomycetes; order Streptomycetales; family Streptomycetaceae; genus Streptomyces; species Streptomyces graminilatus. The sequence continues at coordinate 51,944 of NZ_LIQQ01000009.1, read as the reverse complement.
AACCAAGTGTCCGCTCAAGACCCAGGACCGATGCGTGGGCACGGCCCAGGAACCTCGGCGGCCTCGCCGGAGGCGACCGTCCGGCTGGACGCGGTGAGCAAGACGTACGGGAAGGGGGCCGCCGCGGTGCAAGCCCTGCGCGACGTCTCGATGTCGTTCGCGAAGGGCAGCTTCACCGCGGTGATGGGGCCCTCCGGATCGGGCAAGAGCACCTTTCTGCACTGCGCGGCCGGACTGGACCGGCCGACATCCGGCCATGTGCGGTTGGCAGGAGCGGACATCGGCGGGTTGGACGAGAACGCCCTCACGGTCTTACGACGGGAGCGGATCGGGTTCGTCTTCCAGGCGTTCAATCTGCTTCCCTCCCTCACGGTGGAACAGAACATCACACTGCCCCTGAGGCTCTCCCGCCGTCGAACCGACCGCGAGTGGCTGGCTCGCATCCTGAAGCGGACAGGGCTCGAAACCCGCGTCACGCACCGTCCGTCGGAGCTCTCCGGCGGCCAGCAGCAACGGGTCGCCATTGCCCGAGCCCTGGTCACCAGGCCGGAAGTGGTCTTCGCCGACGAGCCGACCGGCGCCCTGGACAGCACGACAGGTCGCGAGATCCTCCTGCTCCTGCAGGAATCGGTGCGGTCTCTGCAGCAGACGCTCATCATGGTCACGCACGATCCGGTAGCCGCTTCCTACGCTGATCTCGTGCTCTTCCTGGCGGACGGACAGCTCGCGGGCTCACTCCCGTCGCCCACGCCGGACACGGTGGCCGAACGCATGGCCCAGCTCGGGAACAGGTGACCGGGGTGTTACGACTGGCGTGGCTCACCCTGCGTGCGCGCAAAGCGGGATTCGTCGGCGCCTTCACCGCTCTGGCCCTGGCGTTCGTCCTGATCACGGCGTGCGGAGTGCTGCTGGAATCAGCGTTGAGGTCGGGCGCGCCGACCGAACGGTACGCGGCGGCCGACGTCGTGATCGCCGGGCAGCAGCGCATCACTCCCGCGGAGCGGGTCCTGCGACGGCTGCGGGCGCTGCCCGGGGCCGAAAAGGTGACCGCGGAGGTCTCGTTTCCCGCCGTGGTGATCACCGACGGGCGTGAGATCGTCGGCGGCCCGGAGGGCGGGCCTTCGCTGGGGCATGCGTGGGACAGCGCGGCGCTGGCTCCGTACACCCTCGAAGCAGGCAGGCCGCCGGCCACCGATGACGAGGTGGTCCTCGACTCCTCGCTGGCCGACCGGGCAGGCGCTCGACCAGGGAGCCGGCTGAAACTGGCCACGACCGGCCCGCCCAGTGTGTACATGGTGGTCGGTGTGGCCAGGTCACCTCTCGTCCCGACCCGCCAGGCCGCCTTGTTCTTCTCCCCGCGGCAGGCTGTCCGACTCGCCGGCGGAAAGCAACCGGTCGACGCCATCGGTGTGCGCGCCAGGTCCGGGGTATCCGCGGCCGAACTCGCCGAGCAGGCACGGCAGGCCATCGAGACCCTCTATTCCGCCGACGCCTCCGACGCCTCCAACGCCTCGGACCAGGCCGGCGAGCTGTACGCGTCCGATGTGCTGACGGGCGATCAGCGGGGCGAGTTCGAGTTCGCGGACAGTCCGGACCCGGGTGAGGCACTGGGCTCCTTCGCCGGCACGTTCGGCGCGATCTCTCTCTTCGTCGCACTGTTCGTGGTCGCCGCCACCCTCGCGTTGTCGGTGCAGCAGCGCATGGGGGAGATCGGCACACTGAGGGCGATCGCCGCCACACCCAGGCAGATACGACGGATGATCGCCTCCGAGACCTTGCTTGTCTCGTTGGCCGCGTGCGCCGTCGGATGCCCAGCCGGAATCGCGCTGGCCGCTCTGCTGCGCGCCGTTCTGGCCGACCGGGGCCTGATCCCGGAGTACTTCCCGCTGCACGTCGGCCCCACGACCCTCCTGACGGTTGTGGCGCTCGTCGTCACGGCGGCTCAGCTCGCGGTGGCGGTCTCCGCTCGTCGGGCGTCGCGCGTCCATCCCACCCAGGTGCTGCGTGAGGCCTCCACGCCGCCACCGCGTACGGGGCTGATCCGGTCCCTGGCGGGGATCGTCGTTCTGGTGATCGCGGCCGTCGCACTGGCACCGGTCGCCCGCGGCCGCGGCTCGCAGGACACAGGCGCGGCGGACAGCCTCGTCATGGTGCTCATGTTGGGTGTGGCCCTGCTCGGTCCGCTGGCCGCGCGCGTCGGCAGCACCGTGCTCGGGGCGCCGATCGCCCGTCTCTTCCCCGTGGCGGGCTTCCTCGCAAGCGCGGGGACCCGTGCCCAGTACCGTCGGCTGGCCGCCGCGGTGACCCCTCTCGTCCTGGCCATCTCCTTCTCCGGCACGCTGCTGGCGGTGCCCGAACTGAAGACGCGGGCCGCCGAGACCCAGAACAGCCAACGGCTCCGAGCCGACCACGTGGTCCGGAGCTCCGGGATCGGGCTGCCCGCCGACTACGCGGCCGAGGCCAGCCGGATTCCCGGTGTCCAAGCGGTCACCGGACTCATGCCGGTCAGCACCACGCTCACCTCCCGGCACGAGGGGGACACACAGACTCACGGCGGCCAGGGTTACGCCGTGGACGAAGAGACGCTGCCGACCCTCCTCGACCTGGACATCAGGGCGGGCTCTCTCGCCCGGCTGCGCCGGGACACGGTCGCTCTGGGGGAACGCCGAGCCGAATCCCTCGGCGTGAGGGTGGGGGACACGGTCGGTGTCGACTGGGAGGACGGCACCCGGTCGGACGCACGCGTCGTCGCCCTGTACGCCCGCGACAAGGGTTTCGCCGACCTGGTGCTGCCCCGCGAACTCGCCGAACGGCACTCCACCGATCCGCTGGACGACACCGTGCTGCTGCGCACCTCCCCCACGGCGGACGACAACGCGGTCCAGAAGGCACTCCAAGCCCTCACCGCCCAGTACCCGATGGCCGACCCCATCCCCCGAGCCGCGTACGACGAGGCACGACACGCCCGCCAGGAATCCTCGAACTCGCTCTCCCTCCTTCTGCTCGGCATGATCGCCGCCTTCACCGCGATCGCCGTCGCCAACACCCTCACGATGTCCACCATGGAACGGACACAGGAGTTCGCCATGCTCCGGCTGATCGGGGCCACCCGTCGCCACGTCACGCGGATCATGCTCTGGGAAGCAGGCATCACCGTCACTCTGGCGGTGGCACTGGGAAGTCTGGTCTGCGCCGCCGTACTCGTTCCGATCGCCCTGGCCCTGACGGGTTCAGCGGTACCGGCGGTCTCCGCCGGCCATGTACTCGCCGTACTCGGCGGGACAACCGCTTTCGGCCTGGTCACGGTGCTGTTCACGACCCGCCTGGCACTGCGCACCCACCCCGCACAGGCCATCGGGACCGGACGATGAGGAGACCCGACGACACAGGGGACGCGCAGGCCACGCCGAGCCGGTACGCCCCGACCGGTACGCCTCGTACTCGGCCTGCTCAGCCAGGGCCCGTTGGACGCCGGCGACCGAAGGACTCCCGCCCGGCGGCACCGTCCTGGGCACCCGGGACGGCGGCCGCACCTGGAAGCGCCGTGAGAGCCCGACCCGGCAGAACTTCACCGCCGTGCACTTCTCGCCCGACGGCCGGCTCGGCTGCGTGATCGGCCGCAGCGACACCGTCATGACCTCGTACGACAGCGGCACCATCTGGCAGGTCGGCACCACTGGCACGGGCATGTCCCTGTGGAACGTGCGGGTTCTCTCCGAGCGGGACTCATGGGTCGTCGGCGACGAGGGCACCGTACTGTCGACCGCCGACGGCGCCGCCCACTGGGACCAGCGCTTCTACGGCCCGGAGAAGGACGCGGCCGCCCGCCGCTGACCGAACAGAGGAAGCAATGGACAACGCATTCAAGGACGTTCCCCCCACCACCCTCGCCGACCTGCTGGGCCGCGAGCAGGTCATGGACATCGGCATCCGTCCGCTGTGGGACTCGCCGCGCGTCGCCGGACCCGCGTACACCGTGCGGTGCGAGCCCGGCGACAACCTGATGCTGCACACCGCGATCTACCGCGCCGAGGCGGGCTCGGTCATCGTCGTGGAGTCGGGCGACGTGGACTACGCGCTGGCCGGCGGCAACGTGTGCGCGGTGGCCCAGCGCCGGGGTGTCGCGGCCTTCGTGGTCGACGGCGTCATCCGCGACCTGGCCGAGGTGCGCGAGGCCGGCTTCCCGGTCTTCTCCCGCGGTGTCATCCCCATCCCCGGCACCAAGAAAAAGATCGGTTCGCTCGGTGAGCCGGCGCGCGTCGGCGGTGTGCTGGTGCACCCGGGCGACATCGTGGTCGCCGACGAGGAGGGCATCGTCGTCACCCCCGCCGCCCGCCAGGAGGAGATCCTCGCGACCGCGCGGGCGAAGCTCGCCAAGGAAGCCGAGGAGTCCCTCGACGCCTGGGAGGCCAACCACCGCGCACGCATCGAGAAGGCGCTGGATGACCAGGGCTTCACAGGCTGACCGCGCACCATCCTTTCCACCGCACCCCATTCGGCGGCGCACCCCGGAATCCCATCCGGGGTGCGCCGCTGTTTTCCGCCCTCACACGGGCCGGCTGAGCGCGCACGTCGAGGAGACCTACACCGGACACGCCCTGGTGAAGGTGTACGCGCAGGAAGAGCGCGCGCTTCGGGACTTCCACGCGGAGAATGCCGCACTGAGCACGGCCGCTTTCAAGGCCCAGGTCGCGTCCGGGGTGATCCAGTCGGCCACCGTCTTCGCCTCCAACGTCAACTACGTACTCGTCGCCGTCGTCGGCTGTCTGCGGGTGGCGTCGGGTTCGCTCTCGCTGGGCGATGCGCAGGCCTTCGTCCAGTACGCACGGCAGTTCAGCCAGCCCCTGACACAGATGGCGACGCTGACCAGCCTGGTGCAGTCCGGGGCTGCGTCCGCGCGCCGGGTGCTGGAGTTCCTGGAGGAGGAGGAACAACCGCAGGATGCCCTGCCGAGCGTTCCAGCCACCGACGTACGCGGTGGGATCGCCTTCGAGGACGTGTCCTTCCGCTACGACGAGTCCGCCCCACTCCTGGAGGGGATCTCCTTCTCCGTGCCACCGGGGCAGACCGTCGCCGTGGTGGGAGCGTCCGGGGCGGGCAGGACGACGCTGCTCAATCTGCTCATGCCTAGTTCCTGCGGAAGGCCGACCGCTCATTTGCTGGCCGGACTTCATCCGCAAGGAGTGACACTCGGCCCGCGTCCCGCCCCGAACGGGCGCGGCAGTCGGGGCGGACGCGGCGGGACCAATGCCCTGGGCCCACGTACCGTCTTTCCGGTGGCCAAGGACTATGCCTCCGCCGCCGAGGCCTCTTCGGCCGCTGCGCCCAGGGCCGCCGCCTGGGCGGCGAGGTCACGCAGGGCCACGAGGTGGGCGAGAAGGGCACGGCGGCCCTCCGGGCTCAGCCGCAACCAGGTACGCGGGCGCTTGCCCACGTACCCCTTGCGCACCTTGACGTACTCCGCGGCCTCCAGCGCGCCGACCACCTTGCTCAGCACCGAGTCCGAGATCCCGCACCCCTCGCGGACGGCACGGAACTCGGCCTCGGTGCACCCGGAGAGGAACGCCATGACCGCGAGCCGGGTGGGGTGATGGATGCGCTCGTCCAACGCGGGGGACACCCGCTCTTCGCCTCTCATGGCCGGGCGTCTCCCGCCCGCTCGCGGGTCAGCAGCCACCAGTTGGCCAGCCCGCCGCTGATCCCGCCGCCGATGTACAGCCCCGCCAGCCCGAAGAACCCGCCCGCGCCCGCGGCCACGACGAGCACACCCGCGTAGGTCAGCGTCACCTGTCGTCGGCCCGTATGGCGTGGATAGGCCTGGATGATGCCCGGCCGGTGCTCGAAGCGCCGGGCAAGCACGACCTGGGCAGCCACCAGCAGGGCTCCCACCAGCGGCAGCGCGACGGACAGCCACGAGTCGGGGACGGCCCACCGGAGGCCGATCAGGGTTAGCCCGGCGGCCATCAGCCCGCCGTTGACGGCCGGATACCAGGCCGGCGGGACGACACCTGGCCGGGCAGCCGCGTCGTGCGCCGCCTCGGCAGCACGCAGCGCGGCAGCGGCGTCGAGAGCAGGGGTGCCGGGCATCAGGTCCTCCGAACATCAGGGTCGTCGTCCTGTGGCGATCCTTGCACTTACTTTCCACTATGGCAAGTAATACTTTTCTGGAAAGAATAGGCCGAGGTGGCAATGCACCCGCCGCCAATCCGGCCGTACGACGGCATTCAGGGGGATTTTGACGACCTCGCAGGAAACGGCACTGGAGGTGTGTCACATCGTTGGGCCAACGCCCGCAGTCCGCGTCCGCGGACTACGGATGCGCTACGGCACCCGCGACGTGCTGAACGTGCTGAGCGGACTCGACCTGGAGGTCCGCAGGCACGAGCTGTTCGCGCTGCTCGGCCCCAACGGCGCGGGCAAGAGCACCACCATCGAGATCCTTGAGGGCTACCGCACCCGCTCCGGCGGCGACGCCGAAGTCCTGGGCCAGGATCCCGCACGCGAGGACCCCGCCTGGCGGGCCCGCCTCGGCATCGTCCTACAGGCCAACCGCGATCACGGCCGCTGGCGGGTGGGCGACCTGTTGGGCCACTTCGCCCGCTATTACGCGAACCCTTTCGAACCGTCCGAGTTACTCGGCCTGGTGGGCCTCACGGCACAGTCGGCCCAGCAGGTGAGCACCCTCTCCGGCGGCCAGCGACGCCGCCTCGACGTGGCCCTGGGCATCGTGGGCCGCCCGGAACTGCTCTTCCTCGACGAACCGACCACCGGCTTTGCCCCCGAGGCCCGCCGCGACTTCCACGACCTCATCCGCGAACTGCGCGACAACCTCGGCACGTCGATGCTGCTCACCACCCACGACATGAGCGAGGCCCAGCAACTCGCGGACCGCATCGGCATCCTGCAGTACGGCCGCCTCACCGCCTGCGGCACTCTCGCCGAACTCTCCGCCGCCGCGAAGACCCGCTCCGAGGTCGCCTGGACGGACGCCGACGGCATCCCGCGACGACGGCTCACCGCGGAACCGTCGGAGGTCGTCTGGGAACTGCACCAGCAGTTCCAGGGACCGACCGATCCCCGATCTGGAGGTACGCCGTCCGACCCTGGAGAACATGTATTTGCAGATGGTCGCGGAGGGCGACGAGGAAGCCGCGCGGACAACGAAGGAGGGTGGGCGCGAGACGGAAGCCGCCGCCCCGCGCCACGAGGAGGCCGCCGCGTGAACCCCTACCGACTCGGTCTGTCACGTGGCGCGATCGAACTGCGCCAAGTACTGCATACACGCAAGGACATCTGCGCCTACCTGTCCACGCCGCTCCTGTTCCTCGGCGTCTCCTACGGGCAGTCGCGAGACGGCGACGACGCCATGACCCAGCTGTCCCTGGCCGGCGGCATCGGCTCCACCATCTTCATGTTCGGCCTGCTGACCGTCCCCCAGTTCCTGTTCGGCGACCGCGAGGACGAGGCACGCTGTTACGGCTACGCGGCGTGCCTGGCGCGATGACCGCCTACGTGACCGGCAAGGTCTTCTTCGTCCTCGTCAACATCACCGTGTCCATAGCCCTGTTACCGCTGGGCGGACGCGTACTGCTTGGGGCCAGGCTCCCGGACACCCCTCAGCACTGGATCACGCTCGTCTGGGTCGTGGTCCTCGGCATCGTGGCCAGCCCGGACGCCCGATCAGCACCACACAGCTGACCCAGCGCCTGAACCAGCTCGGGATCCGGCCCAACCAGGCCCGCAGCACCGCGCTCTAAGCGGAAGAGGCCCGGGAAATAGGCCACCGGACGCTCCGCTCACGCAAGCCATCTCGCCACACCCCGGCCGTGTGATGCATCATGCCCCCGAACAGGGAAAAACCCCAGGTCACGGCGAGTGAGTCCTGGGGTTCCTCGGAGCCGCCTTCGGGATTCGAACCCGAGACCTACGCATTACGAGACCACGGGGATTCGTGACGGCTGGTTCCGGCTCGTGCCGCCCGGTGCTGTTCTGCCTGATCAGAGCACATGCGACCAGTTCCACCGTGACACCCCGTGTTATCCGGTCCAAAGGCGTCCGGCCGCACTGTGGCCGCACATGGAACACCCACGGGTGTTCCGGGCGGTCGGAATGCCATTGTCACCCTCCGACAGGGCAGCCGCAATGACGCTGCTTCGGCACCGGAACCGTGCGCTCAGCGACGAAGCGCCCGATCGTCGCGTCGTACTCCCGCGCCCCCAGGCGCGTCAGCCCCGTGACCGGGTCCTGCACCCCGCTCACGAAGCCCTTGTCACCCAGCCACGGACACGCCTTACCCGGCAGGGGACCTGGGCAAGTTCTACGGGAGGTCACCGGACCGGCAGCATGCCTGCGCAACAGAGACGAAGGCCAGCTTCGCGCGCGTGAGTTCGTCGGGTCTCTCATGGCGTCGCAGGCAATCGACGAGGTGTTGCGCAGCGGCGGCGGCAGTCGGCGGACCTTCCAGGAGTACTCCGCCCAAGGTGCGTTGCAGCAGGACGTCGTCCTCTGCTTGGCCCCGCCCGTTCCGTTCGGTGAGGATCTTGGCGTCCGCGGCTCCGAGGAACTCCGCGTAGATCTGGCGGCGGAGGGCGAACTCACGGTGGCCGGACTCGGCGCGAAGCGTCATGCGAACCGATTCGAGCAGCGCGTCCGCCTGACGGTCGCCCGCGTGCCGTGCCGCAACGGCCTGCCGGATGCCGGCGCTGCGGGCGTACCAGCCGGTGACGACGCTGCCCGCGATCGCCGATCCCGCGGCAATCAATGCGATTCCCCAGTCACTCATGCAGCCATCTTCGCGATCAGCCACAGCCTGCCACACCACCCGTGCCGAATGTGCGGCGTGGATCACTCCCGACAACCCTCGAACGCCGAGCGATAGGATCAGGCCATGTCGCCCGACGACGCGGAAAAAACCGCCCCGACCTGCGGAAACAGCTGTTGCCGCACGCCGATCCCCGATAGACTGGATACTTTCGGGCGACGGGCGACGGGCGAGCGGTTCTGTTCGCGGCCAGGTCGGCGGTGGCCCTGTATCGCCTGCTCGACGTTCTCCCGATATTTTCCGGTGACGATCGGATCACCCGCCTGTTCACCCTCGTCCCCGGCTCCGACTTCGGAACGGACGCTCTCTCCGCGATCGCCGCCCTCGGAGGCCGCACGGTGCCGTGGCGCGAAGCATGCAGTCGCACCTACGACCTGGTCCTGGCCGCGAGCCCGAAGGGCGACCTGAGGCTGCTGCACGGCCCGCACGTCCTCCTGCCGCACGGCGCGGGCTTCAACAAGTCGATCCCCGATGAAGGTTCGGCCGATTCGGCATCCGGACTGGACCCGGCGTATCTGCGACGAACCGACCACCACGCGCCAATAGCGCTGCACGCTCTGGCCCATCCCGATCAGGTCGCCAGGGTGGCCACCACGGACCCGCGGGCGGCCCGGCACGCGAAGGTGATCGGCGATCTCACTCTGGAACGCGTCCTCGCCTCGACACCGCTACGCGACCGCTACCGGGCCGCGTTGGGCACCGGAGCCCGCAAGCTACTGGTCCTGGCCTCCACCTGGGGGCCCGAGTCCCTCATCCGGCGACACCCCGGACTGCCCGCCCTGCTCGCGGCCCAACTACCGCATGACGAGCACCAGTTGGCATTCGTGATCCACCCCAACGAACGCAGCCTGCTCGGCACGTACGAGCTGACCGAGCGCCTCGCACCGGCCCTCGACGCGGGGATGATCCTGCCCGACTCACACGAGGAGTGGGCCTCCGTCCTGATAGCCGCCGACGCCCTGATAACCGACCACGGATCTGCCGCCCTCTACTACTGCGCCGCCCAGGACCGCCCCGTCGTGAGCGTCCACCCGGGCGGCGGAGAACTGATCCCCAACAGCCCGATGGGCGTACTCCTCGACCGGATACCGCAGTTGGGACGCGCCGAGGACATCATCGACGCACTGCGGGCGTACCGGCCGGGTCCCGGGCGTACCGCCGCCCAGGCCGCGTTCGCGCCCCCCGGTGATGCCGTGAACCGCTTGCGCACCGAGGTCTACGCCCTGCTCGGTGTCACGCCACCCGCTCACGCCATCACCCCCCGGCCGCTTCCCCTGCCCGCGCCCGCCGCGCGTGTCCCCGCAGCGTTCGCCGTCCACGTGGAGACCACCGTGGACGGCGTCCGGATCACCCGGCACCCGGCCGGCACCGGCCCACCCGGCCACCACCTGGCCGTTGAGCACGGCGCCGCCAGCGAACAACTCGCCCGTTCCGCAGGCCTGTTGTACCGTCGCCCGCTCCCGGCGACCGCCGCCCCCGTGGACCTGGCCTGGACCGCAGACGGATGGACCCGGCACACCCTGGCCACCTACCCGGGCTGCCGCTCGGCCGCGGCCCTGCTGCCGTCCGGCGGGTGCCTGCTCAGAGTCCGCGGTCATGAGCGGACGTACGCCGTCCAGGCCGAACCCCGGTCCGAGGATGGCCGGGTCGTACGCATCGACCCGGCCGTCGCGCTGTCGGCCGTACACGCCCGGCTGGTCTCCCTCCAGCCCGGCCCGGACAGCCGCACCGTGCTGAACTGCCTCGTCGGAGTGCGGACTTTCCGCGTCGTCCTCCGGCCGTCCACGGACACCGAAGCAACCCAGACGATCTAGACCAGGCCGTTGCGCCGCCGGAGGGTCCGGGCCGTCGTACGGTGTGCCTCGGCCTCCATCAGGTGCCCTTCGGCCGTGTCCAGTTCGGCGAGCGCGTCGTGGACGCGTGCCAGGTCGAAGCCGGAACGTCGCCGGTCGGCACGTCCGAGCGACTCGTCGTACAGCGCACGGGCCTCGTCCGTCCGGCCGAGCTGGTGCAGGACGCCAGCAAGTGCGAACGCCGAGCGCCCAACAAGCCTCTCTCGGTTCTTCATCGCCACGAACCCCGCATGTGCCTCGGACAGCAGACGACACGCCGTCCCAAGGTCACCCGTCTTCGCACTCGCCTCGCCCATCCGATAGGTCTGAAGCAGGATGCCGTAGGGATTGGGGATCGCCCGGTGCAGATCGCGGGAACCCGTGAAGTCGTCCAGGGCAGAACTCCACTCACCCCGCACGCCCTTGAGCATGCCGCGGTGCTCGACGGCCGACGCGGCGAGCTTCCGGTCACGTTCGGAGTCGCCCAGCAGATCGGCAGCGGACATCGCCCTGTCGATCTGGACCTGGGCCTCGCTCAGTTCGCCCGACTCCCACAGCGGCCTGGCCAGTTGGCAGCGCGTTCGCACCAGCCATCCCGCGTTCCCTCCGTGCCGGACCGCCGAGTCGACGGCACGCCGGAACACCTCGGTCACCTCGGACTGATGGGGATGATCCAGGGCATGCGTCCACACGGGCTCGGACAGGGCCACGACCTCGGTGTCCATCCCGCGCGCGTGAGCCAGGCGCGAGCATGCGAACACCACATGACGTTCCTCGTACAGCCAGTGGGCAGCACGTTCGGCGCGTGCAGTCCTGGCTCGCTTGTCCTCGGTCGCCTCCGGATCCTCCAGCGGAACGTCCGGCACACCGGGAACCTCGTCGAGAACATCCACGACGGTCAGTCGACGGCCGGCGGCGAACCGGTCGGCCAGCTGAGCCTGCCGTACGAGCCAACGCAGCAGCCTGACCTGTGCCTCGGCCACCTCCGCGTCCGTCGCTTCCCGGCGGGACCGGCGCAGGGCGTGTGCGCGCAGCGGTCCCAGCAGTTTCATCTGGCCGGCCTCCGTCAGCGACAGCAGACGCAGGTCCAGTAATCCGGTCCGGTTCAGCTCGTCCAGGGCATCCTGGCAGACCTCCGGTCCCAGTCCCAAGAGCGCGGTGGCAGAGTGGAGTGTGAATGTCCCGCCGGGATGGTGCGGAAGCAACCGGTAGAGCTGGGCCGCCGGCCGGGACAGAGCGGCGTAGGCCGTGTCCCAGAGGTGTTCCACGCCGGACACGCCCTTCTCGTCCAACTCCGCCCGGAGATCGGCGAGAAGACGGGAGAGCGGACGCAGCTGGTGGGCACGCACCAACTGGCCCGCCACATGCAGCGCCGCGGGCAGACCGTCGCACAACCGGACCACCGCCCGTGCCGCCTCCGGATCGGCGGCCAGCCGGTTGTCACGGACGATCAGCTCCAACAGTTCCGTCCCCGCCCGCTCGTCCAGTGGCGGCAGAGGCAGATCCTCCACGGCACCGGCCTCGAACTCGTGGAGCGGACCATGGCTCGTGACGATCACCACGCTGCCGCCCGACGCCGGGAGCAGGGGGACGACCTCCGAGGCGTAGCGCGCGTTGTCCAGCAGGAGGATGAACTTCGCCTCGGACTCGGACGTCCTATTCCAGTACTGCGCGCACCGGGCCGTGTACTGGGCCTCCACCTTGTCCGGCTTCACACCGAGGGAGTTCAGCAACCGGGAGAGCACATCACCGGGGTCCAGCGTGCCGTCCACCCGGAAGTCGTCGAGGTCGGCGGACAGCACACCATCGGTGAACGGGAAACGGTCGCACAGAGTACGGGCGATCCGGTTGGCCAGCTCTGTCTTTCCCAGGCCGGTCGGAGCGCGCAGCCCGATGACCGGCGGGCGGGACCGGCTCCGCCATTCCATCACCGCACGCACGGCACGTTCCTGCTCCTCGTCACGGTTGACGAAGTTCAGCGGCTCCGGCGGAAGTTCGACCCTCACACGGCCCCCTCGGTCATCCGCAGTGCCCTGCACGCACTGCCCGACGATCATGCACTCTAGAGACTTTCACCGCCCGGTGTCCGGCATCCCCGAAGACCCGGAGCCCCGGACCGCCACGGAGACAGCAAGTCCGAGCTGACGATGATGGTGCGGTCGAGGTCTTGGTGACGGCCAGGTCAACGGACGTTCGGTTGTGAACGTCGCCGGGTTGCCGTCCGGATTCACCACATCCGTCTGGTCCGGATACTCGTGCGTCACGAAGAACGCGGCCCGACCATCGCTCTACGGCGGCTTGCGGAGGCATGTCAGCATCGGCACCGGTCGGTCGCACAGTTCCGTGAGCTGAGCACATCGAGCATCCCGGACCGCCGGTGCCGAGTCGGTGGCGGGCGCGGCGCCGGTACGGCGCTGGCCAGACATGTGTTTCGGCCAAGCTGTGCGCTGTCCAAGTGCCGTTGGGCCAGATCATCTTCTCGGTCGGCACGTTGATGCCTATCATCGTCGTCACGTGTCAAGAGGTACGGGGGAAGCGGCCATGGATCCGGAAGTGCTGGCGCAGACCGCTGGAACTACCGTCGTTGCGCTGATGGCCACGGATGCGTGGCAGCGGACACGCGACGGTGTGGTGGCACTGTGGCGTCGTGCGCGCCCCGCGCAGGCCGACGAGATCGACACGGCGCTGGAGGAAACCCGCGAGGAGATCCTTACCTCCCGGCGCGAGGGCGACTCGGCGGGTGCTGAGGACCTGGAGCGGGACTGGCGTCGCAGGTTGAGGCGTTTGCTGGCCGCCGACCCGTCCGTCGCCCGGGAACTTGAGGAAGTTCTGGCTCAGGCACGTGCGTCTCTGCCCGAGGTCGAGCAGCCGTCTGTTCCCTCCGTGCGGATGCACGCACAGGCCTCAGGGAACGCGCGGGTCTATCAGGCCGGCCGCGACCAGCACATCGTCGAGCGATGAGGGAACATCCGGACGCTCCGCAAGGCGACCATGTGCTGCGGGCTGTCGCCGAAGGCCACAGTCGCGTGTACCAGGCCGCCGGCAACCAGATCATCGTGGAATACGCCGTCCAGCAGTCCCAACCGCCCGCACTAGGCGCCGGGTTGGGATGGGCGAGCCCCGAGTCGGTCCGCACTCCCCTGGTCGCTCCGCTGAGTTCCCCGCTGCGTGACCGCCTCGACGTACGAGGCGGACTCCTGGAGGACATCCGCGATCCGGCGACCGCGGCGAACGGTCTGCACGTCGTGCATGGGATGGCGGGAAGCGGCAAGACGGCACTGGCCCAGACGGTGTTCGACGAGGCGGTGACCGGCTGCGGAGTCGTGGGACTGTGGGTCAACGCCTCCGACCATTCGTCCTTCCGTTCCGGGATGCTGGCCGTGGCGCACGACCGCGGAGCCGCGCAGCAGGAGGTCGATGCCGCACGTGAAGGCCGTCGGCCGGACGCGGACTTCGTCTGGCACTACCTGGACCGCTCGCCCGAGCCCTGGTTGCTGGTCCTCGACAACGCGGACGATGCTTCCGTGTTCCGGCACGGCGCCTGGCTGCGTTCCAGCGGTCGCGGCATCGTACTGATCACGAGTCGGCTCCGGGACGCCGCCGAGTGGCGTGGGGCCGCCAAGCACGCACTCGATGTTCTGGACGTCTCTTACGCCGTCGACGTGCTGCGTGACCTCTCGGTCAGCACGGAGGACCTCGCGAAGCTGGAGCTGCTGGCGCGGCGGCTCGGCTGTCACCCGCTCGCACTGTCGCTCGCCGGCGCCTACCTCGGCCGTCAACTTCTGGAGCCGGTCTCAGTGGATGAGTACCTCAAGCGTCTTGATGCCGACCCGTCGCTGCTCGATCACGGAGCGGAGCCCGGGGAACAGGAACTACGCCGGCTGATCACCGGTACGTGGCAGATCTCCTTGGACGCATCGACCGAGCAGGGTGTTCCCGAGGCGACGACGCTGCTCAGGCTGCTGTCGTGCTTCGCCGCGGCGCCGCTGCCGGTCGGGGTGCTCGCGCCGGCCGGTCTCGACGGCACCGCGCTGGCGTACGCCGTTCCACCGCTCACCGGCGAACATGCGAACCTCGCGCTCGAACAGCTTGTGACCCACTCCCTGGTCTCGGTCCTCGACGCGTCCGCCGGGGCCGAACGTGCCGCCGTGCGCAGCGTGCAGGCGCACCCGATCCTCCTGGAAACGGTCGCGGCACGCATCCCGGTCGACCAGCGGGCGCTGCTGCTGGAATCCGCCGCAGGCCTCCTGCGGCGGCTCCTTTCGACGGACTCGGACCATTACGTCGACGCGCACACCCTGCGCCTGTTCACTCCCCATGCCTCAGCCCTGCTTGCGCACGCCGCCGCGCGCCACGCCGAGGCGGCCACCGAGGCGGCACTGTCCATCGTCCGCGATCTGCGTGATCAGTCGTACGTCCGTGGCGACTACTCCACGACGCGTGCGCTCGCCGACGAAGCGGCCCGCGTCACTCGCGGCCAGGAATCTGCGGACGCGACTGCCGACCAGCACGAGCGCGGTCGGGCGCTGGCCGCGCTCGGATATTTCGACGAGGCGACCGCGGTGCACCGGGCCACGTTGGAGGCCCGGGAGGCTCTCCTCGGCGCGGATCACCCGGACACGCTCGACAGCGCCCACGCCCTGGGCATCGCCCTGTACGGCCTCGGCCACTGGGCGCAGGACGAGCAGTACATGCGCCGGGCCGCCGACGGGCGCGCCCGCGTCCTGGGCATCACGCATCCGGACACGATCGACAGCCGCGGCCGGCTGGCCGAGGCGATCGGGCAGCAGCAGCGCTGGGCCGAAGCCCGTCAACTCGCGGCCGGGAACCTAGCGGTGAGCGAGCAGGCCCTCGGCGACGACCACCCCCACACCCTCCTGAGTCGGCTCGCTCTGGCCTGGGTGCTCGCCGGTGTCGGGGAGCGGGAGGAGGCCGCGATCCATACGCGTGCCACGTTGGAGGGCAGCGAGCGGGTGCTGGGCGTGGACCACCCGCGGACACTCGCCGCCCGGCAACGGTTGGCGGATGTCCTGTCCCGCCTCGGTCAGTGGCCGGAGGCCCTGGACGCGGCGCAGACGGTGCGCGCTGTCCGTCAGCGCGTTCTCGGTCCGGAGCATCCGCACACCCTCTCCATCGAGATCGTGCTGTCCCGGATTCTCCGCGGTGCTGAACGCGCACCCGAGGCAAGGGAGTTGGTCACCCGCACGCTGGAGGTCTGCGTGCGGGTGCTGGGAGAAGACCATCCGGATACGCTGTCCTGTCGTACGGAGTACGAGGCCGCGCTCGAAGCCGCTGGGCGAACGCCGGTTCACCGCGGGGAAGTTGACCAGGAGGACGGCGAGTCGTGACCGAACGAATACGCGTATGGCGCAAGAGCAGCTACAGCGGCGCCGACAACGGGTGCGTGGAAATACTCACCCCCCCCCCCGCCGAAAAGGGCTCCGATTCGCGACTCGAAGACGCCCAGAGGCCCGGTGATCGACTTTCTGGATCATTCATGGGTGTCCTTCGTCCAGGCCCTGCAGCGAGGTGAGTTCGTCGACCATGACCACTGACAACGAGTTGGGCGCCGACCGTACACGGCACTCGGGCCGGGCACCGGACACGACGGCGCGGCGGTAACCCGGTGGGAGTGCCCAGACCATCGATGCCGGATCCGGCCGCTGCCGAAGTCTCCGTACAGGATCACGCCCGCTGGGTCAGCGCTGCCCGGGACCAGTACATCGTGGAGATCGGCCAATACGTCGCCCACCACAGCGGGAAGCCCGGCCGCACGGCGTCCGAGCGCTCGGGACCGGACTCGGTCCGCGTACCGCTCGCCGCGCGATCGCCTTCTCCCGTCAGAGATCGCGATGACGTACGACGCGACCTGCTGCACGCCATCGGCCACCCGGACGACTCGCCCCACGAGTTCGTCCTGCACGGCACCGCGGGCAGCGGGAAGACAGCGCTCGCCCAGACAATGTTCGACGAGGCCGTGGCCACGTACGGCGTGGTGGGTCTGTGGGTGAACGCGGCCGCCGAGGTCGCCTTCCGCGCTGGCATGCTGGCCGTTGCCCTGGACCGCGGCGCCGACCCCGACCAGGTGGAGGCAGCCCGCGAGGGACGCCGCCCCGCCGCCGACCTCGTCTGGCAGCACCTGGAAGCCTCCCCCGAACCATGGCTGCTCGTCCTCGACAACGCCGACGACCCGGCCGTGTTCAGCGACGGCATCTGGCTGCGCTCCGCCCGGCGCGGCACCGTGCTCGTCACCACACGGCACGGCGGCACCTCCCTGTGGCAGGACGCCGACCGGCGCCGCCTCGACGCCCTCGGCCTGGACGACGCCGTACACGTCCTGCGCGACCTCAACGTCACCGGCTACGACCAGGCCGCACTGGAGAAACTCGCGCGTGGCCTCGGCTGCCATCCCCTCGCACTCACCCTCGCCGGCAAGTACCTCGGCCGGCGGCTCCTGGACACCGTGACCGTGGACGAGTTCCTCCAGCGCCTGCGCGACGACCCGGGCGGCACCTTGGACGAAGCCGCCGACCCCGACGAGCGTGATCTGCGCCGGCTGATCAGCTCCACGTGGCAGATCTCGCTGACCGCCCTGGCCGACCGCGGCGTCCCCGAGGCCACCACACTGATGTGGCTGCTGTCATGCTTCGCGCCCGATCCCCTGCCCCTCGGGCTGCTCCACTCCCAGCGCCTGCGCCTCACCGGCCTGGCCGGCGCCGAGCCGCCGTTGCCCGCGCAGAAGGCGGACTCCGCGCTGCGCGGCCTGATGTCACAGTCCATGGTGTCGGTCCTCGATGTCCCGGGAGACGTCGGCCGGCCCTCAGTACAGTCCGTCCAGGCGCACGGCCTCCTCCTGGACACCGTGGCGGCGCGCATCCCGCTCGACCAGCGAGAGACCGTCCTCGCCGCCGCAGCCCAGCTCCTGGACGACCTGCTGCGTCACGGCGAAGGAGAGGGCTCCTACCTCGACACCCAGACCCTGCGCCTGTTCACACCCCACACACTGAACCTGCTGCACCGCACCACCGCGGCCCACTCTGCCGCCGTCCCGCAGGCACTCGGCCTTGTCCGGTACCTTCGCGACCAGAACCGCGAACGCGGTGACTACTCCACCGCACACGTCCTGGCGGAGGCTGCCGTGCGCGTATCCCCGTCCGTGTCCACCGCCACGGGGGCCGAATTGCTCACCGACCGATACGAACTTGCCTGTTCACTGGCCGACTTGGGGCGCTTCGCGGAGTCCGTCGCACTGCACCGTAAGATCCTGCGCGACCGCGAGGAACAACTCGGCCCCGACCATGTCCAGACGCTCGACAGCGCCCACGCCCTCGGCCTCGCTCTGTACGGGCTGGGCGAGTGGGCGGAGGACGAGCTCTACCTGCGCCGCGCGGTTGAGGGCCGGAGCCGCGTGCTCGGTCCGGCCGACCCCAACACGATCATGAGCACCGCCTGCCTGGCTGAAGCCATCGGCGAGCAGCAGCGCTGGGAGGAGGCCGAAGCCCTCGCCCGCACCAACCTCGCAACGAGTGAGGCAGCCCACGGTCCTGTCAGTCCGTACACGCTCGCGGCACGACACACCCTGGCCTGGGCGCTTTACCAGTTGGGACATCTCGACGAAGCCGAGGCCCTCGCCTTCGCCACTCTCACCGAACGGGAAAACTCTCTCGGATCCACGCACCCGCGCGCGCTGGTCGTCCGGGATCTGCTCGCCAGCATCCTGCTCGGCCAGGAACGCTGGGCGGAGGCCGAAACCGCAGCTCGCACCGTTCTCACCACCCGCGAGGAAGTCCTCGGCCCCGAGCACCCGCACACCTTGGCCATGCGCACCGAGTTGATCCGGATCCTCACTGGCGCCGGCGACCTGGCCGCCGCACGCCCTCTGGCCGTACTGAACCTTGAGGCGTGCATCCGTATCCTGGGCGACGAACACCCCGACACACGCGCCTGCCGACAAGCCCACCAGGACGCCTTCGGGCCGAATTCCGAAGACGACGACGCGCCCGGGACCGGGACCGGGCATGATAAGGATGTGCAGCGCTGATGGACACCGCCCCGGGCCGTATATGGATCAAGAGCAGCTACAGCGGCCACAACAACAACTGCATGGAATTTCTCACCCCCCCCCCGCTGGGTAAAGCCGTTGTCCGCGATTCGAAAGATCCGCATCGCCGGATGATCATCTTCCAAGCCGAATCATGGGTCCCGTTCGTGCACGCCTATCGCACGGGCGGCCTGGTGAAGGCGACAACCTACCCATTAGGGCGGGCCGGTAGACCGTAGACATGCCTGTGGAGTACGGAGGATTCCTGTGCTGCGATTGTGACGCCGCTCAGCTCAGCAGGGCTACAAGCGCCTCACCACGCATCCACGGCGAGTCGCAGCTAGCCCTGTCTGAGCGGCGCGACCTGCTTGCCCTTGCCGACCGAGACTTCGACCCTCCCACCGATACTCTGTGTGAACCCGACAACCCGCAGCGGCTGCCCACCGTCGAAGTCGGCGATGTCCCGCGTCGGCGTACGACGTCGGATCCGTGTCCAGCGCAGCAGCACGTCCACCATCGTCCGGGTCCCCGCAGAACCAGTTCCTCGAGTCGGAGAGCCCCGACGCTCCGTCTACCGCTCCCAAGGGTTCACTGATCAGAGCACCTAGCCCGTCAGCTCTGGGTGTCCCGTGCAGTCGACTGCGACGGCGGCGGAGGATCTGCAGGCATTTGCCCTGGGTCTCCCAGAACCAGCCGCAGCAGGTCACGGACTCGGGCCGACCCTGGGCTACCCCAGAGGTGAGCTGGCGCGGCGAGAGCCAGCAAGGCAACAACCACGGTCACCTCTTCGGGTAGCCCCAGGACCGACAGCGCCCAGGCGAGCCCCACCGCGGCCACGATGCCCGACCCCATGAGCAGAGCAGCCTGTCTTCTGGGCGGCTCGGCTCGCTCAGTACGGGGCACAAAGTCCTCTTCGTCGAGCAGCATTTCGTACGTCGTGGCGGAGAGGCCATGCAGAATCTTGCCGAGCTCCCTTGCCAACGCGGCTGCCGCCGGCGTGCCGTCGGTGAGTAGTTCCCGGCTGCCTGCGCGCAGCGTCTCCCGCACCCGTCTCGCGTGCACCGTCATCTCGGCGCGCAGCCAGCGACGTTCGTCCTTCTGCGCCCGATGGACCAGGATCCGGCTCAGACCGCTGACCGCAGCGTCCAGTTGTTTCGAGGTCGCCCGGCCACGGTGCACCCCATGGGCGGTGATCAACGCATTGCACGCCGACCGAACCGCAGGGATTTCAAGGCGCGGAGCAAAGAACCGCGCGGCGCCCCCAACTGCTCCGAGGAAGAAGACCAACACGACGAAGGCGACGGCCAGAGCCCCATCGGCCCCGCCTTGCTCCGAGGTCGTCAGCGCCTGAACATCGTGGGTCGCCCTCGCAAAGGGAACCAGCATAGGCACACCGATGAAGACCACCGTGGTACCGGCCATCACCCACCCTTCCAGCAATCGGTCCCTGACCGTCTGTCTGCAGGTAAAGGGAAGCTGGAACGCCTCCACGGCCTCGTCCAATCTACGCAGCACCCCACAGGTGGCAACGACGCCTCCGCCCCCTCGACGGCCGTCCCTTCGATCGCGGACCGACGACGCGCAGCGAAGACCGATCGGGCAGACCAGCCGCACGATGAACGGCGCGAGGAACACGCAGTAGATCGCGCAGCCCATCAACAGTGCTGCATCATCCGCGAGTTGGCCCCTTGCCACCTCTACCTCGCTCATACGCCCCTCCCCCTTGCGCGGCCGGCACCGGTGCCTTCGCCCCGCCAGCCAACGTTCCCACCCGAGTCATCGGCATCGGATCCCGCGTGCCTGCACTGGCACGCGCCCGACGTCCGAAGGACTTCGCGTGCCCGTCGGACGTGTTCGTCTCCCCTGGACTTCAGCATGCGGCGCACTCGCTCCCCCAACCCGCCGGAAAAACCCGTCCCGACGAGTGCACCCACCTCCGCCCACGTGCCGGCGCCCTGGGCGTACATCAGAGCAACACTCCGATCCCCGGGCTTCAGCGTCTCAAGGAGCTCCGCGGCACACGGATCGTGGCCCACGGGAAGCAGGCGATGGATCACCTGCAGATCCGGCGAGAGAGCGCGATCCTCAACGAGCGAGTCGGCCATCGCTCCACGGTCACCACGGAGGCAGTCCGCCCCGAGCATACGAACGGACTGGCCACCGACCATGCGGTCCCACAAGGGCTTCAGAGCATCTCGTGCTCGTGAGACCTCCCGCTTCAGCGAAGAGACCACCGCATCGGTGTCCGTGACATCGACGTCGACCAACCAATCGCCCATCAGGGCCGTCTCGACTGCCTCTTTGTACTGCGCACCCAGCCCGAGCCAGACAGCACCGAACTCCACGACGGCTTCCTGGTCACCGCTGAACCAGCGCCGAAGTGCCTCCACCCCTGCCACACAGACCGGGCTGAACACCTGTTGGCCGAGACGCTCGCGTGTCTGGCCCGACAGCGTTTCAAGCGCTTGGTCGTTCGAGGCCAGGGCTTCCTCGCCCACTTCCTCGACACGCACCGGGGAGTGCATGAGGACATGGCAGTTGGCGCACAGTATGAGGAGTCTGTCGGTGTATTCCGCATGGGCCGCAGAGCCCTCCACCGGCACCGAAGCCATGATGTGCGCCGATTCGGGGTTGTGGACTTCCAGAGGCGCAGTGACACCGCAGGCTCCGCAAGCCTCCACCACTACCGCCGGGCGCGTCCGCAACCGGCGCGTCACCGCCCAACGCCTCAGAAGTTGCCCCTCATCGAAACCGGACTCCACCGAGTTACCTCCCTGCTGAATTTCCCTTCACCTTCTAGCGGTGGGAGCAGCCCCAAACAGCAGAAAAGAAGTGTGACGTGTGACACTCAAGGGCCACCTGAGGTCGCAGCTCTCGCCCGCGCCGCATGCTTGACAGCTTCGTCCAGCATCCGGCAGCAGTGTTGGACTGAGCAGCCGCAGTGGAAGGTTCGCGCGCCATGACGTGCATGACGCTGACCAACTCGTGTCTGTGCGTGGGAAGCTGCGGGGATGCGGATTCCGATCGAGGTGAAGCCCGACTTCATCGAGCACGTCGCACGACGCTCCGACCCGGTCGGTGCAGTAGCCGAGCTCATCTGGAATGGCTTGGATGCCGATGCTACGACGGTCGCCGTCTCGGTCGAGGGCGATGAGTTCGGCGGCGTGCGTGCGGTGGAGGTACGGGACAACGGCCACGGCATCCCCAGCGAAGCTGTGCCCTCCGCGTTCTCGGGGATGGGAGGCTCGTGGAAGCGCAACGCCCTCGGCACCCAGGGCGGCCGGCAACTTCACGGCCGGCGCGGCTACGGCCGTTTCCGGGTCCTGGCGCTGGGCTCTCAGGCGGTATGGGAGACCGTCGCTGACGGGACGGTCGACCGGCACCGGACCTCGGTCGCCTTCAGCGAGCTAAGCGCTTTCGAGACCACCGACGGTGGCAAGACCAGCGACGATCTGTGCACCGTGGTACGGATCATCGGCGAGGCTCCCCGCAAGACGCGTCTGACCGACACCGCGGCGGTGCGCTCAGCCCTGACCAACCAATTCGCGATGTACCTTGAAAAGTATCCGCGTGTCGCCATCACCTGGCAGGACGTCGCGCTAAACCCGAAGGAGGCCATTGAGCTTGAGGCCGCCTATCCCCTGTCCGTCCCGGGCTTGCGCCAGGAGGCGGATGCGAGCGCGGGTCCAGTTCTGCGCGTCGTGGAGTGGAAGACCAAGCCAGCCCGCCGCGAGCTACTGGTCTGTGACGCCGAGGGAGTCCACCGCGCGACGCTGAACACCGCCGTCCAGGCGCCGGACTTCCACTTCACCGCCTACATCCTGTGGACCGGTGCCGCCATGGTCTCCGAACTGGACACCATGGAGGGAGAATGGGAGCACCCCGACTCACCGCTGGGCCTGGTCGTCGCCGCTGCTCGCGACCAGATGCGCAGGCATTTCAAGAAGCGCGAGCACGAGCGGGCCCTGGAGCAGGTGCAAAAATGGATCGACGAGCAGACCTACCCTTACAGCGGTGAACCGGGCACGGCAACGGAAGCCGCGGAGCGCCAGGTCTTCAACGAGGTCGCCGTTCTGGTCAGTCGGCATATCAACCAAGCTTCCAAGAAGTCACGCCACACCCAGCTGGTGTTGCTGCGTGAGGCACTGCGCCGCCAGCCGGCCGCGATGCCCCGGGTCATGGACGAGTTGTTCGCCCTAACTACTGAGCAGAAGGACCGCTTGGAGTCGTTGGTGAACCGCGCCGGTCTGTCGAACCTCATCGCGGCGAACGCCCTCCTCGTCGACCGGATCGACACTCTCGCCACCATCCGCAAGCTCCTGTTCGAGTACGTCTCTCGCGCAGCGCTGCGCGAGAAGGACCAGCTCCACCGGATGCTGGAGAAGCAGCTCTGGATTTTCGGCGACGAGTACACCTCCGCCGTTTCGGAGGTCGGTCTCACCGAAGCCCTGGAGCGGCATCGGCATCTCCTGGACGGTTCCCGGGTGCCGCGCTCGCGCCGCACGCCGGCCGTACGCAGCAACGGACAGAGCGGCCGTCTGGACCTGATGCTGTCTTGCGTCGGCGGAGACGGCTCTTCCAACCGTCATCTCGTGGTCGAGCTCAAGCGCCCCAACGTCGTCCTCGGACCTACAGAGGTCCAGCAGGTCACCAGTTACGCACGCGCGGTCATCATGGATGAGCGCTACAAGCACGACAAGAGCACCCGCTGGGACTTCTGGCTCGTTGGCAACGACATCCACCCGGATGTCGAATGGCAGGTGGCTGGCAACAGTTTGCCCGAGGACTGCCTAGTCGACGACGGCCGGGTCGGGATTTGGGTCATCCGCTGGGGAAAGGTCATTGACCAATGCGAGGCACGGCTGCGAGCTCAGCAGTCGCGCCTGGACTACGCATCCAGCAACGCTGACGTCATCGACTACGCCGAACGTATGCATGCCGACGCCGACATCGTGCCCCTGCTGCCGCCCGCCTGAGACCGCCCGTCGATCTTGGCGCAGGACAGTTCATTCCTGAGGTGCCACGAGCTTCCACTCCGACAAACGGCCTATCAGGCCCCAGAGCCGATGAACCGGCCTATCCCGCCAGCTGAGGACATATCAGCCCTGGCCCTACACCGGATGGACCAACACTGACACCGGCGAGCCGTCCCCTGAACGGTGCGTGCCGCCCGACCGCTCCGTCATCCTTGGGTCGATACGGTCTCCAACGTTCTTCCGGCCGGAATAGTGCGGTACCGGTATCGATTGATCCTCCTGTAGTGATCGCAGGAGGGGGACGTTGGTGACCGACCTGAAGCTGTTCCGGCTGGATGCCGATGGCCAGGACGTCGAGCTGCGGGGTTCGACGGTGGCGCTGGAGGTGGAGCTTCAGCGTCGGATCGAGGCGGGGATGGAGGCGATGCTCGGCATCCGCTTCCTGGCGTCGGAGTACCCGACCGGGCCCTGGCACCGGGGCCGGATCGACACGCTCGGGCTCGACGAGAACAACACCGCGGTGCTGATCGAGTACAAGAAAGGTGCAGATAGCGGGGTCATGTCGCAGGCCGTCTCCTACCTGTCGTGGCTGGACTCGGCACGTCACGAGTTCGAGGCCCTGGTCAAGGAGAAGCTGGGTGCCGAGGCGGCCGAGGCGATCGACTGGCGCAACCCGCGGATGGTCTGTATCGCGGCCAGCTTCTCCCACCACGACCGGGTCGCGGTGCACCGTCTCCGCGAGCGGATCGACCTGGTGCGCTACCGCGTCTTCGACGGCGGGCTGCTGAGCCTGCTGCTAATCGAGTCTGCCCCTGGGTCTGCGAGCCCGGCTCCGGCTCGGCGGCAGCGTCGGGAGCGGGAGGTGGCGGCCGGTGCCGGGAAGCCGTCGGTCCAGGCGACCCCCGGCGCGGCTCCCGCTTGTCTGCGGGACCTGTACGGCGAGCTGGACGAGGCCCTGACCGCGTGGGGCGAGGTCGAGGTGGCTCCGCTGCTGCACTACATCGCCTACCGGCGGATGGTGAACCTCGCCTCGGTGATCTTCCGCCCGAAGCACGAGGTGATCCTCGTCTATCTCAGAGTCGACCCGGACACGGTCGAGTTGGAGGAGGGTTTCTCCCGCGACATGCGCGGCATCGGCCACCTCGGCACGGGTGACCTGGAGGTGCGGATCGCCTCTGCTGCCGACCTGGAGAAGGCGGGACCGCTGATCCGGCGAGCGTTCGAGGCGGCCTGACGCAAGAGGAAGGGCGGCTGGTACATCGGTTTCTCGATGTACCAGCCGCCCTTTGGCTTCTGCGGTCCGTCGGCACCGGCCGGGTCGTTCTCATGCTCATGCCTCCGGCCCGGTCAGGGCGAAGTCGCCCTGGGTCAGCTCCGCTTGGAGCCTTCACTCAACTGGTGCAGTCCAGTACTCGTCCCCCATAACGTGACCGTCTCTTCCCACCGGCCGAATGAGATCATCACGTTTGTCTGTGCATGATCGGCTCAGAGGAAGGGAGCGCAAGGGTGCTCAAGGACTCGTCATTGCGGGGCTACTTACTGGAAGAGTCACTGGCCTGGCTGCTGCGCTTCAGCGGCTATCGGCTTCTCGTTCACGAAGATCAGGACCCGGTCGAGTTGGTGACGGAGGGCCAGACTCTCCGGGTTCGAGGGCGGGGCGCGCTCCACCAGGTCGACGTTCTCGGGGAGTTCGCCTTCACCCCGGCGTTCTCCATGCCGGTGCGGCTGTTCCTGGAAGCCAAGTACTACCAGACACGCTGCGAGCTGGAGGTCGTGCGGAACGCCCACGGTGTCATGCACGACGTGAACGAGAACTTCATGACAGGCGCCGGGACGCGGCCCCGGCAGCGGTACAAGTACTCGTACGCCTTGTTCTCCGCGAGCGGATTCACCCCCGACGCCCAGAAGTACGCGCTCGCCCACCAGATCTCTCTCGTGGACCTGTCGGGTGCTTCCTTCGCCTGGTTGCTCGGCCACATCGGAGCTACGGCGACGAGTCTGTGCGCGGCACAGCAGCATCTGCCGAAGTCGGCCCCCTTTCCACTGAACTGGATGCGCGCGGAGCTGAGAAAGGCGCTGGCGACGTCCCCGCTGGACCTGCTGCCATCGGTCTCGATCCCCGATGGGAAGTTCAAGCAGGCCGCCGGCACCGTGATTGAGCAGTTCGCCACTGTGCTGCGGCAACACAGTGACGCGGAGCTGCTGCTCGGTTTCCCTGCCGCGCCATTCATCCTGCCGCTCGCCGCCAATGATCACCGAGAGTTCCTGAAGTACGCGGAGGCGAAGCCCGACCATACGGTGCGGATCAGGCGGCGGGGCATGGGGGCCGCGGCGGAGTGGACGTTGTCACCCGCGGACGCGGTCGGCGCCTATGAGTTGACCTTCAAGCTCCCGGAGCACATCGAGGAGTGGATCAGCGGCATCGGAGAGAAGGAGCGCCGTCGCACCGCGGAGGTCAAGGAGCAGTTCCTGTCGGCGATCACGCTCTACCGCATGAACGGCACCGGCGTACGCGCCTACCAGCTGCGCTATGAGGCGAGTTCCCTGTCCCGGGCCGGGGCCACGTAGGCATTCGGCCCGGGTGTGCCGTACGTCGCGTCAGATCGGCAGGTACGGGCTGGGCTTGCCGTGCCAGCTGATGTTCAGGGCATCGCGTGCCCGGGTCGTGGCGACGAATAGCAAGGAGCGAGCCTTGCGCTGCTCGCGTTCGTAGCGGGGCGGGTCTTCGGCGCGGTAGCGCTCGACGACGCTGGTGCGCGGGATGATGCCGTCGCTCGCGCCGACGATGGCAAGGCGCTGGTATTCGAGTCCCTTGAAGCGGTGCATGGTGCCGACGTGGACTTCACCGTCGCCCTTGGGGCCGTCCTTGGTGAGTTCGGCACAGGTGATGCCCGCCTTGGTGGCCAGGTAGTACATGGTCTGGCTGACCATGTCGCGGTCGGCGACACACACGGCGATCCGGCCGCTGGGGTCGAGGGGGGCGCCCTTGTCGTCGGTGGACAGATCTTCGCGCCAGGTGCTCAGGGTGGTGGCGAGTCCGGCGAGTTCGTCGTCCCAGGTGTTGTACCGGCTGAAGGCCGGCTTGGGGCCGTGGAGAACGGAACGATAACCGGCGAGCGTGTCGGTGCCGTCGTCGAGGTCGTCGTACGTGACCTTCTCGTTCTTCCTCTTGGGCTCGACGACGCGGAGGGCCTCGGCGAGGATCTCCTTCGTGGTGCGGTAACTGAGGGTCAGCCGTGAGGCTCGGCCGCGGATGTTGATGCCGAGGGCCCCGAGAGCGACCTGGTGATCGTAGATGCGCTGATGGGTGTCACCCGCGACGAACATGTCGTTGGGCTGTTCGGGGTCGGCCATGGCCCGCAGCATCTTCCAATGCGCGGGGCGCAGGTCCTGTGCCTCGTCAACCACTATGTGCCGGTAGCGGTAGCCGATGTAGCGCATGCCGGAGCTGGCGTCGCGGTGGATGAGGTCCTTGCCGCCGATCTCTTCCTTGTACTCGCGGCGTTTCCTGATCTTCGCGGCGCGCTCGATCTCGAAGCGGGCGGCGCGCTCGGCGGCCTGGCCCCAGGTTTCGACGCCGAGCTTGTCGAGGCGGGCGGTGAACTGCTCGATGAGCTTCCAGATGTGGTTGCGCTCGGGGCGGGTCAGCGCGCGCCCTCGGCCGGCGCGGCGTGCCTTGAAGTAGTCGGAGCGGGTGGGGACGGACTGGCCGAGGATGACCTGTTCCCACTCCTCCAGGAGGAACTCCGGCTCGAAGCGTCGGTCGTCGAGTTCGGCCAGGAGCTGGCGCATCTCGTTCAGGGCCACATGATCGTAGACCCGCTGCTTGCCGCGTCCAGGGGCGGTGTTCTCGCCTAGGACACGCGCGGCGAGCTGGTCGATGTGGGCGATGTCGATGCGGGCAAGGAGGTCGGGTTCGATGAGGGAGGCGAGACGCAGCCGCAGATCAGTGGTGAGGTTCTTGGTGAACGTGGTCAGCAGGATCGGCTTGTTGTGGCCGGGGGGCAGTTGTTCGGCGAGGTGCTTGACGCGGTGCAGGGCAACGATGGTCTTGCCGGTGCCGGGGCCGCCGGATACACGGGCGGGGCCGGTGTAGTGGCGGTGGACGATGCGTTCCTGGGTGGGGTGGAGGAAGACCTTCCACGCACGGAAGTCGCCCTCTTCAATGACGACGCGAACGGCGTCGTCGACCGTGGTGACCTTGGTGCGGGAGAGGGCGGTGGCGAAGTCGTCGGGATCGGGACGCTGGTCGAGTTCGACCGGCCCGGTGATCTCCTTGCGAACGTCGTCGATGCCCATTCCGGCGGCGAGGCCGTACAGGATGTCCTTCGACAGCAGCGGGGCGCCCTCGACGAGCTGGTCGAGTTCGGCGCTGATGGTCACCGTGAGTGCCAGCTCGATCAGCTGCTCGGCGACGCCGAGTTCGCGCAGTTGCTCGGCGTCGTACTCGGCCAACAGCGGTGGCACCGTCGGCTCGGGCTCCGGTTTGGGAGCGGGCTTGGGGGCCTGTGCCTCCGGCTCAGACGGGGTGAGGGTGATGCCGGCCCGGCGGAGGGCGCTGTCGCCGACGACGGCGAGGTCGACGAACTCGATCTCGCCGGTGACGCGGTTGACGGCGACCTGAAGCTCTTCGTAGACGTCCTTGCGGTGACGGACGGCGATGACCAGCCAGCTCTCGGTGCCGTCCGCGTCGACTCCGGTCTGCGTGAGCAGGGCCCGGTAGTCCTGGGAGACACGGGCCGAGTGGATACGGGAGTCGCCCTTGAGTTTCTTCTTCCTCAGTCCCGGCAGGTCGGGCTTGTTCCGGAAGTCGTGGCAGAAGTCGTAGAACTGGGCCTTGACCGAGCGGTCGAGCTTGTACAGCTCCTGTTCGGCTTTGCGGTACAGGCTGAGCCGGGCCGTCATCGGGGAGTGCCTTCTTCCGTGTCGGGGAGCTGGTCGAGCAGTTCGTCGAGGCGGGCGAGCCATTCGGCGGCGGTGCGTGCTGTCCAGCCGTCCTCGGCGTACGCGGCGTCGCGTCGCTGCGCCTCGTCGTCGTCCTCGCCCTGGTGGGCGGAGACTACGGCGATCTTGATGCCGTTGGTGTGCCAGGCGAAGTCAGCTGGCCAGCGGCTGCTGTTGCCCAGTTCGTAGCCGAAGACAGGTGCCTTCTTGCCTCGGTCGGCGAGAATCCCGGCGAGGCGGAGCAGGTCGGGCCACTCGTCGGGGTCTTCGCGCAGGATCTCCAGGATGTCCTCGTCCCAGACGGCGTCGCGGAGGACCTGGGCAACGGCGGCTTCGGCGGCCGAGTCTTGGACGGGGTCGGGGTCGACGGGCTTGACCACGACCGCGTTCGCCTTGGGTACGGCGGGTGAGGGGGCGCCAATGAGTGAGTCGAGTTCACCGAGCCCGCCGCAGACCGCGAGGACCTCAACCTCGAAGTCGGCCGCCTTGCTGGTGGCGAGCTGGACACCATCACCGCCGGCCAGGGACAGGAACTGGGTGAGGTTGGTCCAGTACAACCAGGACCGCCAGCGCTCCTTGTGCTCGTCCGTGTCCAACACAGCCGCGGAATCATCAAGCACGGCGAGCGCGGTCCACTTCAGAGCCTCGGGATCGGCCGCATCCAGGGCGAAGATGATCGGCAGCCCGCTCTCATCCTGCGTGCGGAAGACGTGGACGGGGCCGATACCTGCGGCATCCGGCACGACCGGCTTGTCGTGGCGCTCGGCGGCAGAGAAAGTGGCCAGCTCGCCGCGCAGGGCTGCAACCAGTTCGCTGCGGCGACCGGTCGCCGCGACCGGGACCGTGCCCGGCTGGGCCGTCAGCCCGGTGACCAGGGCGCGGGCCTGGCGGGCCCAACGGTCGGCATCCGGGTCCCGCAGATAGGCGATCAAGGTGTCGATGGGGTTGGCGAAGACGGCGTTGGCGAAGTGGGCGCGCTGTCCGCCGTACTGCTCGTACGCACTCTTGGCCCCTTCCTGAGCCGTGCCCCGGTAGGGCGGCCATACGGGCTGCGTACGAGTGGGGCGCTTCTCGAAGAGATCGATGTCCGCCCAGGTGATCTGGAAAACGGTCTCCCCTTCGGCGCGCAGGAGGGTGCGCTTCGCCGCGTCGGTGGCGATCTGGTTGTGTTCACGGCTGGCGTGGAAGCGGAAGCCTTCGAGGTAGACCTTGACGCTCTGGGCCGGGCCGTCAATGCGGGTGAAGGTGAAATCGGTGACGGTGCCTCGGAGTTGCTGCTGCGCGGTCAGCCGCCAGTGCATCACTCCAGGGCCGTCGGTGAAGCGCAGATGCCCGCTGGCGTGACCGTCCTCGTCCAAGGAGGCATCGCCGGTGACCTTCACCCAGTCCCTCAGCGCGGCCAGGAAACGAGCCTCCAGGTCGGATTCCACCTGGGCATCCAGGCCGACCAGCCCGGTGTGTTCGACCTCGGTGGTCTCCCACCCGTCCTCGCCGTCGTTCGTGAACAGCAGGGACTCCAGCATGGTCAGCGCGGCTTGGCGCGAGACGATGTCCTGGAGGGGCTCCGGCGTATAGCGGTGCAGGCAGCGGTGGCAGGCCCTGCGCTGCTCCTCTGCGCACGGGCAGTCCTTCAGCATCTCGTACGCCTTGATGAGCGTGTCGCGGAAGGCGGTGGGGTCGGTGAGCCGGTCCAAGTAGCCGGTGCCGCCGGGCAAGGAGTCGAAGAGCACCAGGAACCAGCGGCGCTCCCCGCTCTCGTTGTCCGGCATCGACGCCACGGTAGTGGCCAGGTGCTGCGGGTCACCGCCGAAGTGCAGGTCCACGCCGAGCCGCAACGCGGCCCTGAAGGAATGCACCTTGGAGTCGACGTCCGCGGTGGCGGCCGGGATCAGCACCCGCAGCGCCTCGGTCTGCAACCGGTGGGCGAGCAGCACCGGTTCCTCGCGGGCGTCGGTCTTCTTTCCGCGGCGCAGCGGGCACCACGGGCGGTGGTGCTTGAGGCGCCCGCTGCGGGCGGCAAGGGAGTCCAGGGCGTCGGTGTCGTGGTCGAAGACGGGCTGTCCGTCCGCGCTGGCCGCCCCACACGCCGTGCACACGTGGAACGGGTTGAGCCGTACGCGTTGTCCGGCGAAGTCGTCGCGGGTCGGGGCGTCATAGCGGACCGGTCCGACGTTGATCCGCCGGATCATGGCGCTGCGGCAGTAGTCGACGCCGAACGTCTGGGATGCATGCCGCCACGAGCCGGGTTCGATGTCCTCGACCGGGATGTCCACGGCGTCCACGACCTTGTAGGAGCGGCGGTCGCGGTCGTCCTTGTCGTCGCGGATGTGGGCATCTTCCCGTTTGTCGCGCGAGGTGACGGTGGCCGGCTCGACGATCTGGAACAGGCACGAGCCGTCGTCCGCGATGTGGGCGGTCTTGCAGCGCGGGCACGGCGAGCGGTCCTCGGCCGCGTCCTCGGTGCGTACGTAGCCGCAGCCGGGGCACACCCGCCAGGTGCGCCATTCCTGCCGGCCGCCAGTGGCGATCTCCAGACCACTGATCTGGTGCTTGTAGCCGTTGACGTAGAAGGTGTTGCCGGGGGCCAGCTCTTCCAGCGCGATACGCCTGGGCCGCTCGTAGGCGTAGGTGTCGGAGCTGTACTTCACCTTTCCTGTCTTGGCGTCCACTCCTTCTTCCCCGTACAAGGTCGCCGACAGGACAGTTGTGGAATCCATCAGCGCGTAGTTGGGCAGCAGTCCCAGGTCGCACAGCGCGGTCTGCGCCGTGGTCTCGCCCAGGTTCATCAGATGCCGCCCGACGCCGCGCCGTTCGGCGTCCAGCTCGGCCTTCTGCCGCGCCTGGTCCGGATCAGTGTCGTGCAATTCGTCGTGGGCTTCGTCGATCTCCTTCAGCCGAGCCCGCAGCGCCTGCTGGCTTCGGAACCACTCCCGCTCGGCCTCCTCCACAGCGGCGCGCAGCCCGTGTGTGGCGTACGCCCGGAGATCGGCCTTGGCCTGGTCGCTGACCCCGGTAGGGAACAATTCCAGGAACCCGTCGGCGAGTTCCTCGCCCTGAGCAAGGGCCATATCGACGAGGTCGGCCAGGTAGCCCGACGGCCCGAACAGACGGGGGGCCTTGTGCGGCAGGGCGCGCAGCACGATGCCGTCCGCGCGCACCAGCCGTCCGGCGGCGGTGAGGTCCAGCAGGTGGGCCAGGTACTGGCGGCGCAGGATCTCGATGGCCGACAGGTAGCAGCCCGGCGGCACGATGGTGCCGGCGATCAGGTCTTTGGGGCGCTCCAGGAAGTACAGGTCACGGCGTCTGCGGTCCGGGATCGTCAGCAAGAACGCATTGCCGGTACGGCGCCCGGCCCGCCCCACCTGCTGGGCGTAGGAGGCGGGCCGACGCGGCAGCGCGGCCAGCACCACCGCCGACAGGTCGCCGATGTCGATGCCCATCTCCAGCGTCGGGGTGCAGGACAGCACGTTGGGGTCCTTGAAGCCCTCGCGCCGTTTGAAGGCCTTCTCCACCTCTTCACGCTGCGGGCGGGTGAGCATGCCTGTGTGCTCGGCGGTGACCACCTGATAGGTGCCCGCGCCGCGGTACAGGCGCCGGTAGTAGTCATGGGTGTAATCGCGATCGCGGTGGTGCACCCCCAGCCCCTCAGGCCGGTCGCCGGCCACCAGACGGCCTCTGCGGCAGCGGTAGGAGGGGCAGGGCTGCTGGTGCCACTGGTCCAGCAGGGACGGGTGGACCGTCTGCTCCCAGAAGCAGACCGGGCAGCGTACGTACGCGTGCCTCACCTGCTCGTCGTCCAGCAGCTGCGCCTCGATGTTGCCGGGCTTGAGCCCGTAGACGTTGAGCGAGGTGTCGCGGGGGGTCCGCACCGACAGCAGCCCCAGCGCGGCCAGTTCAGGCAGCAGCCGGGACCAGAACTCCGGCGCCATCTCGCGCGGCAGCTCCAGGCAGCGCCCGGCCCAGCGCTCGTACCAGGAGAGCCGACCGGTAGCGGAGTCGAACTCGCTGCCGTTCTTGGGCTGGCTGAGCAAGAACACCGGGGCTGCGACCCGCGCCGGGAAAGCCCGCATGCCCGGTGCCCGCTTGCCCCAGATGAAGTACCGGCTGGTGCCCGCCTCGTCCACGTACTTGTCGAGCCACTTGTGGGCGACCGCGCCCCGGGTGCGGAGCCGCTCCAGGAAGATTCGTACGAAGGCCAGATACCGCGCGTCGTCCTGCGCGATCAGCGGCACCCCGTCGCGTACGCACTCCTCGTGGATCCGCCGGACCAGCGCCACCACGGCTTCCGGATCGTCGATGCGCACCTGCGCGGCGGCGGTGCGGGTCAGCTCCAGGGTGCGGCCGTTGCGGGAGCGGAACCCGAATTCCATCAGGGCCTCGAAGGCGAGGCGCTGTCCAATGAGCCGCCACGTGGGCATGCTGCCGCCGCGTCCCTGTCCGGACAGCAGCCGGTCAACTCCCTTGTAGACGTGCAGATCCGGCGGCACCACCGCGGCGAGGGTTTCCTCATCCGTGGTGGCCTCGACCACGTTCGCGATGAGGTCGTTGAGGGCCGTCGGCTCGTCGTGGCGCAGGTGCCCTGTCAGCAAGGCGCGCAGCGAGAAGGTGTACGAGCGGTTGGCGACGAATCCGGCCCGGTGCGCGGCGTCCTGCACCGAGTCGTTGAACATCAGCGTCTTGTCCTCGTGCAGCTTCTTGACGAGCTCCCCGCCCGTGAACAGCTGCGTGATCGACGCAGCGGCCATCGCCGCCGACCCGGTGCCCAGGTAACGGATCGCGTTGCGTTCGCCGCACGCCGGGCACCAGTCCTCCTTGGCCGCGGTGTTCGCGACCGTGCCGCCGAAGTGGACCAGGACGAACGCCGAGTCTCGGGCCGTCAGCCGGGGCTCCTTGGTGTCCTTGTCGTAGTCGTTGAGGGGATCGGGTAGTCGCAGCCGCTTGCGTGCGCCGTCCATCACCATCAGCGTGCCGCCGGCGCCCTGTCCCGCCGAGGCGCCGCCCGCACCCCGGCCGGCGCTCGACATCGGGGCCGCGCCGGAACCTTCCTTGGCTTCCCGCTCGGTCGCCGCGACCAGGTTCCGTACCCGGGCCTTGTCCTGGCCGAGCGAGGCACGCCGGATCTTGAACGTGTCGAACTGGACGTCGTGGTCGTCGCTCTCCGGCGAGAACACCGCCCAGCCCGACCGCCCGCAGTCCCGGCAGTAGACGGCCGGCAGGAACAGATTGGCGGTCTGCCCAGACGTGGCCGTGGTCACCGGCGCAGAACGGCCGCTGTCCGTCGCACTCGCGTCCGCCATCCCGGCGACGTCCCAGCGGAACTCCGCCTTCGGCCACGGCAGCACGCCGCGAAGCAGCCGGGACACCGACCGGGCCCACTGGTGCACCTCGACATGGACGAACGGGCGCGGCTCCCCGGACGACGACTTCGGGTCGCGCGCGTACGACAGGAGCGCCACGAACCGGGCCAGCGCCTCGGCCGCCTTCTCCGGCTGCCGGGCCACCGCCTCCGCCCAACCGGCCGCGCCCGCCCGCCACATGACATCCAGCACCTCGGGGCCGCTCTTCACCTCGCCGTCCAGCGCCTGCATCACCGCTCGGGTGAACAGGTGGCGTTTCAGGTTCTCGCCGAGCAGGAAGGGATCCCGGTCGCGAACCCCGGTCACCGCCTCGATGAGGTCGAGCAGTGCCTCCTCGCCCGTAGCGGGATCGGGCAGCGCGAGCAGTTCATCCGGCGTGGGCAGCCCCTGCATCTTCACATCGGTGAGTGGGATGAACTCCTCCACCGACAGCCGGTTCTCCCCGACGATCGACTCCGCCGTGAACTCCGTACCGAAGACGTCGGTCGCCACCTCCAGCAGTCGCGCCACGCCGTCGTCATCCGTCCCCGACGCGAGCGTTGCCGACGTCGCCACAGGGCAGATGGTCCCCAGCGGGCGCCCCTTCTCGGACGCCCCGATCGCGGACGCCAGCCGTCGCAGCAGCATCGCCACGTCGGTGCCCTGCGCGCCGTCGTACGTGTGGAACTCGTCCACCACGACGTATCGGATGTCCGCCTCCTGCCACAGCGGGGCGTCGTCCTCGCGCTGCAGCAGCAGGTCCAGCATCTTGTAGTTGGTGATCAGGATGTCCGGCGGCGCCAGTTGCATGTCCGAGCGCCGCGTGCGCACCTTCTCGTACCGCGTCGCCGCCTGGTCCCCGATGTACAAACCAGCCCAGAGCTTGCCCAGCTCACTGTTCTGCGTAAGCAGCTCGTTGATGCGCTGCGCCTGGTCGGTCGCGAGCGCGTTCATCGGGTACAGGAACACGGCTTTGACGCCGGTCTTTCCTGCTTCCCGCTCACGACGGCAGTGATCCAGCACCGGGTAGAGGAACGATTCCGTCTTGCCGGAGCCCGTACCTGTAGTGACGAGGGTCGGCTGCGGCGTGTGCTCGTTCGCGGACGTCAGCCGCGCAAACGCGACCGCCTGATGCGCGTACGGCGTGAACCCCTCGCGCTGCCACTCCAGGTGCTTGCGCCACTCGTCGCCGTCAGTGGTGAAGGGGGTCCGGATCCGCAGATACGGCCCCCGGAACATCCCCGACGTCTCGTCCCCGAGGAACCGGTGCAGCGCCTCGCGCGCGCCCTCGTCCGTCAGGGCGTACGTGGTCGACAGGTACTGCAGCAGGCTCTCCTTGAGCCCCCGCGCCTGAAGCGTCGGCCTCACGGCGTCGGCACCTCCTGCTTGATCGGGTCCCACTTGCCGTTGGCGATCGCATCGTCGAGCCGCTTCTGGAAGTAGGCGTGCGCTTCACGCATCTCCGCCTCGCGGTTCGCCTTGTAGAAGGGGGCGCTGTAGCCGTCGGGTACGGGGGCGGTCTTGGGATCGGCCTTGTCGGCCAGGTACGTCTGGAGCTGAGTGAAGTGCTCTTTCTCCTGGCCATGGCCGTAGGTGTAGCGGTCACCAGCGATCTTGCGCTCGTTGGCATCGAACCAGGTGACCAGGTCGAAGCCCTGCATGATGTCGAAACGGGCCCGATACATGATGATCAAAGTGTCGGCGTCAATGCCGAGCCAGACAGCGACCAGAGCGTCGATCTCCACCAGCGCGGCACGACGGGCGTATTCAGTGCGAAGGGGGGTGTCACGCTGCCAAGTAGGGGTTACGGCGTGGAGCTCCGTCTTCATGCCAGCCCAATTGTGGGCCCAGGGCTCGTCGGTATTCCAGGTGGAGTCGTAAAGCTCCTCCCAGAGGCTGGCATAAGCAGTGGTCAGGCAGTTGAGTCGAAGCGTGCGGAGGAGCAGCGCAGGGGCTAGAGGGTGCGCGGCGACGAGCGCCGGGAGACGACGGGCCTGCGCTACGTCGAGGTGCCCCACACCCGTTGTCTGGAGCAAGTAGTCCGTGGGCAGTGCGGCCCAGTAGCCAGCCATCAGCGTTGAGCTACGAACATCGTCCAGTGCAGCGGAACGGACTGAATGGACGTGCGTGGCTCCTGGCGGAATCAACGCAACGTACAAACCACGTTCCGTATCGGCCGCGATCCGCTCGCGCCATGCCAGCCGGTAGAACTCGGTGTACGGCCTAGTTGCCTTCGCGACCAGTCGGCGGTCCACTTCCACGTCCGACACCTCGCTCGGGGAGCGGCCACAGGAGAACGCGATCTCCGATCGCGCCAAGAAGTGCACCACGGCATCCAAGCGCATTCGAGCGAGCAGTTCGTGATCAAGCCACTTGGCCTGCTCGCCCACATACGTCGCGTCATCCGCGACCTGCTGGTACTCCGACTCCGGCACCGCGTCCGACGGGATTTCTAGGTGGTTCAGCCCCCGAACTTCGCCGCCACCCTGGCTCGGCTGCTTGAAGAGTGGATTGGCGACGCCCAGCTGCGGACCCTTGAGGATGACCTCGTCCCAGGAGTCGGCATGGTAGTCCTCGCGCCCTTCCCTGTTCTTGTTGTAGTCGATGAGCGGCTTGTTCTTGCCGGGGCCATACACGGACTTCTTGGCACCCGTCTCGTGGAACCCACCAGTGATACGCGGGTCGAGTGCCCCCAGCCGCAGCGGGTACGCCGCCAAGGCGTCAACGGCCGGGTCCTCCGCCGTACTCACGGGTGTGAGCAGCCGCGCCTGCGCGACGGGCACATCCTGCTCACCGGACAGCTTCAGCCACCGCGCAAGGGTATGGGGCGTCACCCGAACGACGCGCTGCTGATGTGGGCGTTCGTCCCAGTCGCCGGCGTACTTCACACCAGGCGCGTCGCCACTACCGTCGTGCGTGCTCGAGAGTCGCAGTGCGTCGACGGAGAACAGCCAGGACAGGTGGTCGAAGTCGATCTCACCGCGCTCGCCGTAGATGTGCACCCCGAAGTGGCTGGACCGGCCCACCGGAGGTGGGAAGAAACGGTTGCCCGAGTTCACGAAGTCTCCGTGTACCCGCAGCCGCCGGTATGCCGCCTCCCGGAGGCCCGCTTCCTTGTCACCGCTGAAGTGGGTGTCCGGATGGACGAGTCCGACAGTGCCGCCCGCAGCGGTGTGGTCCCAGGTCTGGCACATGAACGCGCGATAGAGATCGGGCTGGCTTCCCGCGATGAGCGGATACACCTGTGGTGATGCCAGATAGTCGGACGTGGTGGCCGTGGCGGTCAACTCGCCGAGAACGTAGGAATGCACCTCGGGCTTGGCCAGCTCGGCTGAGCGTCGCCGGTTCTTCTCCGCCGCCGGAGGCTTCTCCGTGAGCATGAACCACGGCTCGTACTCCGCAAGGACGGAGTTCTCCTTCCACTCCGGCCGTACCCACGGCGGATTACCCACCTGAAGGTCGAATCCTCCGCCCCGCGCGAAGACGAGCCCGAACTCCAACTCCCAGTGCAGAAAGCCTTGTTCCCGCGCGATGTCCTTGACTACCCGCAGCCACGGGTAGCGATCTTCGGGGTTGGCAGTGTCCATGCCCATGAAGCCCGGGAGGGTCTCCTCGAACTCCTTGAGAGCATCCAAGGAGTCAAAACTGTCCAAGAGTGTGCCCTCAGGGAGGTCGGCGGTTCCTAGCATGGATTCCAGGAAGTCCAGCCAGTCACCCAGGTCCTTGAGCGGGATCATCTGCCGTCGCACTACGACCTTGGGCTTCGGCGCGGTCTTCTTCCTGGACTTCGGTCGGTTCTCCTTGGGCTCGGCAGCCTGCTCCGCTTCCTCGGCCTCGGCGAGGTCGTCGAAGGATGTCTGCTCAGCGCCCAGCGAGAACAACGCCGTCGCCGTAGCTTCGACGAAGCGCGGCTGAGCCGTCGCCGCGGGGACCTTCTGCGACGCGCGCGGTTCGACGTACGCCTCGTCTGTAGCCTCTCCACCGACCAGCGGTACTCCCCCGAGTTCACTGAGGACGTCGGCGCCGTCGATCACTTCCCGTGGCGTGTATTCACCGTCCGTACCGTCCAGCAGTCCGGCCTTGTCTGCGGGCCAGAACCACAGGGCACACCACGCATCCATGACCGTCTTCAGCCGCCAGTACGGGGTGTCGATGGCGTTGAAGAGGTCTTCAAGGACCCTCTCCTTCGGTACGGCCTGCTCAGGGCGTCGGAGGAAGGCGTACTCGGGGTCATTCGGATCGGCTTGCCAGACGTCGATGCGCCGTGCGATCGCCTGCTCGGAGAGCTCCATGCGCTTGATGACGGCCGACCAGAGGAATTCCACTCTGCGGGCAGCATCCCTCAGCCGCGTGAACTGCGAGGTCGCTTCCGGCTTCAGCCTCCCGCCCGGGAGCCGGGTATGGCTGCCGTCTTTGTTGAGATGGGCGGTACTGCGCTTCGGACGCTTCAGGAGTCCCCTCCTCCAGGAAGCGAGTTGCTCGACGCCGTCCTTGGCAAGCTCTTTGGCCTCTTTCGAGCCCGTGACCGCAGCCCAGCCCGGGCTCGGCAGCAGGAATTGGTGCACCGCGTCCTGAGGCAACGGTTGTGGCTCGCCGCCCTTGAGGAACGGGAGCGGAGCAGGCGCCATAGCGCCCTTCGCCTTCAGCCACGCCTTCTCTGTACCGGAGACGTCGTCGCCCGCGTAGACCGCACGCCGCCCGCCGACGAGCGAGTTACCTCGGCGCAGGTGCAGGCCGAACCAGGGGGCGCGCATGCCGGGGTGCATGGTGTTCAGCCACAGCGACACTTCGGCCAGTTCGACGCCGGTAGCGTTGAGATCGACGCCGTATGCGTTGTGCAACGCGACGTACGCCTTGGCCTTCTGCTTCTCGGTGACCGCGTCAGCGGTGGGGATAGCAGTCCCGAGTTCGTCCTGGCGGCGGCGCAGGTATTCGTCGGCGACCTGGTTGATTGCCTCGTTCAAGAACGCGCCAGAGCCGAGCGCGGGCTCGCAAATCTTGTACTTGAGCAGCTCCGACGCCCGCGTCCTGATGACTTTGCCGTGCTCGTCGCGCTCTTGGTCGAGGCGGTTCTTGAGGGTGAGTTCGACCGTAACCTTGGTCAGTGACTCGGGGGTGTAGTACGAGGCGGAGGTCTCCCGGTCGCGGCCGGCTAGCCGGTAGACGAAGGAGCCCTTCTCGTACTTCTTGACGCCACGCAGGCCCTTGCGAGCGTCCTCATCCTTGTAGTGGACGAGGGCCTTCTCCGGGTAGTCGCTCTGTTTGTCCGCAGGGACGAGCCAGGAACCCTTCTCCGGGTCGCCCCCCTTGGCCACCTCGCACAGTAGTTCCTCTGCGATGATGCCGGTATATGACATCAACCCCTCATAGACGGCGCCGAGTTGGTTGATGCCAAGGTTGCGATAAGAGATGAAGCCGCCGCGTTCGCCGCGCTTGCCCTTCTTCATGGTCAGCAGGCGCAGCACCTCATGCAGAGCAGAGTTACGCAACTGCAGGTCGAGCCAGCGCGGGTCATCGTCCTCGTCGCTGCGCGGGTCGATGACGCGGGTCCCGATGAGGCGAACAGCGGCGGGCTCGAAGAGTTCGCTGCGCAGCGGCTCAAAGCGCAGGCCACGGTCTTCGCTGCGGCGGGCCGCCTTGGCCTTGCGGGTCTCCTCATCGTCGCCGGGCTGGTCGTCGTCGGGTTCGGTGCCGTACGCGCGGTGCCCGAAGTTGACCTTGTTGAACAGGACGTCGAGGGACTGGAAAAGATGGAAGCCATTCTTGGCCTCCTCCTCGACGAGTTCCTCGTCGCGCTCCACCAGTTCCCGCAGGCGGGCCATGGAGTAGCCGGCCTCGTACGTCCCGTCATCGGCGGGGAGGATACCGAGTTCGGGGCGGGCCTCCGCGTAGAGGAGGAACAAGATGCGGTAGAGATAGCGCAGGGATTCTCGGGTGAGTTCCCGGGCAAAGGGGATCTTGGTACTCGCGATGTCGGCCGGTGTGACGTTGTTCTTCGGCTCAGCCATCCGAGCCAGGACTTCGTTGGCGATGATCTCGACGGAACGCTGCAGGCCGTAGCGGAGTTCGCTGGAGACACCGGCCGCACTGTCACTGGAAGACTTGAGTAGACCGTCGATCGCGCGGCTCTGGTCGTTCTCGCCGGGGCGGAGCGTCTCCATGCTGAACAGGGCAGCGATGGTGGCGAGTTCGCCCTGCTGGGTGCGGTCGTTGCGCTCCAGAG
Source organism: Streptomyces graminilatus (assembly GCF_001418565.1). Classification (GTDB taxonomy): domain Bacteria; phylum Actinomycetota; class Actinomycetes; order Streptomycetales; family Streptomycetaceae; genus Streptomyces; species Streptomyces graminilatus. Next base: position 11,771 of record NZ_LIQQ01000009.1, on the reverse strand, counting down.
CGGCGTCGAGATTGGCCGCGAGGTAGCGGCCCTCGCTCCAGGCCTGGCGGTCGGCGAGCAGGATTACGCCGCCGCACATGAGCAGGACGAATCGTGGATGCGGGCCGCCTGCCTCGCCGAGTTCGCTCTGGAACAGCCAGGAGACCAGAGCCGCGCCCGCCTCGTACGACTCGCTGGCGCTGACGCGTAGAGGCCAGAGCAGGCGTCCGGCGCCGTCAGTGTCAAGGGCAGCGTCATTGTCGGGGGACCAGCCGCAGTCGAGAGCGACGATGCCGTGGCCGTGGTAAGCGACGGGCAGGGTGTGATCGCGTCCTGCGCGGTGCACGGTGAGTTCGACCGGTGTGGTGTCGTACCCCAGGGCGCGCAGGACCATCTGGTGCCACTCGGCGAGCCGCTTGGTCCACTCGGGGTTGTTGTACGTGGCGAGGCGAATTTCGTCGCCGGCGTCGGCCTGGGTGGTCTTGACGAAGTAGCCGCGCAGTTCTTCGCTGAGGTAGGGCGTACGCAGGGCGCGCAGCGACTCACGCGGCGTCTTCCGCGGGTCGTTCTCGTCACCCTCGCGCAGTGCCCAGGTGGCGAACAGGCCCTTCTTCAAGTCGGCGCCGAGTTGATCGGCGAAGTAGTGCGCGGACAGGTACTCGCCGCGGTTGGTGAAGGAGTCGAAGTCAGTACTCATCGTTCGGTGCCTTCTTCAGCGGCGGTGATTGGTTCGAGGACGGCGAGCAGGCGCAACATCGGTTCGCCCGCTGTCTGCAGGGACTTGACCAGTTTCAGCCGCCGCCCGGCCGTCCGGTCGAGCTCTGCTTCGTTCGGGCGCGCACTGGCAAAGAGTGCTTCCTGCTTCCAATCGGCTACCCGCTTGCGGTAAGGATCGAGGGTCTCCTCGATCTGCTTGCGGTACTCGGCTTCGAGAGCGACGAGTTCACGATGTGCAGCCTCGATCGCATCGGGCACGAGCGCGCTGAGTCCGGGCATGTCGCGGGGCTCGGCGCGGCCGGGCATGTTCGGACCGACGCCATAGCGCTCCAGCACATCCGCGGTCAGCGTGTCCACGACCGGGTTGTCGTGCAGGTTGGAGACACCCATCCACTCGACGATGGTGGGCTTGCCGAGCGCGTTGGAGTAGATGCCCTGCACAAGGAAGGTCGGACTGTCCACGGTGGCGGCAAGCACTGGGGCCTTGTGCCGGCCGATCTCGACGAGCACCTTGTCCGTGAGCCAGTCCAGGACAGGGTGAACGTCGGTGACGTACGAGACGTTCGGCCACTGGGAGGCGGTCGTCTCCCGTGCCGCCTTCAGGCGCGCGCCTGCGAGCTTCTTGGAGAAGGTGATGCGCACCCGTCCCGGCTCGGTCTTGCGCGGCAGAATCTGTTGCTCGTCCAGGTACGACTTGGGGAGTGCTTTGAGCCGGTACAGCAGGTCCCGCGGAGGCTCGAAGGCGATGGTGCCGTCGTCGTCGCGCCGTAGCGACAACATATCCTCCGGATTGGGGTGGCAGACCTGCCGCAGCGCCTCCTCGAAGTAGTCGGCCGTGGACCGGAAGAGCTTGGGCACCACTGCTCGGGCGACTTCGGGGTGTTCGTGGACGGCGCCCACCTGGCCGAGGAGCCCGGTGAGGAAGGCAGCCCCGCCCTGTTGGGACTGTTTGATGGACTCCTCGACTGTGCGGCCCGCGATCAGGTCCTGGGTGAGGCGGTTCTCTTCGTCCTTGGCCCGGTACAGGCCGGTGACCGCTTCGGCCGACCCTTCGATCTTGTGGGCCTCCGCCTCACGCAGGAGGAGTTTCTCACCCACCAGGCGGTCGTCCAGGGTTCGCGGCTGCCCGGTCGTCTCGTCCGTGCGCCACGGGATGTCGCTCGTGAGGATCAGCGCGCGGAACTCGGGTCGGTGCTCCTGCCCGTAACGGTCGATACGACCGTTACGCTGCTCGATGCGGATCAGGGACCACGGCAGGTCGTAGTGGACCAGGCGATGGCACTGCTGGTGCAGGTTGACGCCTTCGGAGGCGACATCGCCCGTGAACAGGATGCGTACGGGATCGTCGCGGAGCCCGAACTTCTCGACGATGTCCTGCTGTTCCTGATCGGTGCTGGCCTCGCCGTGCATGACCTGCACCGCTCCGCCGAATCCCAGCCAAGGTTTCTTCTCATCCGGGCTGGTGGTGTGGTTGAAGCCGAGCGCGGTCGGCACGGTCTCGGCAAGCCACTTCAACGTGGGGATGCTCTCGGAGAACACCACCACTCGTGTATCGGAGCCCGGTCCGACTTCCATGTCGCGCAGTTCGTCGAGCAGCGCTGCCAGTTTCGCCGAGTCCTGGTCCTCGATCTGCTCGGCGAGGTGCCGCAGGTCGACGAGCGCGGCCCGCTCGGTCTTCCGTGCCGCTTCGCGTACCGCCGGGTCCTCGGGCCGGGACTTCTTAGCGCCGTTCTTGGGCTTGTCAGGCGGCGGATTGTCGAGGTTTCCGATCCGGGTCTTGATCGTCGCCAGCAGGGCCTTGTGCGACGACAGGAACGACTTCAGCAGCCGGTACGGAACGAGTTGATGCCTGCTGGCCGACGGCTCCGACGTGCTGGCAGGAATCCAGCGCGTAGCCAGTTCCTTGAAGACCGCGAGTTCCTTCTCGGTGGCCGCAACGGGGATGGGCTTGGACGGACCGCGCCGAGCCCAGACGTCGTCCTTGATCGACTCCCGCACCTCGTCCGATGTCTTCGTACGCCGGATGTAAAGGTGTTTGAGGTCCTCCACCTCGTACTGGGACGGGTTGGCGATCGCCGCCTCGTCCAGCATCCTGACCAGCTCGGCGAACGAGGCGGCGTCGCCGTTGTGCGGGGTGGCCGAGGCCAGGACCAGTGCGTCGGTCTTGCGCGCCAGCAGACGGGCCAGCGCGTTGTTCTTCGTACCCCGGTTGACGAGGTTGTGGGACTCGTCAATGACGACGGCGTCCCAGTCGGTGTGCTCCAAGTGGTGCGCGTACACATCGCTCTTCAGCGTGTCCACGGAGATGATCACGCGCTTGAAGTACGCGAACGGGTTACGGCCCGCGGGAATGTCCTGCTGCACCCGTTGGATGCCCGTCGAGTCCAGGCGCACCAGCGGAATCCCGAACCTGGTCCACAGCTCCCGCTGGAACTGCTCCAGCACATGCTGCGGCGTCACCACCAGGATCCGCTCGCCGCGACCGCGCCGGATCAGCTCCGCCAGCAGCACCCCGATCTCCAGGGTCTTGCCGAGACCCACCACGTCCGCGATCAGGATCCGCGGTTGCGGGTTCTTCATCGACAGTGCCAGTTCCGCCGGCCGCAGCTGGTGAACCTGCTGGTCCATGAGGAAGTTGTCCGCCAGCGCCAGTCCGTGCTCGGTCTGCGGCAAGAACGTCTTCCGCATGATCGCCTCAAGGAAGAGTCTGGACCGGCGGTGGTTCCGGGAGTCGTCCGGAACCAGCTCGGTCTCGCGCGGGTCCAGCGCCTGAACCGCATCCAGCCGGTCGTAGAAAGCGGCGTCCATGCCACGGACGAACGAGGAGATACCGGTGACCTCGACCATCCACCCGTCGTGCTCCGTGAGCGTGCACTTGCGCACGAGCCAGAGGTCGTCACGGACCAAGACCTGCGCACCCGGCGCGTAGCCGCCCGACTCCGGAGACCACTCCTCCGGTAGGGCTTCGGCGGGCTCCTGGGCATCCTTCACCGCATCGCTCTGACTGCCCACGGCTTCCGCCTCGACGCCCAACGTCCACTCCGATTCCTCACACACGGCGCGTCCCACGCCGTTCGCTTCCTAACGAGATATACGAGCGGCGCCCAGGCTCGCCCCATACACGCCTCCGCCAAGCTTCTCACCAGGCACCGACAGCGTGACCATCACAGCGCGGTATCCACCGCGTACGCCGCCCGCAGCTCATCCGCCACCCGCTTCGATGCCGGGAGCCGCCCGCCCGCAGACCGGGCCTTCGGCTTTGGCTCAGGGGTCGGAATCGGCTCAGGAGACGCGGGCTCGGGATCGCCTTGATCCGCGCCTTCCGAATCCGTCTCGCCGCCCTCAGCAACACTCGGGGGACCATCAAGCGGTGAGTCCGGGCCACCACCCTCGACGATCTTGACCTGGTCCTCAAGCAGCTTCTCGAACGACGGAGACAACGCTTCTTTGGCCGCATCCGGGGTACCGCCCGCAGTAGTCTGCGCGATCAACGCCAATCGCGCGTCGGCCGGCACCAGCCCGGCGGACTTGAGCAACGACCCGCACGCCTTGGCCACGGCGCCGAGCGTCGGCCTGCCTTCTGGAGCATGGGCCAGCATCGAGGTGATCAGCGGCTTGAGCCCCTCCGGCACGCCACTCAGGTCCGGGCCGATGTCAGGGTTCGCCACCTGCACGGCCACGGCCTCCCACGCCGCGCCGTCGTACGGATAATGGCGGGCCGCCGCATACAGCAATACCGTCCCCAGCGCATAGACATCTGCCGCCGGTGTCACCTTCGGATTCCCGCTCGCCTGCTCCGGCGGCATGCAGCGCACCGTTCCAATGATCATGCCGCTGTGCGACAGGGACTCCTTCGCGGCGTCCATGAACGCGCCGAGCCCAAAGTCGATGATCATGGGACCTTCCTTGCCCATGATCACGTTCTGAGGCTTGAGATCCCGGTGCAGCAGCTCAGCGGCATGCACAGCGCTCAGTCCCTCGGCAAGTAGCACGCCGAGGCTGGCGACCAGCGGCAGCGGGAGGACACCGTCCTCGTCGACGCAGGACAACAAGGTGCGCCCTGCCACGTACTCCATGGCCAGCCAGGGCCGGTCCGCGAACGGGTCGGCGTCCAGGAAACGCGCCACCCTGTTGGTGCCGATCACGGTGCGCGCTATCAGCGCTTCCTTCTCGAACCGCGCACGCGTGAGGGGATCCAGCTTGTCGCTCCGGATCAGCTTCACCGCCACCGGGTCACCGCCCGGGGTGTAGGCGAGGTACACCTCCCCCATTCCGCCCGAGCCCAGTTCCTTGGCCACGGTGTATCGGCCGATCCGCTCGGGCGTCCCCGTCATCTTCTGTTCAGCACTCCTCATGCATGCCCATACAGCCACCAGTCAGGCTCCGGGGCGCCTATCAAGCGTAGTCGCTCACGGTCTGGGCCATAGGCTGTCGTGGCTGGATTCGACGCATCACGAGTTCGAGGCCCTGATCAAGGAGTAGCTGGGAAACCATCGATCACCACGAGCCGTTCGTCATAACGGTCCGCGAGCCCGTACAGGACCGTCTCGACCGTCGCCGGCCAAGGCCAGCGGTGACTCCCGCGCACCAGCACCCGGCCATCCGCCAGATCCAGCACGACTCTCACCTTTCCCTTCCCGGCCGGCCTGGCATCCCACGCTGACATCGACCGACCTGATCGACATCTCGTTGTCAGTGACGGCTGCAACCATGCCCCTACGGATGAGAACGGACGAGAGGGGCAGCAAGAGTGGGGAAAGCAGCACAACGCCGACGGGCCGGACGACCAGAGCAACGGCGTCGGCGCCCTATCTCCTTGACCTTCTGCGACGTCGACTACGAGCGCGGTTCCCGCGCTCACGGACGCGGCGTCGCCGCCGCCCCACCCGAGGGCTGGCTCATCGGCCGCTCCGGGCTGGTCCACGCCGACTTCGACGGCGAACGCCTCCGGATCACCGGGGACGAACTGATCACCGGGCCGCACCCCGCAAGCGCCCTGATCAACGCGCTCCACGGCAAACAGTTGGTCGTCGGGCACGGCATCCTCACCGCTGACCTGCGGGCCGCCGCCATGGTCACCCCGATCCCCAGCCAGCTCCTGGACCGCACGATCGACACACTCGTCTTCGCCCACCGAGTCCGCGGCGGCCCCTTCCCCAACGGCTGCAACCTTGACGACCTCGCGAAGGAGAACCTGGGCGAGACACGGCGCAAGCTCCGCTTCCCCACCTCCGCCCCTGGCCTGCGGCCCGGCGCCACAGGAATGTCGCCCGACCGGCACGACGCCGACCCGCGTGAGGACGCCGCACTGGTCGCCCGGATCTGGGAGGCGATGGTCACCACCCGCACCCTCGCCTGGGGACCCGGGAAGCCGTCCTGGACACACCACGATGGCGACACTCGCCCAGGCGCCCCCGCCGGCTCCGCGAACCTCGGCATCGAGCACATCGCCGAACTCACCGGAGACCAGCCCCAGGTCGAGGCAACCGAATGGGCCGACCGCATCCGGGCGGAGGGCCTCATCATGCGGCCCACCGTCCCGAGCAGAGATGCACTGGTACTGGCCAACCTGGCCGCCGCCTACATCCCTGCCCCCGAGCCGGTCCGGCTCATCGCCGACAAACTCCAGGACGCAGGCGAGATCCCTGCCGACCGAGTTCTGAAGGCCGAGGACCTCTACATGGCCTGCCAATATCTCGGCGTTCAGCAGAACACGGACGTCCGCCACCGCAGCTTGACCGGCAAGAAGCTCACCAAGCCCCTGCGCGAACCCGTTGCATGGGCCCTCTGGCAGCACACCCACCCTGAGTGGACGACCGCCTACCGCCTCGCACGGCGAGAATCAGAGAGCTCCGCGACCGGCTTCATCCGCTTCGAGGAGCTCAAGAACGACCGCGCACGCATCCGCGGACGCCTCGGCGCCCTCGTCGGCTGACCGCTACGGTGGTCGAGATGCTGAGGGCCGCGGGCTCTCAGAAGTGAGGCCAGGTGACCCGGGGCATTACCGGGAGCCGGGCCTCGTGCTCTGTGCGTCAGCCTCTGCCGTGGGGCATGCACGGGTCCGGATCTCGACGACGGCCAAGTTCAGCCGACGCCGACACCGGATGGACGAACCGGCCCGAGACACGCAGCTCTATAGGCCTCAACACCCCGTTACAAGAGTGGCAGGGCGATATCGAAGGGGCATGACGTCCCAAATCGCCAACAGCATGCCTTTCGCGCACCTGACCACGGAGCACTCCGAGGCACCGTCCGAGCCGCTTCCTGTTCGTCGCCGGCGCAGCCGCCGCCAGGACTCGCTTCGGATCTCCGCCCTTGCCTATGAGCACCTCAGCGACAGCGGCGCGGCGCTCGAAGCCACTTACCAGATGATGCGGACGATCCAGAACCTGCTCGGCGCGGACGATTTCAGGAGGGCACTGGACTTCTTCATCGCGGCCTTTGGCCCCCGGACCCCAGAACAGGAGGAAAGGAATTCTCTCTTTGATCGCACTCCGCACCGAGAGATGCGAGCCGCCGACAAGCACCTCGGGGAAGAACCCAGCGAGGAACTGAGCGTCACCTATCAAATGATGTATTGCATCGGGCACATGCTCGAAGACGAGGGCCTCACGAAGTTCCTCGATTTCATCGAAGCCGCCTACATCGCACCCATGAGAGATATGTACGCTGCCTGAGCGCACGAGGTGCGGATCGCCTCGGCGGCCGACCTGGAGAAGGCGGGGCCGCTGATTCGGCGGGCGTTCGAGGCGGCCTGACGCAAGCGGAAGGGCGGCTGGTGCATCGGTTCCTCGATGTACCAGCCGCCCTTTGGCGTCTGCGGTCCGTCGGCCCTGGTCTGGTCGCTCTCATGCTCATGCCTCCGGCCCGGCCAGGACGAAGTCGTCCTGAGTCAGAGTGTGTTGCGTTGCCTGCAACAGTCGCTGTTCTGCCACGTCGGCGTAGTGCGAGGACAGCTCGACGCCGACGAACTGCCGGCCCTCGCGCAGGGCGGCGACGCCTGTCGAGCCGCTGCCCGTGAAGGGGTCGAGGACGGTGCCGCCTTCGGGGCAGATCTGCACGAGCTGCTGCATGATCTCGACCGGCTTCTGGGTGATGTGGACGCGGTCCTTGCGGGGCTGGGAGGCGATGAAGTGGCCGGGCAGGTAGAGGTCCCGGTCCTTTTCGAGGCTGCCCTTGACGCCCCAGGTGATGAACTCGGCCGACTGCTTGAACCCGCCCTTGCGGGGCCGGCTGGCGGGCTTGATCCAGGGGATCGTGCCGCTCCAGGTCCAGCCCGCCATCTGCAGGGCGTCGCTGGTGGTCGGCTCCTGTCGCCAGTCGGAGAACACCATGGCGACGGAGTGCTCGGTCGCGGCCCGGTACGCCTCGGTGAGCAGCGCGGTCAGCCAGCTTCGATAGCTCCGCTGGTCGCGGTTTTCTCCGGGGAAGTTCTGCAGGTCGTGCGCCGATCCGCTGGTGACGTACTTGGCGCGGGCGGTGCGGCCGGTGCGGTCCGAGCTGGTGCGTCCGCCGGAGTTGTACGGGGGGTCGGTGATGACGGCGTTGACGCTCTCGTCCGGGAGGGTCTTCAGCACGGTGAGGGCGTCGCCTCGGTGCAGCGTGTAGCTCATGTGCGGGGCCTCTTTCAGGGCACGACGGGACTGGGCCCGCTCCGGACGGCGGTCAACATCGGCCGTTCGGAGCTGGGTTGCGCCGGAGATTAGCCGCGTTTTTCGGCCGCGCCTAACGAGCCCGTGTCGTACTCCGGGCCTGGGTTCGGCGGTCGTTTGGTGCGGCCGGAATCCCGATCTACTGTCTCGCCGTGTCACCGAGGCGGAGCCCGGCTCTACCCCCGCTGACCTGTGCTGATCCGTGTTGCCGCGTCCAATAGCGCGGTCCGGAGGGCACGTTGGCCCCCCGTTCCCGAAGCCGTGAGGAGACCCGGTGCACCGCCTGAGATTACAAGCGCGGCCGGCTGCCGCGCATGACCTGAGACCGGCGTCCGGGAGCTACCAACTCCCCTGACCCGGGCCCGCCCTGAGAGGCGGATTCACATCGGCGCGGTGCCGACGGCTTTGCACGAGAAGTCGGCACCGCGCCTCCTACGAACCGCGAGGAGCCGCTGCGATGCAGCACGCCCTGATACGCCCACGCCCTGACCTAACTCCGTTGCCCGGCCGGGCTGTCCGCCCCGGCGAACGGCAGCGGCGATGAAGAAGACCACCGGAACCGTCGTCGGTCTCGTCGCCACCGGTCCACTGCTGCTGGCCGTTCCGATCCTCGGTATCGCGGCCGGGAGTGCCTCGGCTTCCTGCTCGACCGGCGGTGCACAGGCTGTGGATACCTCGGCCGTCGCCACTCAGGTGAAGGCGATCCTGGACGGCAGCGGCAAGGAAACGGTCTCTGTGCCGGGCCTAGACGACCCGGCCGAGCAGGTGCCCAACGCCAAAACCATCCAGGCCACCGGTGTCGCGATGAACATCCCGGCCCGGGGCCAGATCGTGGCCCTGGCGACCGCCTTGCAGGAGAGCGGCCTGCGGAACCTGACCTACGGCGACCGCGACAGCCTCGGGTTGTTCCAGCAGCGTCCGTCGCAGGGATGGGGCACCGCGAATGAGATCCTCGACCCGGTGCACGCCTCGACGAAGTTCTACGAGGCGCTGGAGAAGGTCTCGGGCTGGCAGTCCCTTTCCGTCACCCAGGCCGCCCAGGCGGTGCAGAAGTCCGGCTTCCGCGAGGCTTACGCGAAGTGGGAGCCCCTGGCCACCGCCTTGCATCAGGCGATCGAGCCGCTGCTGCCGAAGGCCGACGACACGTCGCCGAGCCCCTCGCCATCCGGCTCGGACAGTACGGCCAGTCCTCCGCCGAGTACCGCAGGCAGCTGTACGGCCGACGGGGACGGAACCGACTTCGGAACCATCCCGCCCGGCGCGTTGCCGGCCGGATACAAGATCCCGGCAGACGCTCCGCCCAAGGTCCAGACGGCGATCCGCTGGGCGCTCGGCCAGCTCGACACTCCGTACCAATGGGGCGGGAGCTGCACCGACTCCCACGGGCCCGACCCCATGGGCCGCTGCGACTGCTCCTCGCTGATGCAGCAGTCGTACAAGGCAGCCGGCGTCACCCTCACACGGACGACGTACACGCAGGTCAAGGAGGGCAAGCCGGTATCGGTTGACGCTCTCCAGCCCGGTGACCTCGTCTTCACCGAGGGGACTGCCGAAGTCCCGGAACACGTCGGGATGGTCGTCGGCCAGGGCTTGATCGTGAACGCCCCGCACACCGGCGACGTGGTCCGCCTCGCGACCCTCGCGTCCTGGAAGCCGCAGATTCTCGCGGCCCGCCGGGTCGTCTGACCGGCGCTTCCCCCTCCCCCTTCCTGCACTGCCACTTCGCCTTCGCGGGCTTTGGTGTGCCTTAAATCGAACTGGAGTTCACAACGATGTACCTCGCCGACAAGGTCGTCCAGCTCGCCTACGACCCCGGAATCAAACCGAACGAGGGCGGGCTGCCGGGCCTCTCGGTCCTCAAGCAGGTGATGGGCTCGATCAACCTCTTCGGGATCATCGCCGTGGTCGGCGCGCTTGCCGTCAGCGCCGGCGTATGGGCCTGGGGCCACCACTCCGGCGGACACCAGGCCGAGGCCAGCGGCAAGAAGGGCGTGCTGGTCAGCGCTGGCGCGGCCCTCCTGCTGGGTGCCGCGAATGGTGTGGTGGCGTTCTTCAGCACGCTGGGGACGCAGGTCCACTGATGTCCCCCCGCTCCACGAACCCCGGCGGCGCATCGCGCGTGCGCCGCCGGGCGCTGCTCGGCACCGCTGTTCTAGTGGTGCTCGTCGCCCTCGCCGGCCTGGCCGCCTACCTCACCCGCGACGGCAGGACCTCTTCCAAGGCTCCTGCACCGCAGGCGAGTTCGGCTTCCCCCTCCTCCCCGACCGCTTCCGCTTCCGCCTCGTCACCACCGCACGGGAGCCGCAGTGCCCTGCCCGTTCCCCCGTCCACGCACGACCCGATCACCTTCGGGAAGGCGGCAGCCGCAGCACTGTGGTCCTACGACACTCGCGCCTACTCCCAGCATGAGCTGCTGGCCGCCCTGCACAAGTGGCTGACCAGCGAGAAGAAGTACGCCGACGCCGCCTCGGTCGACGCACTGGTCCCCTCGCCCGTGTTGTGGAAGGAGATGGCCGCCAACGGCCAGTTCGCCACCGCCACGGTGAACGAGGCGCACTTCCCCGACTCGTTCACCCAGGCCCTGCAGGCGGACCCGGGGGCGATCACCACCGCGTACGTCTACGCCGTGACGGTCTCCGGCAAACAGTCGATCGCTTGGAAAGGCTCGCCGCACGGCGGCGCCGAGAACCGCCTTACCACCCTCGCGGTCCAGTGCCGCCCCTCCCAGCCCTGTGCCCTGGCCGGTGTCCTGCCGACCGTCGCGCCCTGACCCCCACCCCAGAAAGGAGGTACCGCCATGGGAGTCTGCGACCTTCCGCTGATGGGCACCGTCTGCGACACCGTCGACTTCGCCACCAACCCCGCCGGGACCGTCACCGACGGCATCGGGGCGTGGATCGCGAAGTCAGCGGGTGAACTGGCCGCCAGCGCAGCCGACCTCGCCGCCAAGGCCGTCAACGAAACCACCGCCATCGATCTCAACGCCGGTTGGTTCCGGGACAACTACGAGCTGCTGCTACCTATCGGACTCGCCCTGACCGTCGGTACGTTCTGCATCCAGTTGATGTCCGCGGCTTGGCGACGGGACGAACGCGCCCTCGCCCAAGCCGCGATCGGCACCATGACCGGCGTCCTCTTCTCCTTCTGCGCCGTCGCCTTCACCACCGTCGCCATCACCGTGGTCGACGCCCTTTCTGACGGCCTGTTCCAAGCAGCCAACAGTTCAGTCGACGATGCGATCCGCCGCGTCATCAAGGTCAACAACCTGGGGGCGATGTACGGCCTCGGCTGGACAGTCCCAGCCCTGGTCGCCCTCGGCTGCGCAATCGGCGCGTTCATGTACTGGGGCGTGATGGTCGCCCGCAAGGTCGGCGTCCTGATCATGGTCGCCCTCGCGGTCTTCGCCGGATCCGGCGAAGACCG
>NZ_LIQQ01000089.1 GCF_001418565.1 Streptomyces graminilatus | reverse complement strand
GGCGGGGCGCACGAGTCGTACGGGGCGTACGAGTCGTACGGGGCGTACGAGTCAGGCGGGGCGCACGAGTCGTACGAGGTGTGCAAACCCTCGCCCGCTCCAACCCCTCTCCCGCCGTCGCTATAAGCCCTCGCCGATCACCGAGTCGCCCCCGGCGAGGTCCGGGCAGCCGCAGGAGCCGCGGGCGATCAGGGTGGTGGGGTGGGTGATGCGCCGCACCGGGAGGGCGGGGTCGGCGATCTTGGCCAGGAGCCACTCGACGGCCGAGCGGCCCAGCTCGTCGAAGGGCTGCTGCATGGTGGTGAGCGCGGGCACCGTGTACTCGCTGCCGTCGATACCGTCGAAGGCGCAGACCGCCACGTCGTCGGGGACGCGCAGCCCCAGTTCGGCGGCGGCGCGCAGAACGCCGATGGCCTGCTCGTCACTCGCCACGAAGAGCGCGTCCGGATGTCCCGGGTCCGCGAGCATCCGCCGGCCGGCCCGGTACCCGTCGGCCCGTCCGAACGGCACATGCGTCAGCGACGCGCTCTCCGGATCCCGCCCGGCCTCGACGAGGGCCCGGCGCCAGCCCGCGACCCGGTCGACCGTCGGGTGTACGCCCTCCAGCCCGGCGATGCACCCGATCCGCTCCCGGCCGTGACCGAGCAGATGGGCGGTGGCCTGGTACGCGCCGCCCTCGTTGTCGGTGAGCACCTGCGTCGCCCCCGGCAGCTCCAGCTCGCGGTCGAGCACCAGCCGGGGCACGGTCTGGTCGGACAGTTCCGCGACCCAACTGTGCGGGCCGTGGATCGGGACCACGATCAGCCCGTCCACCTGCCGGTCGAGCAGGGTCCGGATGTACGTCGCCTCACGGGCGTCGTCACCCATCGCGTTGCCCAGCAGCATCGTGTAGCCGGAGGCGAAGCCGACATCCTCGATGACGCGGGCCAGCTCGGCGAAGAAGGGGTTGGAATTGTCGGGTACGACCAGCCCGAAAGTCATGGTCCGCGAGGTCTTCAGGGACCGGGCCACCGCGTTGGGGCGGTAGCCGAGCTCGTCGATGGCCGCAAGGATTCGTTCGCGGGTGGCGGGGGCGACCTTGCGGGGGCCGTTGTTGAGGACGTAGCTGACCAGGGCCTCGGAAGTGCCCGCCAGGCGCGCCACGTCGCGGCGAGTTGCCATCGGACCCTCCTTCGGATCGGTGTGTTTCGTCAGCGTAAGCGTATTTCGTCAGCATCAACTCGTGTTGTCAACACGAGTTGATGCGGTTGCGTTGGATGAATATCGACCCCTGATCCGCCGATGCGCAAGACTTTGTCCGAAATCGTTTGGTAACGAGTTCGACACTTTCCGGCCGTAGGGCCAGGGGTGGCGTGCGCTGAATCCGCCGGGGCACCGAGTGTCACTCCTGTCGAAGATTTTCCCTTCCGACCCCGTCCTGCGCGTCCAACTCCCTTGTAAATTGCGGACGTTGAATGTTGTTCAACATCGCCGCACAACGGGAGAGGTTATGCGCAGACCCCTGCTTGCCCTCGTCACCGCCGCTCTGCTCGTGTCCGGAGCGTCGGCGGGCGCACACGCCGACACGCGTGCCGGTACCCCTGCCGACGCGCCCGCCACCGTCGTCGCCACCACCGCCGGGAAGGTCCGGGGCACCACCGACGCCGGACTCCGGGAGTTCAAGGGCATCCCGTACGCCGCCCCGCCCACCGGCGCGCGCCGGTTCATGCCGCCCGCCCCCGCCGAGCCGTGGTCCGGGGTGCGGGACGCCGCCGCGTTCGGCGCCGCGTGCATGCAGCCCACCGGGGGAGTGGTCCCCGCCGGGACGGCGATCTCCGAGGACTGTCTGACCGCGAACGTCTGGACGCCGACGACCGGGTCCGACAACGACCGGCGGCCGGTGATGGTCTTCATCCACGGCGGCGGGTTCACGGAAGGCACTGCCGCCGAACCCGACTACGACGGCGCCGACTTGGCCCGCAAGGGCGTGGTCGTCGTCACCGTGCAGTACCGCCTCGGCCCCTTTGGTTATCTCGACCTGTCCTCCAAGGGCGCTGCCTACGCCTCCAGCGCCAACAACGGTCTGCTCGACCAGATCGCCGCGCTGCGCTGGGTGCGTGACAACGCCGAGGCCTTCGGCGGGGACGCCCGGAACGTCACCCTGTTCGGCGAGTCGGCCGGCGCGATCTCCGTATCGGCGATCATGGGCAGCCCGTCGGCGGACGGCCTGTACCAGCGGGTGATCCTGGAGAGCGGCACCCCCGCGAACGTCTCCGACCGGACCGCCTCCGCGAAGGTGTCCATCGGCTACCGGCTGCTGGCGGGTGCCCTCGGCGTGGACGACCTGCGCAAGCTGAGCGCCGAACGCATGCAGAGCGCCGCCGACGCCCTCTACAACCTGAGCTTCTCCGACGAGGCCTTCGCACCGGTGGTCGACGGCGTCGTGCTGCCGGAGCACCCGATGAAGCGCCTCGCCTCCCCCAACGGCCCCCGTGTGCCGGTGATCGTCAGCACCAACCGCGACGAGGCCCGCTACTGGATCCAGGAGATACCCGCCATCGAGTACGTGCCGGTCGACTTCTACCGGCCCTGGCTGGCCAACCTGGTCGGCGACGCGAACGTGGACGCGTCGCTCGACGCCTACCGCAACACCCGTCCCGGCCTCGCCTCCTGGCAGGTCGGCCTCGGCCTGGTCGGGGACGCGGCCTTCCGCGCGCCCTCCCTGCGCCTGGCCGAGGTGCTGGCCGCGCGCGGCGTCCCGGTGTGGGTGGGCCTGTTCACCGCCACCTCGCCCAAGGACGGCGGCAAATTCGGCTCGCCCCACGGGATCGAACTCGGCTTCGTGTTCGGCACCCTCGCCTCCAACCCCGACTTCTACGGCAGCGAGCCCTGGCGCACCCAGCTCTCCGGGCAGGTGCAGAACCTGTGGACCACGTTCGCCGCGACCGGCGCTCCCGGCCGGGCCGACTGGAAGCCGTACACCGCCACCGACCGCTCCACCCTGCTGATCGACCGTACGAGCGAAGTGCAGAACGACCCGATCTCGGGTGAGCGGAAGGTGTTCGCCGCGCTTCCGTACGACGGCGTCAGGCCCACCGCGCTGGAACTGACACCCCTCACCTACCTCTCGGCCAACCACTCGTTCGCGGCGGCCGCCCGCTCCTCCCGCTAGGTGGCCGCCGTGCGCTGACGGCCACCCAGCTTTCTCGCCGACGCGAGGAACGCCCCTGCCGCCGAGTCCGGCTCGGCGGCAGGGGCGTTCACCGGCTGGGCGTCAGGCCGGCTGCTGCGGGGCGGACGCGGTGATCACCGCGAAGGCGCCGCCCTGCGGGTCGGCGAGGACGGCCATACGGCCGGCCGCCATGTCGAAGGCCGGGGCGAGGACGCTGCCGCCGGCGCGAACGACCGCGGCCTGGATGTCGTCGACGCTGTCCACATGGAAGTACGGCTGCCAGTGCGGGGGGACACCCGGCGGGAGCTGGGCCAGGTCCATGATCCCGCCGACCGCGCGGCCCTCGACCTCGAACTCGATGTAGCCCTCGGCGCCGGGCAGCTCGGAGGGGGCCGTGGTGACGGGCAGGACGGAGGAGTAGAACGCGGACGCGGCCGGGACGTCGCCGGTGGCCAGGTCGTTCCAGATCAGCGCGCCGTGCTCGTTGACGATGCCCGCGCCGTCGAACGTGCCGGGCTGCCACAGGCCGACGACGGCACCGGTCGGGTCGGTGATCACGGCCATCCGGCCGAGGTCCATGACGTCCATCGGGCCCATCATGACCGAGCCGCCGGAGTCGGTGACGGACTTGAGGGTGCCGTCGATGTTGTCGGTGGACAGGTACGTGGTCCACACCGTCGGCGGCATCGGGTCCGGGACCGACCCGTCCGGGTTCATCGCCTTCATGATCCCGGCGACGGGCTTGCCCTTGAGCGTGCACACGGCGTACCCGCCCGTTTCGGGCGGGCCGATCTCGCCCTGCCAGCCGAAGAGGTCGCGATAGAAGTCGATGGCCGCCTGCTGGTCGGGAACCATCAGGTCGATCCAGCACGGGGTGCCGGGCTTGTAGGGGCCGTTCATGTCGGGCACTGATGCCTCCGGGATGCGGCTCGGAACAGGGACAGGCCGACCCTTACCCGGGATGTATGGCTGAAATCGGCCCGAATGGGTGAGTGCCTGGCATACACCACACAAACCTCTCCGAGCGGTACGCGCAACCGCTCCCGCAGCGGACAGGCAGGCAGACAGACAGACCGGGCGGGCGGGCGAGAGCGGCTCCCGCCCATACGCGCGACGATCCTCAGTCGAGCCGTATCCCCTGTCCGGGCGTCAGGACGGTGTTCGGGTCGAAGTGTCGCTTGGCGTGGGCGAAGTCGGTCCACTGTGGTCCGAAGTGGCTGCGCCAGTCCTCGGACGACATCGGCAGGGCGTTGACAGGGTAGGCGACGCCGCCTGCCGCCAGAGCTTGTTCGTATATCTGGCGGTTGCTCGCGATCATCGGGCCCTCTTCGCCCGGCTGGGCCGTACGCAGCAGCGCGACCATGAACGCTGTCTCGGCGTTGGGCTTTCGGACGAATGGTGTTGTGAGCTTCGCGGTCGGTATCGGATAGACGATGATCAGCCCTGACCGGCCTGTGGATTCCCGGGTCAGGCCGGCCAGTTCCTGCCGGACGAACGCCTCGACTGTCGCAGCCGGCAACAGCAGGCTCAGCCAGGGATGCGGATGGAACCACTCCCCGGTCCGCCGGAGTTCCTGTTCTCCGGCCGCCATCCGGTCGAGGAATTCGACGTGGGGAAGCACCTCGGCACGTTCGGCACGGCAATCGGGGTGAAGGCTCCGGAGCAAGGACCGTTCATCCGGCGGGGCTCCGGTGAGACAGTGCTTGGCCAGGTCGAGCCGGTATCTCCACGGACCGCTTCCGGGCGGCAGGATCCGGCCCTCCACATGGTCGAACATTCCCTCGTGCGCGAGGCGTGTCTGCTCGGTCAGGAAGACCGTCAGATCGTTGTACCGGAACTTGTACCAATGTGTGGTGTCGAACGCCGGGACGAGCCGCAGAGTGGCCCGGACGATCACACCGAACTGGCCGAGCCCCCCGCGCACACAGTCGAACAGGTCACGGTTCGCGAGCGGAGAACACCTCACCAGAGCGCCTGTCCCGGTGACGACATCGAGGTCCACCACGTTGTCGGTCTGCGCGCCGTGCCGATGACTCGCGCCGCCGAATCCGCCGACGGACAGCGTGCCGCCGACCGTGGTGCCCAGGAAGTCCGTGAGCACCGGCGGCGTCCGGTGTCCGGGGAGCGTGGCCGCGACCACGTCCGACCAGCGGGCACCGGCGTCCACCGCGATGTGATCGGGTCCGACCTCGTGCACGGTGTCGAGGTCCGTCATGTCCAGCACGATCCCGTCGGCGGCCTGGCCCTGACCGTACGTGGAGTGCCCGGCCCCCCGCGCGGCGAGCGTTATGCCCCGGTCCGCCGCGTACGACACCGCTTCCTGGACCTCGGCCGGCGAGCGCGGTGCGAGTACCGCCGAGGGCTTCGCGTGTACGCAGTGCCCGAAGTCGTCGGCCGCGCTGATGAGCCCTGCTTCGTCGGTTCGCCATCGGTCACGCATTTGGTGAATTCCGGACATGGTTATCGAATGCCTTCTGGAAGAGTCTCTCCTGTGTGAAGCCGTGCGCCGCATACCGCTCGCCCAGCATCGTCGAGAGTTCGCCGAGCATCTTCTCCGAGAAGTCGACCTTGGCCACCTCCTCCGGTTCGACCGAATGCTTGGCGCACCATTCGCAGATGCTGTCCAGACCGCTGACAGATACGGCGAAGCGACGTTGACCAGGTGTTCTCCATGCGGCAGCGAACTCTGTGAGCAGGCTTCTTCCAGAACTGTCCGGCACGAGCATTTTCCGTGCTCTCGCTATTTGCCGCGCCGGGTAGTGGCTTCTGTTCGGAATGGGGAGGACGTTGACGGAAACGCTGTAGGGGAGGGATTCCAGCCGTTCGGCGAAGTTGAGCAGCAGGCAAATCGAACCGCCCTCCAGTACGACCAGGCCATGCGCAGTGACGAGTGATTCGAGTCGGCTCAGTAGGTCTTTCGACGCCTCGCTGGGGGCGTAGTCCCCATCTCCGACGGTCCGGTCGCTCAACCAGATCCGGTCGACCCCTGGGACCTGGGCATCGGCGGCGCGACCGCTCGTCACCAGCAGATCGGTGAAGCACTGGATGCGGTCGGCCACCAGGACAGGCGCTCCGGTGTCGCGGGCCAGTGCGGTGGCCGCCGCGCTCTTCCCGACTCCGGTGGGACCGACGAGCGCGCGCACGCCCTGGTCAGTGCGGATTCGAGCAGCGCTCTTCAATACCTTCCCCATACCGCTGCCTCTCCCGGGCTTTCGTTCAGACGAGGAACGATCAGACGAGGAACGACCTGATCTGTTCGCCGAGGCTCCGGGCGTCGAGCCCATGGAGGCGGTCGTGGTCCTCGGGCGTGCCGTAGCGACGGGCCTCGACATTCCTCCGTACGCCCAGGGAGAGCAGCCGGTGCGGCACGTTGACGAGCGTCGAGGACACCTCGTGTGCGGAGGTACCGGCCAGATACGGCTCCACCAGTACGACATCGGGCCGGCGCCCGGCCAGTACCGAGGTCCGGAGCCCGGCGGAGTCGAACGGCCGGACCGTCGACGCGTACAGGATCGTCACGTCGAGCGCGGACGCCGCGGCCAACACCCGGTCCAGCGTGGGGCCGACGGCGAGAATCACCCCTCGGTCACCCTCCCTGACCACCTCGAACGACTCCGAGACGCCCCGGGGTTCCCTGTTCGCCTGGCCGGACAGCCGGACGTACACGCGGTCGTCCCCGGGAAGCGCGCGGAGCAGCAGCTCGGCGGCCTCCTGGGGGTGCCCCGGCACCCGTACGGTCCAGTTCGGCAGGGAGTCGAGCAGCGCGACGTCCTCGGGTGTGAAATGCGACCAGGAGAACTCGGTGATGTCGTAGGACGCACCCCAACTGGCCAGCACCGCGCCCACGTTCTGCTGGGCGAAGTTCAACTTGATCTGTTCGAAGGGGCGTTCCACGAGAAACGAGGCGACCGTGTGAACCACGGGGCGCAGTCCGCACATCGCGAGACCACTGGCCACGCCCATCATGAGCTGTTCCCTGATACCGACGTTGATCACGCGGTCGGGATGTTTCTGCTTCGCCGCCTTGAAGAAATGGGTACCGATGTCGGCCAGCACCACGGCCGCGCGCGGATCGGTGTCCAGCGCGCTCGCCATCGTGCCACCGAAGGCACTCCACATGTCCGGATAGGTCACGGTGATCCGCTCCTCTTGCCTCTGGCCTCTTGCCTCTTGAACGACGGTTGGCGGGTGAGGGTCAGCGGGTGACGGTGGCCACGACCACGAGCGGCTTTCCCGGGTGGTCCCGCGTCAGCGCGGTGAAGATCTCGTCGTGGTTCTCGCCGTCGCACACGTCCGTCGCCCACCCTTCGCGGGCGAACCGCTGCTCAATTCCCCCTGGCCAGCCGTGACTTGCCGTCCCGTTGTCCACGACGACGACCACGATCCGGTCCAGCCCCATCCGCCCGGCGAGAACCATCGCCTCGTGATTGCTGCCCTCGTCGAACTCACCGTCCCCGATCAGTACGAAGACCCTTGGGCCGAGGCGCCTTTGAATACGCCAGGCCAGTGCGACTCCGACGGCGATCGGGACGCCGTGACCGAGCGAGCCGGACGAGAGGTCCACGCCGGGCACGGTGACCCGGTCGGGTACGTAGCCGAGCGGTGAGTCCCACGTTCCCCAGTCGTCCAACTGCTCCGGCCGTATGAACCCCTTCGCGGTGAGCACCGCGTACTGGGCCATCGGGCCGGCGCCCTTGGAGTTGAAGAAACGGTCACGGTCGTCGTCGTCCGTGCGGTCCGGCGACACGTTGAGGACACGGTCGTACAGCACCCACAGGACGTCCTTCGTGGACGACGACGAGAAGGCGTGGCGTTCGTCGCCGGTCATCCGGGCGATGAGGGCGGGGAGATCGTCGTAGCCGAACGCGGCCGGCGTGCTCGGTTCGCTTCCCTCGCTGAGCCGGATCGCCGCCACCGGGCAGGCCTGGGCCGCCTCGCGGACGGCGGCGCGGCGCGACTGGGGCGGTTCGGTGTCGCGCGCCACGGTGACGCCGTCGTCACGCTGTTCGAAGACCGCCGGGGCGATCATCGCGCACTGGCCGGTGCCCAGGCAGGCCGTCTCGTCGACGACGACCTTCATGGTGGGGGGCGTCCCGGTCACCAGGTCACCTCCAGCTTGTCCAGGCCGAACACCAGGCTGGAGGCGCGGAACTCGATCTGCGCGTCGGGATCGGCGAGCGCCAGGCCGGGGAAGCGCCGCAGCAGTGCCGGCAGGGCGATACGCATCTTCATCCGGGCCAGCGAATGCCCGATGCAGAAGTGCACGCCGTGGCCGAAGGCGAGGTGACCGGCGGCTCCCCGGGCGACGTCCAGGGCGTCGGGACTCTCGACGAGGGCGCTGTCGCGGTTGGCCGCCGGGATCGAGAGGATCAGGAACGACCCCGCCGGGATGGTCCGGCCCGCTATCTCCACCTCGGTCGTCGTCCTGCGCGGCAGCAGCGAGTGCGCGATGGACAGCCAGCGCAGCAGTTCCTCCACGGCGGGTTCCGCCAGGGCCGGATCGTCCCGGACCAGGGCCAGTTGCTCCGGGTGCCGCAGCAGGGCCAGGGTGCTCAGGCCGATCATGTTCGACGTGGTCTCGTGCCCGGCGATCACCGACAGGCTCGCGATGCCGATCAGTTCGTCCGCGCTCAGTACGTCACCGTGCTGACGCACCAGCGACCCGAGGAGGTCGTCCTGCGGATCCGCCTGGGCCCGGGCCACCAGCTCGGCCATGTACTCCCGGTCCTCCCGCCGGGTCGCCTCACGATCCGCCATGGGCAGTGTGAGGTCGAGCATCCTGGCGGAGCGGTCCTGGAAGTCGCCGCGGTCGGAGTACGGCACCCCGAGCAGCTCGCAGAGGACCAGCGACGGCACGGGCAGCGCGAAGTGCGTCATCAGGTCGGCCGGCCTGCCCGCCGCCTCCAGGTCGTCCAGGCCCGCCTCCACGATCTCGGTGATGCGCGGCTCCAGACGGCGCAGCCGGTGCACCGTGAACTCGGGGGTCAGCAGTCGGCGCAGACGGGTGTGCTCCGGCGGGTCGAACCCGAGCAGGTTCCCGGCCCGCATCAACGTCAGCTCCTCCTCCGTCACCTCGCCTCCGCTGTCGATGCCGAACAGCGGCGAGCGCGCGTTGCTGAACCTGACCGGGTCCGCGAGTACCTCTCGTACGTCCTCGTAACGGCAGACGAGGTACGCGGGCGCCCCGAACAGCGTCTCCACCGGCACGACCCCGTCCGTGTCGCGCACCTGGGCCAGCCGCGCGATCGGGTCCAGCCCGTCGCGTCGCATCTCCAGCGACAACTCCGGCGCTTCGGTCATCGTCTGGCCACCTCTCCCTCTCTCGTTTCTCTCGGTCCTGGGCCCCTCGCCGGGCGGGCGAGGGGCCGGGCTGATCCGAACGGCCGGGCTCAGACGCGTTCGCCGGCGATGACCAGGTAGTCGATGCTCTGTTCGCGGAAGCCCTGAAGGAACGGCGCTTCGACACCTGTGCGCAGCTCGGAGTGCTCGCGCAGCTCCCAGTACGGGATGGCTTCCTCGGTGTGGTCCCGCACGTGGTAGGGGACCAGGCCGTTGGCGGCCAAGGCCTCGAAGTAGGTACTGCGCTTGTGCATGCCGCACAGGTAGTGCTCGTCGATCTCGCGTGACGCCTCCGAGCGCGGGTGCACCGCGTCGTGCCGGCTCCAGGTCACGGCGACATAGCGTCCGCCCGGTCGCAGCAGCCGGGAGAACTCGGCGAACGCCTTGTGGATGTCCACGCACATGGTGGTCTCGTTCGACACGATGAAGTCGAAGGACCCGTCCTCGAACGGCGTCTGCATCATGTTGGTGAAGTGGAACTGGACGCGGTCGGCGACGCCGCGCTCACGGGCCAGGTTCTGGGTGAAGTCCACGTGGTGAGCGCAGTAGTTGACCCCGTCGACCCGGCAGCCGAACCGGTCCGCGATCACGAACGAGGTTCCGCCGCGCCCCGATCCGGCGTCCATGACGCGGGCCGTGGACGGCACCTCGCCCAGCGCGTCGAGGATCAGACCCGTCTCCAGGGTCTCCATCCGGTGCAGTTCCCGCTGGATCAGTTCCTCCCGGCGCCCGGCCGGCGCGTCGAGAACCGAGTGGTCGTAGTCACCGATGCCGTAGTGGTGGTGGTAGAGGCCGTCCTCGGAGCCCAGCAGGAGGTTGATGTCGTCCGTCCGCTTGGCGTCCCAGTAGCCGCGCTGTTCCGCGTCGTGCTCACCGAGGGTGACGGTGTCCATGTTCGGCATGTGTGAGTTCCTCCATGGTGGGTTCGGCGTGAACTGATGTGAACTGACGTGAACTGATGCGAGCCGGCGTCAACTGATGCGGGTTGACGGGAGCTGATGCGGGTTGACGTGAGCTGGTGGTGGCGTGGGGTCAGACCCGCTCGGCCGCGACGACCATGTAGTTCAGGCTTCCTTCGCGGTAGCCCTCCAGGAACGGGTCCTCGACTCCCGTGCGCAGGGCGCTGAGGTTGCGGAGCTCCCAGTACGGCATGGCCTCCCGCGTGTACCGCTCGACCCGGTAGGGGGTCAGGCCATGCGCCGCGAGCGCCCGGAAGTAGGTGCCGCGCCGGTGCATGTTGCACACGTAGTGCTTGTCGATGCTCCGGGTCGCCTCGGAACGCGGGTCGACCACCTCGTCCCGGCACCACGTGGTCATGACGTACCGTCCACCCGGGCGCAGCAGCCGGGAGAACTCGCGCATCGCCTCGAAGGCGTCGGCGTACATCGTGGTCTCGTTGGAGACGATGAAATCGAACGAGCCGTCCTCGAAAGGTGTCTGGAGCATATTGCCCAGGTGGAAGCGAACGCGGTCGTCCCAGCCGCGCTTGCGCGCCACCGCCTCGGCGAATTCGACGTGATGCTCGCAGAAATTGACCCCCTCGACACGGTGACCGAGTTCGCGGGCGATGGTGAACGCGGTGCCGCCGCGCCCCGAACCGGCGTCCATTCCCCGGGAGCCGGCCGGCAGCGTACCCAGGGCGTCGAGGATCAGCCGGATCTGATCGCTCTCCATGCGGTGCAGTTCCCGCAGGATCGCCTCTTCCCGCTGCTCGGGCGGGGTGTCCAGGACCGACCGGTCGAAGTCGCCGATGGCGTAGTGGTGGTGGTAGAGATCGTCCTCGGCGCCGAGGAGCAGATTGATCCCGTCGGCCGTCTTGGCATCCCAATGGGATTTCAATTCGCGTTCGTATTCGTTCCGGGCATGGTCGGAATGATTTCCGGTCGTGATGGTCATTGCCACTTCCGTTTCTCCGCAGCCATTTACGTCACGCTTGGGGGCGGGGGCCTGGCGATATCGAGGAATCTACTCGCACCTCGTGCGACAAGAGAAGCGGGTGTGTTCGATCTGGCGCGCATCGACAACAAGGTGCGCACTGAATGCAATAAATTCGTGACGGCCCTTTACGGAATGCCTGTAGCGGGCTGCCGTGTTGCCGGCAGCCCGCTCAGGAGTCGTAGGGAACGTCAGGCCTTCTGGACGGTCTCCGCCGAGGAGCCAGCGCCGGAGTCAGCGCCGGAGCCGGAGCCGGAGTCAGCGCCGGAGCCGGAGTCGTTGTCCCTGGTATCCCGCGTCGGCGTTTCGCGTCCGCGTCCGCGCAGGGCCAGGGTGGCGGCGAGGGTGGCCGCCAGGACGACCCCGGACGTGGTCAGCCAGCCGAGCCGGAAGCCGTCGGTGAGCGCGGTACGTACCGCCGCGCCGTCCTGGATCCGCCGGTCGGTCCGCCAGACGGCGAGGGACGCCAGTACGGCGAGTCCGAGGGCGCCGCCGACCTGTTGCGACATGTTGACCAGACCGCCGGCCAGGCCCGCCCGTCGCGGATCGACGCCGGAAACGGCGAGGACGATCAGTGCCACGAAGCCGAAACCACCGCCCACGGAGACGAGGACGGCCGGGCCCAGGACGTCTGTCACGAAGGAGCCGTCGGCGGACGCGAGGGAGAACCACCCGAAGCCCAGTACGGCGGCACCCATCCCGATGAGCAGCACCCCGAGCGTCCCGAGCCGTGGGAGGCACCGTGACGCGAGCTGCGAGAAGAGGATCTGGCCCAGTGCCAGCGGCAGGAGTGACAACCCCGCCTCGAAGGAGCCGTAACCGAGGACCCGTTGGGCGTAGAGGGTCACGAAGAAGTTGGTGGCCACGACGCCGGCCATGAAGACCAGGATCATTCCGTTGGCCGTGCTCAGCGAGCGTGAGCGGAACATCCCGAAGTGGACCAACGGCGTGGGTACGCGCAGTTCCACGACGACGAAGACTCCCAGCAGGACCACCGCGGCCACCAGCGCGACCCGGGCCACGGCCGACGTCGGGCCGTGTTCGCCGAACCGCACCAGTCCGAGGATGAGCGCGGACAGCCCGGCGGTCACGGCCACGGAACCGAGCACATCGAACTCCCGCAGCCGGGGCACGACCCGGCCGGGGGTGTCGGTGATGTGGTTGACGTCGGTGATCAGTACGAGGCCGATCAGGGCACCGCCCAGGGTCAGGGGCACGTTGACCCAGAAGACCCACGGCCAGCCGAGGCTGTCGGTGAGTGCCCCGCCGAGCACCACGCCGGTCGCCCCGCCCGCGCCCGCCACGGCATTCCAGATTCCCATCGCCCTGTCGCGCTCCGCGTCCTCCTGGAACGTCAGGGCCACCAGGGACAGCGAGGCCGGGGAGAGCAGCGCCCCACCGAGGCCCTGCACCGCGCGGGCGGCCACGAGCTCACCGCTGGTCGCCGCGAGACCGCACGCCATGGATGCCATGCCGAAGACGGTCAGGCCGACGAGGAACATCCGTCGTTGTCCGAAAAGGTCCGCCGCCCGCCCGCCGAGCAGCAGGAAGCCGCCGAAGGTCAGCATGTAGGCATCGACGACCCAGGTGAGACTCTCGCCCGAGAAGCGCAGCGACGTCTGGACCGACGGCAGGGCGACGTTGACGATGGTGATGTCCAGAACCACGACGAACTGCGCCATCGCGAGGAGGGCGAACGTCGGCCGGCGCCGACCGGCCAACGGGCGGGCGACGCTCATGTGGAGGCTCCGACGCCGACTTGTCGGAGCACTTCGAAGACCTGCTCGACCCGTTCGCAGACGATGACGCGGCCGGCGGTGTCGGAGTCGATGAAGCCCTCGCGGACGGCATGCTCGATGAACGCGAGCAGCGGACGGTAGTAGCCGTCGATGTCGAGGAGTACGCAGGGCTTGTCGTGCAGGCGCAGATGGGACCAGGTGAGGACCTCGAAGAACTCCTCCGCGGTGCCCACGCCGCCGGGGAGGGCGACGAAGGCGTCACCGAGTTCGGCCATCATCGCTTTGCGCCGGTGCATGTCGGGCACGACGTGCAGTTCCGTCAGCCCGGGGTGTGCTGCTTCGGGTACGGCGCTCAGAGACCGCGGAATGACTCCGACGACGGTGCCGCCCGCCCCCAGCGCCGCGTCGGCGAGGGTGCCCATGAGTCCCACCGTGGCACCGCCGTATACGAGGCGGAGGCCGTTTCGCGCGAGGGCGCAGCCCAGTTCGGCGGCTGCCCGTGTGTGGATGCCGGCGAGGCCGGGTGTCGCTCCGCAGAAGACGGTGACGCATTTCAATGGTCGACCCCTCCGTGGGTTCCCTGTGGTGGAATTCGCCGCCTCATGCCGCGATATGCGCCGCGATATCCGCGATGTCCGCGACGTCCACGACGTTCGTGCCGGCATCGCGGGACATACGGGTCATGCGGGTCCGGTACTCCCTCGGCGACATTCCATAGGCCGCGCGGAACATCCTGCTGAACTTCGCCGAACCGGGAATTCCCCAGCGTTCCGCGACGGCGCCTATGGACAGCGGGTGCAGTGCGGGATCGGCGAGATCGTGTCTGCATCCCTCCAGCCGGAAAGTCCTGATAAGTTCTGTCACCGTGATTTTCTCGTGTTCGAACAGCCGGTGCAGTTGGCGGACCGAGATGTGATGTGCGGCGGCGACGCTCGCCGGGTTCAGCCCTGGATCGGCTATCTCGCGTTCGATGAATCGGCGAATTCTCGTCATCAGCGCGGCCGTCGGGCTTCCGGTGTCCTCGGCCGAGCCGTCCGCGGCGGACCGGGCGATCAGGGCGGTCAGCAGGCCGCGCATCGCGGAGGAGATACCGGCTTCCTCCTGCGGGAGGACGCTGTCGGCCGAGGAGCTCAGCGCGTTGAGGAACGACGCGAGCAGGGCGCCACTGCCCAGGTGGCCGTTGTCCCCTGTCATGGTGACCATACGGAGACGGTTGCCCGGCGCCGGGAGCATGCGCAGCGGGAACGTCACGCCGGTCAGCCGGACCTGGGTAGCGGCAACCAGCTCGAACGGATGGGGGAGACCGTGGATCACGAAGTCGCCGGCCCCGAGTTCCGCCCGTGTACCGTCCTGGCCGACGATCATTCTGCCTTCGAGTACGAACTCGGCATTCCCGTAACGCGGATCGTTCCGGCGAATCTCCGAGGGTAAGTCGATTGGACCGGGGGAGGATGAGAGGATATCGAACAGCAGGAGTTCGCCAACCGATCTCGTCCGCGTCCGAAAAGCACCATCAGCATTCGCCATGAGTATTCCTCGAATACAATGACAATGAAACTGGGCGTGGAGAAAGCTACCCCGCTTCAACCACTCCATGCTGCTTACACGAGTAAAGAATGTCAAAGGAATGGTGAAGTGTGAGGAGGGTTTGAGTCCTGTTAATTTTCCGTAAGGGCTTGCTTTTTCTCTGCATCGGTATTGACCCTTGTACGGCCATGTGCCCAAGGTGGCATGCCGGCGCGAGGCCGGTGTTCAGGACCGGTGGTCAGACCTCGTGTTTCAGGCCTGCGGAATGAGCTGTACCCGGATGTCGTCGGCGTACGGCAGGACGATCGTCTGGTCCCGGCCCAGTCGCCACTCGGGGGTGACCAGGAACAGCCGTCCGCCGGAGGCCAGCAGCAGGCGGAAACCCCGGTAGCGGTGGTGGTACTCCAGCCCGCTCTCGCCCGCCTTTCCGAGACGGGTCGCGGTCACTCCCGTCGGCAGCCCCTCCAGTGGGTCCTTGGTGTCGACGACGACCTCGGGGCGGCTGTCGAGCGCCGTCACGTCCTGCTCGCCCCGGCCCCTGCCGTACGCCCACGCCAGTTGTGTGGATCCCCAGAACAGCCCGGCCACGCCCAGCGCGAGCACGCACATCACACCGTTCCTGCCCATCCGCTGCGACAGCAACGGGCGCCCGCGCTGGCGGCCGTAGATCCAGACCCCGTACGCCACCGCGGCGGGGCCGAACGCCAGGGCGAGCGGCACGATGCCGAACTTCACGCTGACTTCGGAGCTCATGACGAAAATGCCGATCAGCGCCTCGCCGATCAGGAGCACACCGACGAGGACGAAGCCGTACGCCACGAAGGCGGCGGCGGACGTGCCGCTCCCCGCGTCGCGGGCCAGCACCCAGGTGACGAGGGCGTGGATCGCGACGAGTGCCAGGATGCCGAGGAAGATCATGGCCGCCGGGACGAAGACGACTTCCATGCCGTCCAGCATCAGGCCCTGGTTGGACCGGCCGGTCATGTCCACGGGCACGCCGAAGTAGGCGTACCGGGCGCGAGTGGCCACGTACCCGAAGTAGATCAGCAGCGCGGTCGCCAGCGTCGTCGGACCCAGCGCCTCCGCGAGGTGCCGGACCCGGGCGGAGACGGGCTGCTGGTCAGGGGGGTCGGCGGCAGGGGAGTCGGCAGGGGGACCGGACGGCGGCGTCGGCTCGTCGTCGGTCGCCATCACTGGTCCGGGGTGGGGGAGAGGGTTGTGGTG
>NZ_LIQQ01000088.1 GCF_001418565.1 Streptomyces graminilatus | reverse complement strand
GCAGGCGGCCGTGCTGTAACCCGAGGGCGGGGGCGGACGGTACGGATGGGGCGGGCGGGCGCTGGGCGGGTCGCGAGCTGCGCCCGTATGCCGCCGGGGCGTGGGCCCCCGGGGACGCGCACGGCGAGGCGTCCGCCGCGCTCGCCGACGCCGGTCTCGACGTGCACACCTGGGTCGTCCTCGCGCACAACTCCCGCCTGGGCGCCGAGCATCCGGCCACCTCCGTGGTCAACGCCTACGGGGACCGCTACCCATGGGCACCCTGCGTCGCGCAGCCCGCCACGCGCGCGTACCTCGTCGATCTCGCCGCCGAGGCCGCCGTACGGCCCGGGGCACGCGGTACGGAACTGGAGTCCCTCGGCTGGTACGGCCTCACGCATCTGCACGCCCACGACAAGACCGGCGGCATCGGGCTCGGTGACGCCGGCCAGTATCTGATGGCGCTCTGCTTCTGCCCGTCCTGCCGGGCCGGGTACGACAGCCAGGGCCTCGACCCCGACGAGCTGGCGGCGGCCGTACGAGCCGCGCTGGAACCGGTGTGGCGCGGCGAACCGGACGACGGGGGCTGGGCGGGCGTCGAGAAGCGCCTCGGGGAGGCGAAAGCGGCCCTCACGCGCGCGTGGCGCGAGGAAACCGCACGCTCGCTCCAGGAGGCGGCCGTCGCGGCGGTCCGGGCGGCTGCCCCGGCCGGATTCCAGGTACTGCTGCACGCCGACCCCGTCTCCTACCACGTCGGCGCCAACACGGGCGTGGACCCCGCGCACATCCTGTCCGTCGCGGACGGTGTGGTGGTCCCGTGCACGGGCGGGGCGGGCCTGCTGACACCGTTCGCGGAGGCGGGCGGGGAGAGCGCCGTCCTGGCCGCCAACCTGGTCGTGGTCTCCGGGATGGGCGGCAGCCCCGGCACGCTCGCGGTGGACGCGGAGCGCGCGGCCGGGCTCGGGGCCACCGAACTGCGGCTCTATCACGCCGGGTTGGCGTCGGACGGCGACCTGGACGCGGTACGGGACGCACTGGCCCGGCGCTGAGCCGGCGGGACCGCGATCAGCGCCAG
The DNA here is from genome assembly GCF_001418565.1 of Streptomyces graminilatus. Taxonomy (GTDB): domain Bacteria; phylum Actinomycetota; class Actinomycetes; order Streptomycetales; family Streptomycetaceae; genus Streptomyces; species Streptomyces graminilatus. The sequence goes on along the minus strand of NZ_LIQQ01000088.1, from coordinate 18,833 downwards.
GGCGAGGACACCGCCGACGAGAATCACCTGGTGGCCGACGGGTTCCACCAGCGCGGCGCCCACTGCCGGACCGATCGCCGTGGGCGCGAACATCAGGGTGTTCGCGGTCGCGGCGGTACGGCCGAGCAGTTCGGCCGGGGTCTCCCGCTGTACGGCGGTGAGGCCCGCGATCAGGACGCACGGCAGGCCCGTCCCGGCGGCCACGGCGGAGCCGAGCACCGCGAGGTCGGCCGGGACCGCCCGCAGCGCCATGGCGGCGCCGGTCAGGGCGATCCCGCAGGCCGCGAACCCGAACTCCCCCAGGCTGCGCGGCAGCGGGCCCGAGGCCAGGCCGACCGCCACCGAGCGGATGCCCCGGAGAACGTACAGGGGGCCGGCGTACACGGGGGAGTGGCCGAGCCCCTCGACGACCGCGTACAGGGTGGCGGTGCCCATGCCCGACAGGAGCATCGTCGCGCCGCCCGCCAGGACGAGCGGGCGCAGCCGGTCCTGGCGCCAGAGGGCGAGTGGGTGGGGAACTCCGCCCGGGCCGGAGGGTGGCGCCAGGCGGGCGCCTACCCTGCACACAGAGATCGACAGCGACAGCGGCAGCGTCGACACAGCCGACCCGGGAGGCTCGCATGACCACCGTACGAACAACCACACCGCTTCCGGTGGTCCTCGCGGGAGCGCGCGGTCACGGCCAGTGGCATCTGGACAACATCCGCCGCCTCCAGGACAAGGGGCTCGTCCGGCTGGCCGGCGTCTGCGAGCTGACCCCGCTGACCGACGACGAGCTGGCCGGCCTCGGCACCCCCGAGCAGTCCGCCGACTTCGGCGCGCTCCTCGACTCCACCGGCGCCGCCGTTGCCGTGATCTGCACGCCGATCCCCACCCACACCGACCTCGCGCTGATCGCCGCCGCCAAGGGCGTGCACCTGCTGCTGGAGAAGCCGCCGGCGCCGTCGTACGCCGAGTTCCGGCGGATGGCCGACGGGGTCGCGGCGGCCGGGGTCGCCTGCCAGATCGGGTTCCAGTCGCTGGGCTCGCACGCCCTGCCCGCGATCCGGGAACTGATCGCCGAGGGCGCCATCGGCACGGTGACCGGCGTCGGCGGAGCGGGCGCGTGGGCGCGCGACGAGGCGTACTACCGGCGCGCGCCCTGGGCCGGCAAGCGCAGGCTGAACGGTGTGGACGTCATCGACGGCGCCCTCACCAACCCGCTCGCGCACGCCGTCGCCACCGGGCTCGCCCTCGGCGGCAGCACCCGCGCCGAGGACGTCACCGGCATCGAGACCGAGCTGCTGCGCGCCAATGACATCGAGTCCGACGACACCTCGTGCGTACGCGTCAGCACGGCGAACGGTGTCGCCGTCACCGTCGCCGCCACTCTGTGCGCCGAACACCCGGACGACCCGTACGTCCTCGTGCACGGCACCGGCGGCCGGATCACCTTCTGGTACAAGCAGGACCGCGTGCTCCTCCAGCGGTCCGGACACGGCCCGCAGGAGTACGAGTACGACAGCACCGACCTGCTGGAGAACCTCGTCGACCACCTCACCGAGGGCGCCGAACTGCTGGTCGCACCTGACGAGACGGGCGCGTTCATGCGGGTCGTCGAGGCGATCCGGCAGGCCCCCGACCCGGCCGGACTCCCGGCCGATGTCTGGGAGTTCGCGGCCGGCGAGGACCGCCGCCGAGTCGTCCCCGGCATCGACGGCCTCGTCGTGGCCGCCGCCGACACCCTCTCCCTCTACTCCGAGCTGGGCGCCTCCTGGGCGCTTCCCGGGCGCCGCCGAACCTGACGGCAACCCTTTTCGGACGGGCGGCAACAAGACAGCGGATACCGTCCAGTCCTGGGAAAGGAACGCCCCGTGCGCATCGGCACCGGCCGTCACCGCAGAAACCGCACCCTGTCCATCGCCACCGCGGTGGCCCTGTCCTCAGGTGCGGGCGGTGTATGGCTGGGCCTCTCGCACGACGGAGCGAGCGCCGCCGGCGCCACGGTCACCGTCTCCAGCACGGCCGAGCTGGAGTCCGCGGTGCGCGGCGCGGTGCCCGGCGGCGTCATCCAGGTGCGCGCCGGGACCTACTACCCGACGGCCACCCTCATGTCGGCGGCGAACGGTACGAGTTCGGCGCGGATCACGCTCAAGGCGTACGGCGGCGAGAAGGTGAGGATCGACGGCTCCAAGCTGCCCGCCGGGTCCTGGCTGGCCGGGATCGACGGCGACTACTGGACGGTCGAGAACCTCACCTTCCAGAACTCCCCGGCCCAGGGCTTCGTCGCCACCTCGTCCGTCGGCGGGATCTTCAGGAACCTCGTCACCGCGAGGAACGGCGACTCGGGCTTCACCCTGCGGGGCGACGGCACCAGCGACAACCTCGTGCAGAACCTGGACAGTTACCTCAACTACGACCCCGCCTCCCACGGCCAGAACGCCGACGGCCTCGCCATCAAGTTCGGCTCCGGCACCGGCAACAGGATCACCGGGGCCCGCCTCTACGACAACGCGGACGACGGGATCGACCTCTGGCAGTTCTCCAGCCCCGTCACCATCGAGCACACCTGGGCCTTCGGCAACGGCAGGAACCGCTGGAAGGACTCCGCGTTCGAGGGCAACGGCAACGGCTTCAAGCTGGGCGGCGGGGGCGCGTCGGTCGCGCACGTGGTCAACGACAACGCGGCCTGGGACAACAGACTGCACGGGTTCACGGAGAACTCCAACGCCGGCGCGATCCTGCTCGACCGCAACACCGCCTACGCCAACGACCGGAGCGGCTTCCACTTCGCCACCGGCAAGGCACGGCTGGCCAGGAACCTCGCGGTGGGCAACGGGAACGGCCTGTCCAAGCTGGGCCCGGAGACCGTCTCCGCCGCCAACAACTGGGACAGCGGTGTCCCGACACCGGCACTGCGGTCGAAGGACGCGACGACGGCACACGGTGCCCGTCGGCCGGACGGCTCGCTGCCGGTCACCACGTTTCTGACCGTGGCCTCGACGGCCGTCGGGTCCCCCATGAACTGACGTACCGCACAGCGGAAACGAGCCCCCGCCGGTCGTCACCGGCGGGGGCTCTCTGACTGGCCGAGGGGGGCTCAGGCCAGCAGCTCTCGTACGCTCGAACGCTCGTACGTAACGTTAGATGGCGAGAACCCGTATGTGGTTCCGTCCACGACGAACGGATTGCCGGGCCCGCGGGATTTCCCCGCGGGCCACCGCTACCGCCTTACGAATCGCCGTTGTCGACCTTGCCGCCGGCATCCTGGCCCGTGAAGCCGCCCTGTACGGCGAACTGCTTGCCCGCCGCTTCGGCGGTCACGCTGTACGTGTCGTCCTTCGCGTCCCGGACCCCACGCGTGTGGTTGTACTGGCCCGCGAAGACCCACTCGCCCGGCGGGACCGCGCGGCCCGCCTTGAGCACCCACGTGTAGACCAGGAAGCCGTCACGCTTGACGGTCGTCAGGTCGTAGTCCTCTTCCGGAAGCGCCCGCCAGGCACCCGTCGAGACGACCGAGCCGGTGTCGGCGACCTTCAGCTCGACGGTGAGCGCGGTGAGTTGCACGGACGTCTTGATGCCGACGTTGCTCTGCGCCCAGAACTCGTTGCTGTGCGGATCGATCGAGCCGTTCGATTGCAGGGGGCCGTCGGCGGTGGTCTGCGAGGCGGCTGCCGGCGCCGAGTTCGAGGACTTCGGTGTCGGCGTGGGCGTCGGTGCCGGACTCGGCTCGTCGTCCTGGGCGTTGCCGCCCTGCGACGGTTCCGGAGCCGGCGGGACCGGCGCCCGGCTGGTCGCGTCCGGCGACGGGGTCGGAGTCGGCGCAGGCGAGACCGAGACGGTCGGATCGGCCGGGGTCTCGTTGGTCTTCACCACCGAGGCCAGCGCGTACCCGCCCATCGCGAGGATCCCGGAGACAGCCGCGGTGGCACCCACCACCCGGGCCCAGGCCAGCAGCGGCGGACGCGTCGCCCGGCGCCGGGAGCGCTTCGCCTCGGGACCGGCGGCCATGCCGCGCTCGACCCGCGCGAGGATGCGCGCGCGGTCGGGTACGTACGCCTCGGCCGCGTCGCGCAGCCCGGCGCGCAGCTCGTCGTGCTGCGTCCTCATCGGTTCGTCCCTCCCGCTCCGCCCGTGGTGCGTACAGGAGTACGCACTCGAAGCGGGGCCTCGTCGCCGCCAAGGAGCCGCTTCAGTTCGGCCATACCCTTGGACGTCTGGCTTTTCACCGTACCGACAGTAACTCCCAGCGCCAGCGCCGTGTCCTTCTCCGAGAGGTCGAAGGCATGCCGGAGCACCACGCACGCCCGTTTACGGAACGGCAGTCTACGCAACGCTGTCTGGACATCTATGACGCCTGGTATATCGGGATTTTCCGTCTTCTCTTCCCGCTGCGACCAGAACAGGGTGATCCTCCGGCGCTCCCGGACCGCGCTGCGGATACGGGTCTTGGCCAGATTCGCGACCACGCCACGCGCGTACGCCACGGGATGGTCGGCGGCCCGCACCCGGTCCCAGCGGTTCCACAGCGCGAGCAGCGCGTCCGCCGCCAGGTCGTCGGCGGCGTCCGCCTCGCCTGTCAGCAGGTGCGCCAGGCGCGCGAGTTCGGCGTAGTGCCGGTCGAAGAAGGCGTGGAACTCCACGGAGGCTGCGTCGTCGACGACAGTGCCCACGGGCGACTTCTCCCCCTTAGTTTCCTTGGTGTCGCTGAGTCTTCCCAGGTCGGCGGCGGCTGCCGACCGAAGCCGGGCGTCTGCGCACCCGGCCGCTGTGGTGCGCCGGTGAAGGGTCAGTGATCGTTTGGCGCGAGAGCCGAGAGAGTATCAGGCGGACGTACGCCTCTTCGAGGGGCGTATGACTGGTCGATCCGGATTCCGTAACACGGGGAAAACCTGAACACGGTTCAACACGGGAACAATCCAGCGAGCATCCGCACACAGACCGAACGGGCTACGAGGAGTTACCGCCATGTCCGAACAACAGAAGGTGGCCGACCGGCCCGCTGCCGCGCCTCCGGCGGCGAACAGCGTCGACGGCTTCTTCAAGATCTCCGAACGGGGATCCACCTTCGCCCGTGAGATACGCGGCGGCTTCGCCACGTTCTTCACGATGGCCTACATCCTTGTCCTGAACCCCATCATCCTGGGCAGCGCCAAGGACAAGTTCGGCCACCAGCTCGACAGCGTCCAGCTCGTCACCGCCACCGCCCTGGTGGCCGCGGTGATGACGGTCGTGATGGGCGTCGGCGGCAACCTCCCGCTCGCCCTCGCCACGGGCCTCGGCCTCAACGCGGTGGTCGCCTTCCAGATTGCCCCGCTGATGAGCTGGGACGACGCGATGGGCCTGGTCGTCCTGGAGGGCCTGCTGATCTGCGCCCTGGTGGTGACCGGCCTCAGAGAAGCGATCATGCACGCCATCCCGGGGCCGCTGAAGGCGGCGATCAGCGTGGGCATCGGCCTGTTCATCGCCTTCATCGGCTTCGTCGACGCCGGTTTCGTCAGCCGTATCCCGGACGCCGCCCACTCCACGGTCCCGGTGCAGCTCGGCGGCACGGGCACGCTCACCGGCTGGCCGATCGTCGTCTTCTGTCTCGGTGTCCTGCTGACCATCGGTCTGCTCGCGCGCAAGGTGAAGGGCGCGATCCTGATCAGCATCGTCACGATGACGCTCCTCGCGCTCGTCATCAACTCGGTCGCCGACGTCAAGAGCTGGGGCCTGACCACGCCGTCCTGGCCCGACAAGATCGCGGGCACCCCAGACTTCGGGCTGATCGGCCACTTCAGCCTGTTCGGCGCGTTCGGCGAGACCACGGTGATCACCGTCGTCCTGCTGATCTTCACCCTGATCCTGTCGGACTTCTTCGACACCATGGGCACGGTCGTCGGCATCAGCGCCGAGGCGGGCCTGCTCGACGAGGACGGCAAGGTCCCCGGCCTCGGCCGCGTGCTGCTCATCGACGGTGCGGCGGCGGTGGCGGGCGGCGTGAGCTCCGCGTCCTCGGCGACCTCGTACATCGAGTCGGCGGCGGGCGTCGGCGAGGGCGCGCGCACCGGCTTCGCCAACCTGATCACCGGCGGCCTGTTCGCCTGCGCGCTCTTCCTGTCACCGATCCTGACGATCGTCCCGATGCAGGCCGCCGCCCCCGCCCTGGTCGCGGTGGGCTTCCTGATGATGACCCAGGTCAAGCACATCGACTGGGACAAGTACGAGATCGCCATCCCGGCGTTCCTGACGATCGCCGTGATGCCCTTCACGTACTCGATCACCAACGGCATCGGCGCCGGCTTCCTGGCCTACGTCCTCATCAAGACGGTCCTCGGCAAGGCGAAGGAGATCCACTGGCTCCTGTGGGGCACGAGCGCGTTGTTCCTGATCTACTTCGCGATCGATCCCGTCGAGCAGCTCTTCGGCGCCAAGTAATCACCGGTGCAGGTGACCCCGCGCCCTTGACAGGGGCGCGGGGAACCGCGCGAAAAACCACGACGGCGCGGCAGCCGAAAACCGGGCCTCGGGCGCTACGACCCTCACGCCTCCAGGGTGAGAACGACCTCGTCGATCTCGGCCCCGCGCGCCTGCGCGAACCCCCGCTCATGCCCCGTCACCCGGAACCCGCACTTCTCCAGGACCCGCAGCGACCCCACGTTGTCGGCGGCGGCACGCGCGTGCAGCGGACGCTCCGGGACCTCGGCGAGAAGAGCGCGCAGCGCGGCCGTCGCGATACCGCGCCCCCAGTAGGCGCGGTCGATCCAGTACGTCACCTCACGGTCGCCCGGCTCGCCGTACACCGCCGCGCTGCCCACCACGTCACCGTCGACGAGGACGGTGCGGTTGAGCACGTCCGGCGTCGCCCGGATCCGCTCCCAGTGGGCGTCGAAGGCGGCCCGGTCGGCCGGGTCCTTGGCCGTGAAGGCGGCCAGCCACAGTGACTCCGGGTCGTTCGTCTGCCGGAAGAAGACCGGCAGGTCACTGTCGTGGATCTCGCGGAGCACCACGTCCGTCGAAGCCGAGTACCGCATCGCTCAGAGCCTCCTGGTTGCCAGCGTCAGCCGGTCGCGCGCATCGAACAGGGCGTCCTTGACCATCTGTTCGTGGGCCGGGGTGAGCCGGGCGACCGGCACCGAGCAACTTATCGCGTCCCTCGCGGGCGTGCGGTAGGGAATGGCCACACCGAAACAGCGCAGCCCCAGGGTGTTCTCCTCACGGTCCACCGCGAAGCCCCGCTCGCGCACCAGACGCAGCTCCTCGATGAGCTCCTCCCGGTCGGTGATCGTGTGCTCGGTCAGCGCGGGCAGTGTCTCCGGGAGCAGTTTGCGGACCTGCTCGTCGGTGTGGGTGGCCAGCAGCGCCTTGCCGAGGGAGGTCGAGTGGGCGGGCAGCCGGCGGCCGACCCGGGTGAAGGGGCGCAGGTAGTGCTGCGACTGCCGGGTGGCGAGGTAGACCACGTTCGTGCCGTCGAGCCGGGCCAGGTGGATGGTCTCCGTCGTGTCGTCGGAGAGCCGGTCCAGGGTCGGGCGGGCCACCGCGACCACCTCGTCCCCGTCGATGTACGAGGTACCGACCAGCAGGGCCCGTACGCCGATGCCGTACCGCGTGCCCGTACCATCGGTCTCGACCCAGCCGAGGTCGACGAGAGTACGCAGAAGCATGTAGAGACTTGACTTGGGGTAGCCGACGGCCTCCTGGACCACTGCCAGGGAGTGCATGCCGGGACGACCGGCGAAATATTCCAGCAGTTCAACCGTCCGTACCGCGGACTTGACCTGCGCCCCGCCGCCTGTCTCGGCTGCCGACATCGCCCTTGACCCCTTCGTTCGACGGGAAATAGTCTCCAACAGCATATTCATCACCAGAGACGCTGTTCAGCATATCGAACGCCCCTGGTGGATGACGCGAAATATTCGCACCCCAATTCGCATGACAAATGGCAACACAATCTGGAGGGACCCCCGGTGGCAGCAGCACCAGTCTGGAGTGTCGACCCCCGTACCGGGAAGCAGCGGGAGCAGGTCGCGGTCGAGGCCACGGCCCAGGACGTGGACGCCGCCGTCCGCGCGGCGCACGCCGCCCGCCCGGCCCTCGTGGACCGCACGGTCCGCGCCGCCTTCCTGCGCGGCGCCGCCGAGCAGCTCGAAGCGGCCAAGGACCAGCTCGTCGAGGCCGCCGACGCGGAGACGGCGCTCGGCCCCGTCCGGCTGACCGGCGAACTCGCCCGCACCTGCTTCCAGCTGCGGGCCTTCGCGGACATCGTCGACGAGGGCGCCTTCCTCGACGTCGTCATCAACCACCCCGACGACACCGCGACCCCGCCGATCCCGGACCTGCGCCGCTACAAGGTGCCGCTGGGCGTCGTGGCCGTCTACTCGGCCTCCAACTTCCCCTTCGCCTTCTCCGTCCCCGGCGGCGACACCGCGAGCGCGCTCGCGGCCGGCTGCCCGGTGGTCGTCAAGGCCCACCCGGACCACCCGGGCCTGTCCGAGCTGGTCGCGTCCGTCCTGCGCCGGGCCGCGGCCCTGCACGGCATCCCCGAGGGCGTCGTCGGCCTGGTCCACGGCTTCGAGGCGGGCGTCGAGCTGGTCAAGCACCCGCTCGTCGCGGCGGCCGGTTTCACCGGTTCCGTACGAGGCGGCCGTGCCCTCTTCGACGCGGCGGCGGCCCGTCCGGTCCCGATCCCGTTCCACGGCGAGCTGGGCTCCCTGAACCCCGTGGTGATCACGGAGGCGGCGGCCAACGAGCGCGCCGAGGCGATCGGTACGGGGCTCGCGGGCTCCATGACGATGGGCGTCGGCCAGTTCTGCGTGAAGCCCGGCCTGGTCCTGGCGCCTTCCGGCGAGGCGGGCGACCGCCTGCTGAAGTCCCTGACGGAAGCGGTCGGCGACACCGCCGCCGGGGTCCTCCTGGACCACCGGATGCGCGACAACTTCGTCGCCGGGGTCGCCGAGCGCGCCGAGCTGCCCGAGGTCGAGACCCCGGTGACGCCGGGCGCGGGCGGCGAGCACACCGTCAGCGCGGGGTTCCTCACGGTGGCGGCGGACAAGCTGACGGCGGAGGGGGCGTACGACCTGCTCCTCGAAGAGTGCTTCGGGCCGGTCACCGTGGTCGCCCGCTACGCGGACGACGCCGAGGCGAACGCCGTTCTCTCGCGGCTGCCGGGCAACCTGACCGCGACGGTTCACCTCTCGGCGGAGGAAGCCGCCGGGGAGGGGCGCGGGGCGGAGATCCTGGCCGAGCTGACGCCGCTGGCCGGTCGTGTGCTGGTGAACGCTTGGCCGACCGGTGTCGCCGTGGCCGCGGCCCAGCACCACGGCGGTCCGTACCCCGCCACCACCTCGATGTCGACCTCGGTCGGCGGGACGGCTGTTGAGCGGTGGCTGCGGCCGGTGGCCTACCAGAACACGCCTGTTGCGCTGCTGCCGGTCGAGCTGCGCGACGAGAACGCGCTGGGGCTGCCCCGGCGCTTTAACGGGCGGCTGGAGCGCTAACGCCGTTGGGGCGCGGTGAATTTCGCGGCTGCCGGTCGGTTGTGGCTTGTCGCGCCCCGCGGCGGAGCCGTAAATCGATACAGCCCCGCGCCCCTATCTCGGCGCCCGTCCCGCCCTGCGATAATCAGGCAATGGACATGGAGCTTTCCCCACTGCCTTTTCCCCTTCGCACTTATGGGCCCGACGGTCACTGGTCCTTCGAGGACGGGGTGCTCACCGGGTGGGCGGGGCCCCGGCAGGACCGGTTCGTGCCGCCCACCGGGGAGGGGCTGGATCCGGCGGCCGACGCGCCCCGTCTGCTGGGCGCCCCGGTGGGCGACTTCCAGCTGATCGCCCGGGTCACCGTCGGGTTCCGGGCGGGCTTCGACGCCGGGGTGCTGTACGTGCATGTCGGCGAACGGGCCTGGGCCAAGCTCTGCCTGGAGTACTCCCCGGATGTGCCCACCGTCTGCACGGTGGTCACCCGGGGACACTCCGACGACGCCAATTCCTTCACCGTGGACGGCAGTTCGGTCTGGCTCCGGGTCAGCCGCACCGGCCGGGCCTTCGCCTTCCACGCCTCCCGCGACGGCGAGCGCTGGACCTTCGTCCGCCTGTTCACCCTGGGCGACGAGAAGGAGACGGACGCGGCCCTGATCGGCTTCATGACCCAGTCGCCGATGGGCGAGGGGTGCGTGGTGACGTACGACCACATCGAGTTCCGTCCGGAGTGGCCCAAGGACCTGCGGGACGGCAGCTGATGCGGGTGATCCGGGCCGCGCTGCCGGCCGAGGCCGCCGCCGTCACCGAGCTGCATCTGCGGGCCCGGTCCACGTACTACCCGGACGGTCTGCCCGACGCCGACCGGGACTGGGTCGCCGCCTGGCTGAGCAGCATCGAGCGGCCCGACGCGCATGTCCTGTGCGTCGTCGAGCAGGACCGCGTCATAGGCGTCGCCTCCTTCCGTACGGCTGACGGCGCCCCCGCCGACACGGTCAAGCTCTTCCAGTTCCACGTCGACCCCGGCCACTGGCGGGCGGGCATCGGCACCGAGCTGCACGCGGCCTGCGTCGAGCGATGGCGGGCCGACGGCGTATCCGCCGCCACCCTCGACGTGCACACCGACAACCAGCGCGCACAGGCGTTCTACCGTCGGCTGGGATGGGTCCCGGACCCGGAGAACCCGCCCGCCGAGGGCGATCACCATCTCTGTCTGCGGTACGGAATGAATCCAGCCGATTGAACGTTCACGTAACCGGTGCCACCCCGCACCAGTCCCCGTACCGTTCGACCTGGAGAGAGCCGAAGACATGCGCGTCGAGATCTGGAGCGACATCGCCTGCCCCTGGTGCTACGTCGGCAAGGCCCGCTTCGAGAAGGCGCTCGACGCCTTCCCGCACCGCGAGGGTGTCGAGGTGGTGCACCGGTCGTTCGAGCTGGACCCGGGGCGTGCCAAGGGGGACATCCAGCCCGTCCTCAAGATGCTCACCAAGAAGTACGGCATGAGCGAGGCGCAGGCCCAGGCCGCCGATGAGAACGTCGGTGCGCAGGCCGCCGCCGAGGGGCTCGGGTACCGCACCCGGGACCGTGACCACGGCAACACCTTCGACATGCACCGGCTGCTCCACCTCGCGAAGGACAAGGGCCGGCAGGACGAGCTGATCCAGCTCTTCTACCAGGCCAACTTCGCCGAGGAGGAGTCCGTCTTCGGCGACGACGAGCGGCTTGTGAAGCTCGCCGTCAGCGCCGGCCTCGACGCCGACGACGCCCGGCGCGTGCTCGCCGACCCGGACGCGTACGCCGACGCCGTGCGCGCCGACGAGCGCGAGGCGGCCGAACTCGGTGCCAACGGTGTGCCGTTCTTCGTCCTGGACCGGAAGTACGGCGTCTCCGGCGCCCAGCCCGCCGAGGTCTTCGCCAAGGCGCTCACCCAGGCGTGGGGCGAGCGGCCCGCCCCCCTCAAGACCGTCCAGGCGGACGGCGCCGAGGTCTGCGGGCCCGACGGATGTGCCGTGCCCCAGTAGTGGCATGGGGAGGAAAACCGCAGGTCAGGGCTTACCCATAAGCGGTCCTTCGCGGTGCCGTGCAGAATTCGGCAATGGACGAGGGGATCTCCGGGCCGCAGAGTGGACCCATGGAGACCTCCGAAAACCTCCGGAACCTCGTCCGTGCCGAGTTCGCCCCGAAGAACACCTATCTGAACACCGCGAGCACCGGGCTCCTCCCGGCCCGTACCGTGACCGCCATGGGCGACGCCGTGCGGTCCGTGGCCGACGGCCTGCCGCAGGACATGTTCGCCGATGTGGAGGCCTCCCGCTCCGCCTTCGCCCGGCTGGTCGGGGTCTCCGACCGCAGGGTGGCGGCCGGGGCCTCGGTCGCCGTCTACAGCGCGCTGATCGCCGCCTCGCTGCCGGCCGGCGCCGAAGTCCTCACCGCCGAGGACGACTTCACCTCCGTGCTCAACCCGTTCCACGTACGCGGGGACCTGAAGGTACGGACCGTGCCGCTGGAACGGATCCCCGAATCCGTCCGGCCCGGCACCGACCTCGTCGCCGTCAGCCTCGCCCAGTCCGCCGACGGACGCATTGTCGACCAGCCCGCGCTGCGCGAGGCCGCCCGCGAGCACGGGGCCCGTACGTACGTCGACGCCTCCCAGGCCACCGGCTGGCTGCCGGTCGACGCGGACGCCTACGACTTCGTCTCCTCCGTCGCCTTCAAGTGGCTCGTCTGCCCACGAGGCGTGGCCTTCCTCGTCGTCCCCGAGGACCTGGGCGGCCTGACACCGGTGTTCGCCGGCTGGGTCGCGGGCGAGGAGCCCTGGGACAGCTGCTACGGGCCGGTGCGTGAACTCGCCCACTCGGCACGGCGGTTCGACGAAAGCCCGAGCCTGTTCTCCTACGCCGGCGCCCGCCACTCCCTCGCCCTGATCGAGGAGTTGGGCGTGGACACCGTACGCGCCCACGACCTCGCGCTCGCCGACCGGTTCCGCGCCGGGCTCGACCGGCTGGGGCACCAGCCCGTACCCTCGCCCGGCTCGGCCATCGTCTCCGTGCCCCGACTCGGGCACCGGCAGGCCGAGTTGAGCCGGGCCGGGGTCGAGGTCTCCGACCGCGCCGGAAACCTGCGCGCGGCCTTCCACTTCTACAACACGGCGTCGGACGTCGACCGGCTGCTGGACGTCCTGTCCGGCTGAACCCGCGCATCGGCGGCTCCGGCACACCGGCAACGGGACCGTGCGCGCCCGCCGGTGATCCTCACTGTCACCGGCGGGCGCGCAAACGGGTGCATCGCGCGTTCACGAGAAGTTCGCGACAGCCGACCGGGCTCCTTCGACGTCCACCGTCAGTCCACGGTCCGCCAGCGCCGCACCCAGCGCGACCAGACTCCCGAGCACCACCTCTCGCGTCGCGTCCGCCCCGTAGTGGTTGACCCGGATCATCTCCTTGGCCAGCGCGCCCCCGCCCGCCGCCAGCGGCAGCGCCGGATCGACGGCCAGCGCGCTCGCCACCAGCTCCGACGCGACGACCCCGGAGGGCGCCCGCAGGGTCGTGGCGACCGGCGCCGCGTCCTCGGCCTCGTACACGTACGGCTCCAGGCCGCCGCCCAGCGCGAGCACCCCCGCCCGGGTGGCAGCCGCCGCCGAGGCGTGCCGGGCGATCACCGTGTCCAGCCCGGCCGCCTCGATCCGCTCGACGCACGCCTCCAGCGCGAGCATCTCCAACTGGGCGGGAGCGTGCGGGAGGGCGCGACGGCCGCCGTCGATCCACCGCTCCTTCCAGTCCAGCAGGGAGAGGTACGACCGTCGCGGCGCCCCCGGATTCGCCGCCATCCGCGCCCACGCACGCTCGCTCACCGACACCGCCGACACCCCGGCCGGCCCGCCCATCGCCTTCTGCGCCCCGATCACACACAGGTCGACACCCCACGCGTCCGGCAGCACCGGCTCGGCGCCGACCGAGGCGACGGCGTCGAGGTAGAAGAGGGCGCCCTGTTCCCGTACCGCCTCGCCGATCTCCCCGACCGGGTTGGTGTTGCCGGTCGCCGCCTCGGCGTGCACCAGCGAGACGAAGCCGATCTCCGGGTGCTCGGCGAACGCCTCCCGGACCTGCGCGGCCGTGACCGCCGCGTGGAAGGGCACCGCGAGGTCGACGACCGTGGCGCCGCAGTCCCGCAGCCAGTCGCCGAACGTCTGCCCGTAGGGGCCGGTGACGATGTTGAGTGCCGTCGTGCCCGGACCGGCGGCGCCCCGGATGGCGCCCTCCAGGGGGAGCAGCGCCTCGCCCTGCATGATCACGACGTCCTGCTCGGTGGAGAGCAGCCGCGCCACGCGGTCCTCGATCGACGCGAAGCGCGCGGCGGTCAGTGGCGCCAGGTCCAGAAAGGGGTGCGTGGTCACGGCAGTGCTCTCTTCGGATCGCGGGGTGGCCGGGTGGCCGGGTGGCCCGGGTGGTCTGCTCGGTCTGGGTGTCCGGTTGGTCACAGAAGTCGGGTCGAGACTAGCCGTGAGGCCGCTCAGCCTCGAAACCGCAGGTGATGCGGCACCGTGACCATGGGAATGATTTGAGGGAGTCAAACGTCTCCTTATAATCAGAACCCACATTCCCCCCACAGGAGGTCCCCGTGAACACGGTCCTCGGACGACGGTCCCGCATCCTGGCCGCCACCACCGCGACGGCCGGGCTCCTGCTCGTGGCCGGCTGCTCGTCGAGCGACGGCGGCGCCTCGAAGACCGCCGCCGGCGGGGTCCAACTCGTCAAGGGCGGACAGCTCACCGTCTGCACCCACCTGCCCTACCCGCCCTTCCAGTCGGAGATCGACGGCAAGGTGCAGGGCTTCGACGTGTCGCTCGTCGACCTCGCCGCCAAGAAGCTCGGCGTGAAGCAGGAGATCCTCGACACGCCCTTCGAGAACTTCAAGACGGGCGCCTTCCTCAACTCGGACCAGTGCGACCTCGGCGCGGCCGGTATGACCATCACCGAGGAGCGCAAGAAGAACGTCGACTTCTCCGAGCCCTACTTCGACGCGACGCAGGCCGTCCTCGTCGACAAGAAGAGCGGCATCACCTCCTTCGCCGGCCTCAAGGGCAAGAAGGTCGGCGCCCAGGCGCAGACGACCGGCGAGGACTACGCCAGGGGCAAGGGGCTCGACCCGGTCTCCTTCGAGTCCTCCGACGCGGTCCTCAACGGCCTGCGCACCGGCCAGGTCGAGGCCGTGATCATCGACTACCCGGTCGTCCAGGGCTGGCTCAAGGACACAGCCAACGCCGGCGCCTTCAAGGTGGTGGACAACCTCAACACCGGTGAGCAGTACGGCTTCACGGTGAAGAAGGGCAACACCAAGCTGCTCGCCGCCCTCAACAAGGCGATCACCGACGCGAAGGCGGACGGCACCTACAAGAAGCTGTACGAGCAGTGGATCGGCCCGTACGACGAGTCCGTAGCCGCCCCGTCCGCGTCATGACCGGGACCCAAGCACCACAGGACCGCCAAGTGCGTCCCCGCAAGCCGGGATTGAGCAGGCGTCAGAAACGCATGCTGTCCCAGGGCGCCCAGTACGCGCTGTTCGTCGCGGTGGTCGTCGCCTTCGCCGCCTCGGCGGACTGGGCCCGGCTGAAGAACCAGTTCGCGCAGATGGACCTGGCCAAGCAGATGTTCCCGGACATCATCACGCTGGCCCTCAAGAACACCGTCCTGTACACCCTGTCCGGCTTCGTCTTCGGCCTGGTGCTGGGGATGGTGATCGCCCTGATGCGGCTGTCACCGGTGGGCCCCTACCGCTGGGTCGCGGGCATCTACATCGAGATCTTCCGTGGTCTGCCGGCCCTGCTGATCTTCATCTTCGTGGGCGTGGCGGTGCCGCTCGCCTTCCCCGGCACGGAGATCCCGGGCGGGACCTACGGCAAGGTGGCGCTGGCGCTCGGCCTGGTGTCGGCGGCGTACATGGCGGAGACGATCCGTGCGGGCATCCAGGCGGTGCCCAAGGGACAGATGGAGGCGGCCCGTTCACTGGGCTTCTCGCACGCGAGGGCGATGGTCTCCATCATCGTCCCGCAGGCGTTCCGGATCGTGATCCCGCCGCTGACCAACGAGTTGGTGCTCCTGTTCAAGGACTCCTCGCTGGTGCTGTTCCTGGGCGTCACCCTGGAGGAACGCGAACTGGCCAAGTACGGCCGCGACCTGGCCAGCCAGACCGCCAACTCCACGCCGATCCTGGTGGCGGGCCTGTGCTATCTGCTGGTGACGGTGCCGCTGGGCTTCGTCGTACGACGGCTGGAGACGAAGGCGGGGGAGGCGACGAGATGAGCGACCGTACCGAGGAAACGAACGTGCCGGAGATCGAAGTCCGGGGCCTGTACAAGTCGTTCGGCGACAACGAGGTGCTGCGCGGCATCGACCTGGAGATCGGGCAGGGCGAGGTCGTCTGTGTGATCGGCCCGTCCGGCTCCGGCAAGTCGACCCTGCTGCGCTGTGTGAACCTGCTGGAGGAGCCGACCAAGGGCCAGGTCTTCGTCGGGGGTACGGAGGTCACGCACCCGGACGTCGACATCGACGAGGTCCGCCGCCGGATCGGCATGGTCTTCCAGCAGTTCAACCTCTTCCCGCATCTGACGGTGACGGAGAACCTGACGCTCCCGCAACGCCGTGTGCTCAAGCGGGACAAGGCGGAGGCGGCGAAGGTGGCCGCCGAGAACCTGGCCCGGGTGGGCCTGTCGGAGAAGGCGGACGCGTATCCGTCGTCCCTCTCCGGTGGCCAGCAGCAACGGGTCGCCATCGCACGGGCGTTGGCGATGGGCCCGGAGGTCATGCTCTTCGACGAGCCGACGTCGGCACTCGACCCCGAGCTGGTGGGCGACGTACTGGCGGTGATGCGCAGACTGGCGAACGAGGGCATGACGATGATGGTCGTCACCCACGAGATGACGTTCGCGCGTGAGGTGGCCGACCGGGTCGTCTTCATGGACGGCGGAGTGATCGTCGAGGACGGCACCCCGGAACAGGTCATCACCGACCCGGCCCACGAACGCACCCGCCACTTCCTCTCCCGCCTGCTGGACCCGGCGATGGCGGACGTGGAGGAGGGGGAGGCTCCTCAGGAGCAGCCGAAGGGGCTGCCCAACTAAGGTGCCGTCCATGAGCGATCAGGCGGTGCTGCGGGTGAAGGGGCGGGTGCTGGTCGGCCCGGAGGAGATTCGCGACGAGGTGTGGGTGGTCGGCGGCCGGATCACGTACGACCGGCCGCCCGGCGCCCGTGACATCCGCACGGTGGAGGGCTGGGCGCTGCCCGGCCTGGTCGACGCGCACTGCCATGTGGGCCTGGGGCCGGACGGCGCGGTGCCGCAGGACACGGCCGAGAAGCAGGCGCTCACCGACCGGGACGCGGGCACGCTCCTCATCCGGGACGCGGGTTCACCGTCCGACACCCGCTGGACCGAGGCCCGCGACGACCTTCCGAAGATCATCAGGGCGGGCCGGCACATCGCCCGTACCCGCCGCTACATCCGGGGGTACGCGCACGAGATCGAGCCGGACGACCTGGTGGCGTACGTCGCCCAGGAGGCCCGGCGCGGCGACGGCTGGGTCAAGCTGGTGGGCGACTGGCTGGACCGGGGCACCGGCGACCTCGCGGCCTGCTGGCCGCGCGGGGCCGTGGAGGCGGCGATCACGGAGGCGCACCGGCTGGGCGCGCGCGTCACGGCCCACTGCTTCGCCGAGGACTCCCTGCGCGACCTGGTCGAGGCGGGCATCGACTGCGTCGAGCACGCCACGGGCCTGACCGAGGACACGATCCCTCTCTTCGCGGCACGCGGTGTGGCGATCGTCCCGACGCTGGTGAACATCGCGACGTTCCCGAATCTGGCGGCGGCAGGGGACGCCAAGTTCCCGGCCTGGTCGGCGCACATGCGCCGCCTGCACGAACGCCGCTACGACACGGTGCGTTCCGCGTACGACGCGGGGATCGCCGTGTACGTCGGCACGGACGCGGGCGGCACACTGCCGCACGGGCTCGTCGCGGCGGAGGTGGCCGAGCTGACCAGGGCGGGCATTCCGGCGGTCGAGGCGCTGTCGGCGACGACCTGGGGTGCGCGGAAGTGGCTGGGGCGGCCCGGGCTGACCGAGGGGGCGGCGGCCGACCTGGTGGTGTACGAGAGCGATCCGAGGGCGGACGTACGGGTACTGGGGGCGCCGTCGCGGGTGGTATTGAACGGGCGGGTGGTGAGCTGAGGGGGCTGAGTGGGCCGAGCGGGTGAACGGAGGGAACACCCGTACCGCTGAAATCGAAGACGCGTACGGAAACGTCCCGTAGGAGTGAAGTCCCGCCGGAATGCTGACCGTTCACCCCCTGTACGTAATTCTTACCGGGTCCCAAGCGTGTCTCTTCCGAGGGGTCCCCGAACCGTGAACGCCAACAACTTCCGCATGCCCGCACGCCGTCTGGCCACCGTCGCGGCAGCCACCGCCCTGGTCGCCACCGGCCCGGCGGCCCTGGCCCACGCGACGGAGGAGCAGGGCCGAGCGAGCGCGGTCGTCCTGCGCACCGGGCTGAACGTGTCGCTCCTCAACAAGGGCGTGAATGTGCCGCTCGCGGTCGAGCTGAACGAGGTGCAGGCGCCGCGCAGCGCCGAGAAGACGGCGCTGACCGCCACGCTGGACGGTGTCGACGGCGGAAAACCGTTCACGGTGCTCGGGGCGGAGGTCGCCGAGGCGAAGGCGGCGGTGTCGGACGGCAGGGCGGAGGCGTCGACCAGGATCGCCCACGCCAAGCTCCATGTGCCCGGTCTGCCTCTCCTGTCGCTGATCGAGGTCGAGGAGGTCACGTCGAAGGCGACCTGTGTGGCGGGGGAGAAGCCGGTCGCGTCCGCGAACCTGCTGGGCGCGGTGACGGTTCTCGGGAAGAAGGTGACGGTGACGACGGGCGGACCCGTCGAGGTGAAGGTGCCGGGTGTCGGCGAGGTGCGGCTCGACCTGTCGCGGACGGAGACGACGACCCGTACGGCGGCTGCGACCGCGCTCGAACTCACGGTGTCCGTCAACCCGTTGAACCTCAATGTGGCGGAGGTCGAGGGCACGGTGACACTGGCGAAGGCGACGTGCGAGGCACCGGCGGTGCGGGTGGCGCCGTCGGCGCCTTCCACGCCGTCCACGCCGCACACGTCTCCGGCGCCGGACCTGAAGCCGCAGGGGGCGCCGGCCGAGGCGGGGCTCGCGGAGACGGGTGGCGATTCGATGACGCCGTATCTGGCCGGCGGGGCGGTGGCGTTGCTCGCGGTGGGCGGGGGAGCGGTGGCGCTGGCGCGCCGCGGCAAGAACTGAGCCGAGACCGGGGATTTCTCCCGCCCCCGCCGCCCTTTCCCGTCCCGTCCCTGGGGGCTGCGCCCCCAGACCCCCGCTGTCGGCC
>NZ_LIQQ01000087.1 GCF_001418565.1 Streptomyces graminilatus | reverse complement strand
GTCGCCCAGTGGGTCGACCACGCCCAGTTCGACGCGTACCGGGCCCTCGGGCACTATCTGGGCACGAAGGCGATGCCTCCCGATTTGAACCCGTAGCCCGTCACGCGTACCCCTTGGTCTACGGCCGCCTCACTCCGCCTCCCGACAGCCCCACGCCCGACCCCGGGCAGCCACCCTGGGTCACCGACTGCGCGTACTACGCGGGCAAGGCCCGTACGGCCATCGGTGACACTGGCAGGCGCGTCAGGCAGGTCCAGTGCATCCTGCTCAAGCGCGGGTACGAGATCGGCGGCACCGGCGTGGACGGCGTGTTCGGAGAAGGGCTGGAGGCCGCGATGATGCAGTTCCAGACCGACAAGGGGATCGCCGTGAACGGCATCGTGAAGCGGCCGACCTGGGCGATTCTGCGGGCGCCGGAGTGAGGCGGCCGTAGCCCAAGGGGTACGCGTGACGGGCTACGGGTTCAAATCGGGAGGCATCGCCTTCGTGCCCAGATAGTGCCCGAGGGCCCGGTACGCGTCGAACTGGGCGTGGTCGAACCACTGGTCGAAGGTCGACTGGTGCGGGAACGACTTCTTCGCGAGGGCGTAGCTCAGCAGTTCGTACGGCATGTCCTGGGTCAGTACCGCCTTCACGAAGACGATCTCCCCGGTCGTGGTGGCGTCCGTGCCGGGCGAGAACCTGATCTTCGTCGGGTATTCGATCGTGCCCCGCACCACACAGGTCCTGGAGAACCTGGCGTTGAGCGCGGCCATCGGCTCCTCCGGCTGGAGCGGATCGGCGCTGCCCGGCACCAGGTCGAGCAGCTTCTGCACCGTCCTCCGCGTCATCTTCTCCTCGAAGGTGATCCGCACCCCCAGTTCCTCGTAGGCGAAGGTCACCGCCTGCGCCAGCGTGGTGGCCAGCGGCGGGGTGTCCCCGGACGCGTCGATGACGTACACCTTCCGGCAGCGCAGCCGGAGCAGCTCGACCAGGCCGAGGTTGTCGACGTGCCCGCCGTCCGTGCAGAGCAGCAGGGGCGCGGTGTCGGTGTACCGGCCCACCAGCTCGTGGAGCTGGTAGCGCAGCCGCCGTACGCGAGGCAGTCGCGGCATGCGCTTGCTGGGTTCGTGCCGCGCCAGTTCCGCGAGATAGATCGGGTTGGGCACCCACGTACCCAGCCGCAGGTTGGAGAGCGCGAGCAGCCGCTCCATGAACATCGTCTGCGAGCCCATCGCGGAGGCGAAGGCGGCCCCGGACACGGCGACGGCGGACTGCACGGTCAGGTCGCGCTCGATGAGCGCGGGGGCGGTCTTGGCCAGGGTGTCGGTGCGGATCCAGCCGGTGTCCGGGCCGCCGACGTAGTCGGAGGCGAACGTGAAGGGCACCGCCGGGCGGCCGGGTGCCGTGCGGTTCCGGAGGGAGACCGCCGCCGAGGCCGCGAAGACGACCTGCGGGAAGTCGTCCACCTTCTTCGCGTAGGACGCGAGCGGAGTCGCCTCGGCGTTGTAGTCGTACGGTACGGCGCCCTGCGAACCGTCCCGCAGCGTGGTGCGCCGGACGGCGAAGGCACTCGACAGCCGTTGCCGGTAGAAAGGGTGCAGGCTGAATGTGGTCTGGTCGATCACGAACGCCAGTACGACCAGGATGAACGGGAGCCCGTACCGCCATCCGATGTCCCAGTCGCCGGCGTAGACGGCCGCCCAGGACATCAGGGCGAGGCAGAAGAACACGACCAGCAGCAGTACCAGCCAGCACACGAGGACCTTCACCCAGTTGCTGCTCACCTGGACGGTCAGGGAGGCGCCGCCCTTCCTGCCGAACGCGCCGATCTCCCCTCCGTCGGGCCGCAGCTTCTTCACGGTCTTGTGGACGGCGGTGAACCAGGTGCCGACCGCCGCCGCCGCCGCGGTGAGCGCGCCGAGCGCGGACAGCCTCTTCCCGTTGTCTCCCGATCCGCCCAGCGAGTCCGACAGCCAGGCGTAGAACCAGATCACCGCCGGAAGAACGACGGCGAACACGGCGACCAGCACCGCCAGCGCCACGATCGCGCTCAGCGTGGTGCGCAGCCAGACCGGGCGGGACTTCACGCTCCCCGCCCGTACGAAGGCGAAGCCCACGGACAACAGGCCCGCCAGGCAGAGCAGGGCGAGGAAGGGGTACCAGGCGTTCGGATGCAGGTGGAAGGACGGGACGCGTTCCTCCGGTGTGAAACACGCCGGGACCGTCGGTGTCTCGCACGTCGGTTTGAAGGGCACCTTCGCGGGGAGGAAGCGGCCGAGGTCGGTGACCGTGACGAGCGAGTAGAAGTAGTGCAGGAACTCACCGGCGACGGCGAAACCGAGCGCCAGCATGCCGAAGGACACGGCCATCCCGCGCAGCAGCGCGCCCAGGGCCTTCAGCTTCTCCCGGGGCGAGTCAGCCAGGTACTTGGCGTGCCGGCGGATGTGGTCCTCCTCCGGGCTCCCCGGCTCGAACACGTTCTCGACGGTCGCGGTGCTCGTCGGTACCGAGCCGGCCCCGGCCGGTCCTGCGGGGGTGGCGTCGGTGAGCGCCAGTTGGAAGGCCCCGGCGGTGTATCCGCCGCCGGACACGGACACCAGGTACCCGGCCTTGAGCAGCTCGCTCCGCATGGCCTGAAGCGCGCCCAGCGTGACCGTCGCCGACCGGATGCCGCCACCGGAGACGGCGAAACCGATCTCGGCGGGTCTCCGGCCGGGCGGCTGGTACGCGTGGGTACGCCAGTGGGCCGGTTCCGCTCCCGGTGTCGGTGCCAGTCCCGAAACCGGTCCGGGGGCCTGTGCTTCGGGGGCCGTCCACGCGGGCAGCGGATCCCAGTCGTGGGGTGCGACGGGCGGCAGGATCACGTCCGGGCCGGGTGGATCCTTCGTTGTGCGGGGTGCGGCTCCGTGGGTGTCGGCAGTGAGGCCGTAGGCGTAGTCGAAGGTGGGGATCGACCGGTCCTCCACCGCGCTCTTGACGACAGCGGGACCTTTGACGAGTCGGGTGAGGAGAATGGCGACGATCATCACGGCCGCGGCGACCAGCGGGACGGCGGCGGCCCATTTCACCTGGGCGAAGTAGCCGGCCCACTCCAGGTGCCGCTCCAGACTCCGCCTCTCCACGACTGTCAGCACAGGCTCGGGCTTGGCCGCGATCCGGTTCAGGGCGGCGCGGAGAAAGATGTTCTCCACACAGTCCGCCACCACCGGTACGGCCGTCACGACGAGGGCGCGCAGTGCCCACAGCCTCGCGGTCCTGCGGTAGAGCAGGAGCCCTCCGAGGCCGAAGACCCCCGCCAGGGCCAGCGCGTACCCGGGGATGAACATGGCCCAGTCGTAGACAAGACTGTCCCGGAAGGCCTGGGTGCCCCCGCCCTTCGAGACGATCCGGTAGGCGTTCTCGGCCGTCGCCGCGAACTGCAGTTTCACCTCCGAGCGGTGATCGGGCTGCTGCCGAGGCCACGGGCCCCACAGAAAGAGACCCACGAGAGTGAGGCCGGCCACGACACCGCCCGCGCACAGCCACACCGCCCAGCGCGGAACCTGTTCCAGTTGTTCGCGCTGAGGCTGCTCAATCGGCATGCATACAAAGTGGGCGCAAAGTAGCCACCCGGCAACTTTTCGTAGGCAGGCGCGTCAGGAGGCATGGCAACGTTGTCCCGAACAGCGTGTACGAGAGGGTGATGATGGGATCCATCGACGAACCGGCGGGCGGGCTGCCTAAAGCCGAACTGCCCGAAGCCGAACTGCCCGAAGCCGAGCTGCCGGAAGGCCTCCGCGCCCTGCGGGCCGACGTGCACCGCGAGCTGCGCTCCCTCGACCCGCGCGCCGCCGACCGCTTCACCGGGCTGCTGACCGGCACCTGGGGCAGGGCGATGCGCCCGCAGCCCGACGGCGAGGTCTTCGTCCTCACCGGTGACATTCCCGCGATGTGGCTGCGCGACAGCACCGCCCAGGTCCGCCCCTATCTCCTCGCCGCCGACGACCCCGCCGTCGCCGCCGCGCTCACCGGCGTCCTGCGCCGCCAGTTGCGGTACGTCCTCGCCGACCCGTACGCCAACGCCTTCAACGCCGAACCCGACGGCTCCGGCGCCGGTTACGTCGACGAGCCGGCCCCCGGCCCGCTGGTCTGGGAGCAGAAGTACGAGGTCGACTCGCTCTGCGCCCCGCTCCAACTCGCGTACGGCATCTGGCGGGCGACCGGCGGCCTCGGGCATCTCACCGTCGACGACCGTTTCGTCCGCGCCGCCCGTCGCATCATCGCCCTGTGGCGGGTCGAGCAGGACCACGAGAACCGCTCGCCGTACGAGTTCCGGCGCCTCGGCGACGACGCGTTCGACTCGCTGCCGCGCGGCGGCCGGGGCGCACCGGTCGGACCCACCGGTATGACCTGGTCCGGCTTCCGGCCCAGCGACGACCGCTGCCACCACGGCTACCTGGTCCCGTCCAACGCCATGGCGGCCGTCGCCCTCACCGGCCTCGCCGAACTGGCGGCGGCGATCGGCGACCCCGTCCTCGCCGCCGACGCCACCGCCCTGTCCGGCGAGATCGCCACCGGGGTACGTACGCAGGGGGTGACCGAAGGGGCAGACCTGGCGGTGTACGCGTACGAAGTCGACGGTCTCGGCGGGCAGTCGCTCATGGACGACGCCAACATCCCGAGCCTGCTCTCGCTGCCCTACCTCGGCTGGTGCGACCCCGGCGACCAGCTCTACCTGCGCACCCGCGAGTTCGTCCTCAGCGACGCCAACCCCTTCTACTATGCGGGCAGTTCGGCTGCCGGCATCGGCAGCCCGCACACCCCGCCCGGCCACGTCTGGCCGCTCTCCCTCACCATGCAGGCGCTGACCAGCGACGACGAGGCCGAGCGGACCCGCCTCGCCGAGCTGCTGCTGCGCACCGACGGGGGCACCGGCGCCATGCACGAGAGCTTCCACACCGACGACCCCGGGACCTTCACCCGTGCCTGGTTCGGCTGGGGCGACGCCCTCTTCGCCGAACTGCTCCTCGACCTCACGGGCCGCTCGACGGCACGTCTGCATCCCCGGCTGCCCGCCGCCGAACGGCCCGCACGGTAAGGGCACTTCGGGCCGCGCGGCGCCGACGGTCGCTACGATCGGCGGCGTGTGCGCAAACATTGTGGTCGCCGAAGACGACGCGAAACAGGCCGAACTGGTGCGCCGCTATCTGGAGCACGAGGGTCACACCGTCACGGTCGTCGAGGACGGCCGGACCGCTCTCGACACGATCCGGCACCAGGAACCCGACCTGGTCGTCCTCGACGTGATGATGCCCAGGGCCGACGGCCTCGACGTCGTACGGATCCTGCGCGCCGAACGCCGCGAGGTGCTGGTGATGATGCTGACGGCCCGCAGCACCGAGGACGATCTGCTGCTCGGCCTCGATCTGGGCGCCGACGACTACCTGACCAAGCCGTTCAGCCCGCGCGAACTCGCCGCACGGGTAAGGACGTTGCTGCGCCGCAACCGGCGCGGCACCGACCCGGCCGTCATGGCCGCACCCGCGCCCGCCACCGCCCCGGAGCCCGAAGTGGCACCGGACGACGAGGTGTTGACGGTCGGCGCGCTCAGGATCGACCCCGCGCGGCACGAGGTGTCGGTCTCCGGGGAGCCCGTCGAGTGCACGCCCGGTGAGTTCCGTATCCTCGCGGCGATGGCTGCCGAGCCCGGCCGGGTCTTCACCAGGGCGCGGCTCCTGGACGAACTGCACGGCTTCGACAAGTACATCAGCGGCCGGACCGTGGACGTGCACGTCATGAACCTGCGCAAGAAGATCGAGCGCGCGCCCCGACGGCCGTCCCGCCTCGTCACCGTCTTCGGTGTCGGCTACAAACTGACGGACCCCGCGAGGAACGCGAACGTGCGCCATGCGTCGTCCTGACCGGATCCGTCCTGAGGGGCAGGGCGCGGCGGGGGCCAGGCTGCCGCTGCGCAAGAGCCTGGCGGGGCGGCTGCTGACCGTGTCGGCGCTGGTGGCGTCCTGCTCGGTGGCCGCGACCGCCTGGCTGGCCGTGCAGACGACCTCCGTCGCGATCCGCCAGGAGCAGGGGCAGACCCTCAAGTCCGACGCGAAGATCTACGACACCCTCCTCGGCTACGCGGCCACCCATCCCGACTGGGCGGGCGTCGACACCACCGTGCGCGACCTGGCCCAGCGGTCCGGGCGCCGGATCGTGCTCACCACCCGGGGCCGACGCCCCTTCGCGGACTCGGCCGGCTCCGCCGACTCGCCTTCCCGGGGCGGGAGTTCGACGGGCGGCAGCACACCGGCCGCCTCGCTGGCGCCGCAGCCCTCGGCGGTCGTCGACCCGCTCTCCGTGGACACCGTACTGGTGCCCGAAGCGGCCGAAGCGGGCGCGGACCGCGTCGATCCCCGGGCCGTGGGCCCCTTCCGGCTGCCCGCGAAGGAACGCGCCGCGCTGCGGAGGGCGTCCGCCGGGAGGGTGGAGTGCCTCAGCCGCATGGGCATCGCCGCCGACGTCGTCGAGGACCCCGGCGGCCGGACCCGCGTCCAGTTCGTGACCGCCGAGAACGGCGGCGGGACCGACCGGCTGACCGACCGCGACCTGGCGGCGAAGTGCCTGGACTCCTTCCCGGTCGGCCCCACCCCGACCGAGCGCAAGGCCCTGAGAGCCCTCAACCAACTGGCCGACGCCTGCCTGAAACGCCAGGGCCGTACGGGCGTCAAACTGAACCTGGACCTGTCCTGGGACCGGGGTTACACGTACGGGCGGGACGACGGACTCCTCGGTGTCGAGGAGGGCCTCAGCAAGCGGGAGGCGGCGGCCCTGGCCGCCAAGAGGGCGGACGACGTCTTCGCGGCGGAACGGAAGGCGGCGGCCGGCGGCGCACTCGACTACACCCCCGACCGGGTCCACGGCAGCGGGTACGACCGGGCCGTGGCCGCCTGTGTCGGCAGCGCCCGCCAGGAACAGCTCACGGCCTATGTCGCCGAGCCCGCACTGCTGTTCATCGACGGCCCCGGCGCGGCCGGCGTGCCCGGCTTCGACCTCTCCCGGGCCAACACCGCGCGCGTCGCCGGGGTCACCGCCCTGGTCCTCGCCCTCACCGTGGGCGCCTCGGTGCTCGCGGGAGCCCGGCTCGTACGCCCGTTGCACGCGCTCACCGGAGCCGCCCAGCGGATGCGGGACGGCCTGGACGCGACGCCGGTGCCCGTCGTCTCGGACAACGAGATCGGGCGGCTGACGGCGGCCTTCAACGACATGGCCGCGCACCGGGCCCGGCTGGAGGAGCAGCGCAAGGTGATGGTCAGCGATGTCGCCCATGAGCTGCGGACACCGCTGAGCAACATCCGCGGCTGGCTGGAGGCGGCCCACGACGGACTGGCCCAGCCGGACCCGGCGTTCGTCTCCTCGCTGCTGGAGGAGGCGGTGCAGCTCCAGCACCTCATCAACGACCTCCAGGACCTCGGCGCCGCCGACGCGGGCGCGCTGCGGCTGCACCGGAAGCCGGTACGGATCGAGGAACTGCTCGCCCAGGCCGCCGCCGCACACCAGGGGCTGGCCGAGACGGCCGGCGTCACCCTCACGGTCCTGGCACCGCCGCCCGGCACCCCCCGGCCGCCGCTTCTCCACGCGGACCCGGTACGGCTGCGCCAGACCGTCAGCAACCTGCTCTCCAACGCGGTGCGTCACACCCCGCCGGGCGGCACGGTGACCCTCCGCTCGTACGTCACCGGAACAGGCACAGGCACCGGCGACCAGGTCGCAGTCGAGGTGTCCGACACCGGCAGCGGCATCCCGGCGGGCGATCTCCCGTACGTGTTCGACCGGTTCTGGCGGGCGGAGAAGTCCCGCAACCGGGGCACCGGCGGCAGCGGTCTCGGCCTGGCGATCGTCCTCAAGCTCGCGGAGGCGCACGGCGGCACGGTGGACGTGGCGAGCACGGAGGGGAAGGGCGCCACCTTCACCCTGCGGCTGCCGGTGACGTCGCCCGCCGGCCCCGGACCCTGATGGGATGACCACGGCGGTCTGACAGTTTCCTCACAACCGGCAGTCAGGGTGGGGTCAAAGCCCGGCACCTGGTGCGGATCGGCAACCAGGGACGACCAACCCGGGCTGGAACTGGAGCACTTACATGTCCCGCCGTCTCAACCTGCGTCCGTCGCGCCCGCTGCGCTCTCTCAAGGCCGCCGTCCTCACCGGCGTCGCGGCCGGGGCGCTGCTCGTCCCGGCCACCTCGGCCTTCGCCGACTCGACCCCGACACCGGGCGCGACCGACCTGACCCCGGCCCGGAAGGACGCCCTGGAGAAGAAGAAGGCCGAGGACGCCAGGTCGCTGAAGGAAAGCGATGCCAGGAAGGCCGAAGCCGCGAAGCGCGCGTCCGGCAAGGACTACCCGCGCGGCGGTGTCGCCGCGGGCGAGGCCCCCGCCACGGAATCCACCAAGGACGACAACACCGGCACGCTCGTCGGTACGGCCACGGGCGCGCTGCTGCTCGCGGGCGCCGGCACCTACGTCCTGCGCCGCCGCACCGCCGCCCGCCACGACGGCTGACCCGACGGCACGACCTCTCGTACGACACGGCGGCGCCGCCCTTCACCGGGCGGCGCCCTGTGCGTCCGGCCCGGCGAACCTCCGCACCCCGCACTCCCGCCCCCCCCTGTTCTGGAGCCCGCGTTGCCCCCTGCACACCGCCTGGCGCCCGCCTTCGGTTTGGCGCCTGCCTTCGGCCTGGCCCTGGCCTACCGTCCA